>JAEOTZ010000072.1 GCA_016839585.1 Promethearchaeota archaeon
GAAAAAAAACATTATAAGCCTGGACCTTATAAAAAAATTAATCTTGACTGGGTATGGTGTAAAAATGCATCCCATAAACTATTTAGTAAGAAAAATGAGCTAATAAATATAGAAAATGAGCTTATTTCAAAAGTAAATGAATTAATTACTCATGAAGGTAAAATATCCGAAGATGATTTTGATAATGAAATAGAATCAATAAATTTAGAAGCTTGGGAAAAATCTTTCGAGTTATTATAATCAAAAGATTCCAGTAAGTTATTTTACTTTTCTTAAAAACTGCATTGTAATTGAAAAAACTTAATAGTTTTGGAATATTTTACAAAAAATAGATAATAAAAGCTTATCAATGGGTTTTATTAAATGGCATCAAATAAAATAGAATTATTGGGGTTGGAAGGAGTTATCTCCAATTATAGGAGAGGGCGCCATACAATTCATCCTAAACACTGTATTTTAATATTTCCAAATATTGAAACTAGAAAAGAAGCGAATAAATTGATAGGAAGAACAGTAATCTGGACTACCCCTACTGGTAAAGATTTAAGGGGCTTAATAACACGAGCTCATGGAAATAGTGGTGCTGTAAGAGCCCATTTTAAAAAAGCAGGTGTCCCAGGACAAGCACTTGGTACTAAAGTTAGAATTATTAAATAAAGTTGTTAAAACACTATTTAAAATAATATGAATATCATTTAACTTGTTTTCAAAATTTATAAAATAGTCAAACTTACGTTCTTAATTAATTATTCTTGACTTTTTATAGGTATTACATCAATATTATACTTATTTTTGATGATGAGATAATACTTCTTTTTTGATTAATAGTTTATTTAAGATTTTTTCATATTATTAGGCTGGGTTTTATAATAAAAATGTCAGAACAAATGTGCCGATTTTGTCATAAATATGTTAAAATAGCTTATTATTGCCAAGAGTGTGGTACATCTTGTTGTTCTGATTGCTTAAATGAGAATAAATTCGAGTTTTTTATCTGTCAAGATTGTAAGTCTAGAAATATTGAAACTTTAGATTCTGAAAAAAAGAAAGTATGCAGAGATTGTGGTAAAGAAAATGTTGTCAAAGTAAATCAAGTTTTAAAATCGTGCCCAAAATGTAATTCACATCAAATAATAAATATTTATGAAAAAAAAGAAGAATTAGAGAAGAAATATTTAGAAACAATTAAAGATATACGTTTATTCATTAACCCTATTAATGAAATATTGAAAAAATTATATAAACTTCGCCAAGATATTTATAGAGCCAGAGATCCCCCCATTAAATGCTATCATTTCCCTAAAATGGAATCAGATTTATTAGCTCTTTTTAAATTATTTATCTATATAAAAAATACTTTATATGAAAAAACAAATCACCATTTCCACCAATTAGATCAGAATAAAGAGTATTTTTTTGATATCTTTTCTCAACCTAATTCTAATTTGACTATAATTGAAGGGATTTTGGAAAATCTATTGAGAAATTATAATTCAATCAATGAGTTCATTAATACTAATGTTAAAACTTTCAATGAAAGCATGGTTCCTTTTGAAAAGAATCTGAACTTCATTGACAGAATCAGCTTTTATTTTTCAACTTATAAAAAATATCTAAGTTTAGCAGAAAATGAGAAACCAGTCTATGCTATTTATGCAAAATTGATTAATGGATTAAATACTCAAGATAAATTCAAGAAAAATAAGGGCATTTTATTTATATCCAATTTAGATCTCTCATTTCTTCATAAGTATGGAGTAGGAAAAAAAAAGCAAGAGTTAACTTTTAAAGCGCCAGTTCGTGATTTAACTCGGATTAGAGAAAAAGGTAAATTATTCAAAAAATTATATTTAGAATTTGAATATGGAAAATACGAATTTACTCTTCCTCCTAATGCTATTTCAAGAGTAATTGAATACATACTTTTAGCAAGAACCTTTGATGAATCTACTATTATAGATAACAAATCAACTAAACAACTTCAAAACATTGATATTGAGTTAAATGATTTGATAAATTTTATTGAAGAAAGTATCAACTCCTTCTTTAGCTTAAAATGTCAATACAATAAAGGATTTGAAAATATAAGTAATTATAATAAAGGATTAGCTCAACGCATTAACTACCAAGACAGTCTAATACATTATCATCCTAATCAAAATCATCATCAATATCCATATCATCAAAACCAAAATTTACAGCAATTGTGGCCTAAAAAACAATTTTTAACTAATCTAAAGAGCAACTTTTTTCCAGAAAATTTAAAAATTTATCCAGGTTTTACTTATCCGTCTTATGTGAGAAGTCCAGATACTCAATTACCCGAAGATCTGAGTTATTATTCAAACCCTTTACATCAGTATTTAGCATCTAACCAAGATGTAAACGAATATTTTATTCAGGATCTTCATAATCCTAATAGATTTCAAAACTATCGCCCTCAAAATGTAAACTTATATAATGATGAGTTTTCTGATTTCGGACATAAAAATCTTTTGATGAGGAAATTAGGGCAGGCACAAAAATTTAATCTCCCAACTCCAGACCACCCGAATTTCATGAATCCTGAATTCTATAACACAGCATCTACAAATCGTTATTCCAATCCGATATTTGATTATACAGATTATAATAGAAATCATTTATCTGATTTATTTGATCCAGAGAATCTTCCAACAGAAAATACTTATAAAAGTAATAGGAAAATATTTAAACTCGATAAAGAAAAACGTGAAAATTTATTTGAATTAAATAAAGATAAATATAGTCTAAAAGAAACATTAAAAACACTTGATGCAAAATTTGATCAAGGAATTATTTCAGAGATTGATTATTTTAGAACTTTTAAGAATCTACAAAAAGAAATATATTTAATTGAAAAGAAAAGTGAATCTTTAAAAGAAGAATTAGAAGAAATCGAGGCGATAAAGAAAAATAATAGAAATTTTGATAAAAAAAGATACTTCACTTGAATTTTATTATAACCCAGCTAAATGATAATATAATAAGCTTCAAATCGATTATTGTACCAAAAGAATTTCGAATAAAATTATTTTAGATTTAATTAATTTCATAATAAAGTTTTGTTTAAAATCACTGACTTAGCCTTGTAATTCTTTGCGTAGTTTATCGATCTCATCCTTAAGTTTTTCTTTTGATTTCATCTCTTCTTCTTCAAGTTCTTCGTATTCAGGAATGTATTGTAAATCATCTGCGGGAACTTTGGGCATTGTACCTCCTTGATCAAGGAGTATTTCCGTTTCCAATTGATTTAATTCTTCTGTAACATCAATTGCAAGATCTATCTCAGGATCTCCCGCTAAAATATCTGCTGCTTCTTCAATTTCTGCTACATATGCTTCAGAATCTTCTGCGATTTCAGCAACTTTAGCAGGGGAAGCTTTAGTGGCAATATATTCCAATTCATCTCTTATCCCTCCAAATATATCACCAGTTTTCGATATTAAAACACCCTCTTCTATTGCTTGAATTTGTCTTTCGATTTTTGCTCTAATATTATTGGATCTATCAACCTTGGCTTGATAAGCCTTGTATTGAATAAGATAATTCTTCGCACGATCTTTTTCTCCACGTTTCAATGCAATTTTGGCATTTTTACGATTAATCTCAGCACGTCGGCTATAATTTTTATTCATTACATTCAATCTATGAATATGACCTTTTGCTTTAGAGACTAAATCATCTTTTTCTTTACTTTTCCGGGGGAATAATTTTTTCTTGAGTCCTATAAGCATCTCAACTCCAGAGTTTCATAATTAATTCATAATTAAATCATAATATTATCTATTTTATGAAATATATGATTTTTCTAGCTTAAAAATTTAATATTATTTAATATAATATAATAAAAGAATTCTCATCAAAAAAGTTTTCATAGACCGAATTTTGAAAAATAATGAAAAAAATTATAATAAACTTTGAAACTAGAAGTAGCAGTTTCAAGGAATTAGTTCAAGAGGCATTTAATAAAAATTTTCTAAATTTTCTGGTTACTCAGTCTACTTTTTCTGAGTTCAAGGGAATTGAGCGTATTACTATTTTCACAAAAGATCTTGAAGTACCTGCTAAATATACGATCTATGAAAATAAAGAAGAATTACAAAAGAAATTAGCAGAAAGAAAAATTTCTGGAGAAAATATAGGTTTTTATAAAAAATTAAAATCAAAGGAAGATGAGAGAGAAGTAGTAGAACTCTCGAAAACAGGGAAAATAGATCTGATTATTATTTCTACAAGAAATTGGAAAATTATTCCATTTGAAAATCTTATAGCAGAAATGCATTCCCATGAAACAGAATTGATTGCTGAAGTGGAGAATGTTAAAGAAGCTGAATTAATGTTAAAGACACTTGAAATTGGTGTTGATGGAATTTTAATTAAGCCTAATAATGTAAATGAGTTGGTTGAATTAAAAAAGTTATTATTTACCTCATTCAAAATCGATTTAACAGCAGCAAGAGTCATTAATATCAATAATATACCAGAAAGCGATCGAGTGTGTGTTGATACAACGTCTCTCCTTCATCCCGGGGAGGGACTTCTCGTTGGAAGTACAGCTAAAGGTTTTTGCTTAATTCATGCTGAGGTTTTTGAAACACAATTCGTAGCTTCCAGACCGTTTAGAGTTAATGCTGGAGATGTATCCGCCTATATTTTAGTACCTAATACTGATCCCGAGAAGATATATCATACTAAATATTTAAGCGAATTACAAGGCGGTGATAAAATTTTAATTGTCAATTCAAAGGGTTTCACGAGAATTGTTTCAGTCGGAAGAGTTAAAATCGAAACTCGTCCAATGCTCAGATTTGAATTAGAAGTATCAAAAGGAGCTGTAACAATTCCAATTTATTGTATATGTCAAAATGCAGAAACTATACGTTTAATCGATATTAACGGTAATGCTAAATCCGTTGTAGATATTAAGGTTGGAGATGAAGTATTAGTCCATATCGGACCTGGCGCCACTCATTTTGGCACAGCAATAAAAGAAACAATTCTTGAAAAATAAATATTTACTTATATAGAAAATTAAATTACAATTATTTAAAAAAAGGTGTAATTAATTGGTCACTTATTGGGCACCTCTTATTCATGTTTATCAACCACCAAACCAAGAGATCGAAATTTTAAAAACAATTGATAAAGAATGTTACAAACCTTTATTTTCCATTATTGAAGAACATGAAAATGCCAAATTTTGCTTAAATATTAATGGTGTTCTTATTGAATTGCTTTATGAATATGAATTAGGTGATACTATGGATTTAATAAAGAATTTAGTTTCAGAAAATAAAATAGAAATTCTTGGAACCGCAAAATTTCACCCGATACTTCCTTTAATACCTAGAAAGGAAGCTCAACATCAGATACAAATGAATGAAGAAATTAATAGAAAAGAGTTTGGAAGATGGGAGAGAAAAGGATTTTTTCCTCCTGAAATGTCAATTAATTCGAAAGTTGCTAAATTCATACGAGATTTAGGTTATAAATGGGTAATAGTAAGTGGAATTGCTTGTCCTATTGAGTGGCCATATGATAGGATATATAAATCTCCAAATGGGTTACAGCTTTTTTTTAGAGATGAAATCTTGAGTAACAAAATTGCTTTTAAATCAATTAGTACTAAGGAATTCGTTAAGGAATTAAATATTATGTATAAAGACAAAAAACAGGATTATAAAAATAATACTTATATAATTACGGCTATGGATGGTGAAACATTCGGACATCACATAAAAAATTACGAGAAGACATTTTTAGGTAAAACTTTGGAAATTATTAATGAGAATAATGATATTGAAATAGTATTTATTTCAGATTTGGATAAATATTTTCCGATCGCAGAGGAGAGAATCGTCCCAAATGAATCGAGTTGGAGTACAACTATTGAGGATATAAAATTGGGTATTCCTTATCCTTTATGGAATCATCCTGAGAATAACATTCATAAATATTATTGGAAAATCATGTTAAGTATGAATAATCTTATTAATTTAGTAGATGATCTCGATGTAACACAAAATTGGGAAATTGAACATTATTATACAACAGCACGGTGGTTCTATGATAAATGTCTTCATTCTTGTCCTACTTGGTGGGCAAATCCAGAAAAAGGGATGTGGAGTCCTAATTTAATATATAAAGGCGTAGAACTTATAATGAAAGCGGCGCTTAATGCTCAAATTGCTTTAGTTTACGCAGGCAAGTCTGATTTAGGAGAGGGTTATTTTGACTCAATCACATATTATCAAGGATTATTGTTAATGGAATTATATAATATAACTAAAAAGAAAATACATACTAAGAAAAAGAATAACGAATAATTGGAAGCTTATTTATTGATTAATTTATTTAATATTTCATTCCAATGATCTAAATTGCATACATACCAAGCAGCTGAATCAACTTCATTATTCTCATTCTTAAATATTACTTTTAAAAGTGGTCTAAACACAGATCTATGCATATGTGATTTTGAATTTGTAATTTCAATGATAGAAACAATAGGAATTAATAATTCCTTCCTAGGTTTCCACATCTCAAAGAATAATTCTTCTTCTGTGAGAACTAAAACCCCATTTCCACGTACTTTTAGTACTCCTAAGGATTCTTGTCCAAAAAAGTTAGACATTTCATCAATGATTAGAACACTTTTATCATTATATTTCTCTAATATTTCATGAATTCGTTTTTTAAAAATTTTTTTTTACAATTTTGGTTACTTCTCTCCTTCCTTTACTCCTTTTAGTTATTTAATATATAAACATAAATTATATAATTCTTAGTTAATATATTTTACAAAATAAAATCAAGTAAAAATATTGTTATTAGATTTTATTGTTGATTTAATCTTTCTGATTACAGTGAATAATGCCTGAAGATAACGAGAAGAGAGTCCAGTATTGCGTCTTTTGTGGAAAATATATAGAAAAGGGAAGAACTTATTGCCCTAATTGTGGGAAGTTAGTTTTGAAAATAAAACCTGAAAAAAAACAAGATAAACAGCAAATTTTAGGACGTCCGATTGGTGGTGAAAAAATACAGATTACCCGAAAATGTTCTGGTTGTGGTTCAATAATTACTTCTAGTGTTTTAGATCAATGTCCAATATGTAATAGTGTATTAGAGAAAATTTCGGAACAAAAAAAAGCAGCAATTCAAAAGAAGCCAAGTTTAATTTTTACTAATAAAAAATTAGAACTTGAACAAAAATTTATATTAAAAAAAGATACTTGGAATTTGAAGGAAGGTATTAATGTCTTTGGAACTTGTGTCTATATCTTAGTTATCGTTTATTTTCTATTGGTCATGGCAATAGCTTTTCAAACAGAATCCGATACACCTGAAATTAATATTTACCTTATTCTTTTAAACCAAATTCCAGAGTTATTATTTGGTATATATCCTTTATGGTATATCTATTCTAAAAAACATAGTTATAAGAAATTAGGATTTTTTTCAGAATCTAACAAGCAGGTTATAATAGCGATAATTGTGGGGATTTTAGGGGGAGGTTGTTTATTAATTATCAATTTTTTAACCGGTTATTACATTGAGTTTTTATCTAAGGCTGGTTTAGACTTTTTTGAGTTAAAGGAGAGTATCAGCACGCAAAATGATGTTATTCAAAATACAGATATTTTAATGATTATAATACTTATGATCCTTTTAAGTATAGGAAGTTTTTCAGTAGAAGTTGTATTTAGAGGTGTTCTACATAATGCCTTAAAAGAAAGATTTAAAAATGATTTAGTAGTAGTTTTGATAATTGCTTTAATTTATTCAGCTGTATGGTCATTATATACTTACCCTACTGGTTTGGTCTTTTTTTTTGTAAATTTCATAATATTCATAGTCCTAGGTATATTATATGAGATAAATGGAAATTTGTATAATACAATCATAGCGAGTATTTTTTTCAATTTTCTGTTTATTATTTTTCTGTTTATTTAAATATATCTTTCATTATCCCTTAAATATAAAATTTTAATAATAAAAAAATTAATAATCTCTAGTGTTATTATTTAAAACCATAACTATACCTATTAGGATATAATCTTCGCAATTTGGAGTAAAAAAGATTGAACAAAAGAATTTATAGAAATAGAACCAGTAAAGATAATATTATAATCTCTATTGCAGGAGCACATGGAGTTGGTAAAACCTCTGTATTTAATCTTCTTAAAAAAATGGTTATAGATAATAATAAATTTAAATTTTTCCCCGAAAGATATATAAAAAATCCACCTTTTCCCTTTGGTTCTTCAAACAAACAAATTGGATTTAGAAGTGAACTTCATTTTCTTCAACAAATCATTAAAAGAAATCAAAGTATCGTGAATTACGATAATAGATATAATGGTAGAGTAATGATTTTAGACAGAACACCTCTATGCGTATTAATATACTCCAAAAGTTTAAATTTAAAAGAAAAAGACTATAAGCTTATTTTAGACACATATAATTCTATCAAATGGAAAGAGGATTATATAATTTATTTATATGCCAACCCAAATACAATTTTACGACGTATAATTCAAAGAGGATCAATTGAAGCAATTAGATTAGAATGGAATGAAGCTGATAAAGAATACCTTATCAAAATTCTTTCTTATTATAATCAATTTTTATTAAAAAAACAAAATGTTTTCAAAATAGAAACAGAAAACTTAACTGTTGAGGATGTAGTCGATAAAATAAAAATAATTATAACAGATTTATCGGGGTATTCTTTTAAAAAGCTAGAAAAATCTCAAACAACTCAAATGAATTTAAATGAGTTTTTAAAATGAAATAGTGATAAAATATATTAAAATAAACTTGCTATTAATACATAAAATCATAAAAAATAATACTTTTCAATAGGATATTAATTTAGTGAAGGTAAAAATGTCATCAATCGCAGAAGATCTCAGAAAAAAAATGATGTTTGTTTTAAAAGAAGAAGAAGAGAAAACAGATTTAGAAAATCTTGCCGTTTTATCTAGAGTAGGAATGAAGGTTGCTAGTGCTGTTTCATCAGAATTAGATGCTGATGCAACTTCTGCCTCTAGTACTGCACTTATTGATTTAGGATTACGATTAAACCAAGCGACAATTCATGGTGCATTAACAGAAATTATACTACATAATAAATCAGGATATAGTATATTGATGGCAATTAATGATGAATATATTGTATTTGGGGGATTAAGAAAAAGTTATAGAATTGGATTTTATCTAGGATATTTACGCGAATTAGCTAGGAAATTAAATAGATTACTATCTGGAGATAAAGAAACTGAAATGACACTTTCCTTAGAAGAACCGGAAGTTGAGAAAATAAAACCTGAACAAGTGGAAGAAGAACCAAAATTTCTAAAAATTCCTTCAGTTGAACAGGATAAGGAAGCATTAAACGGTTTATTAGGGTTCTTGGATGATTGGGAAAAAGAAGGGGCTGAATTCGAGGAATTAGAAGCAGAAAGCATAGATCATATAGTAACAATTCCAAAATCGGTTGGGTTAGATTTTGATAAAGAAGTTAAGCATATAACCGAAGAAATGCCCACTGATGTACCTGAAACTTTAATATCAGAAGATCAAACTCAATTTAAAGTGTATAATGATGAAGTACCTCCAGTTCCACTTGAAGATTATACTCCAATGGAAATTGAAGAAGAACCGGTATCCCAAGAAAGAGCAATTAGAGAAAAAATGCCTCCTCTCGATAAATTACCTTCATTTGAAGAATTGGCCCCTCCTGATTTTGACTCGGCGTATGAAGCCACTGAATATGACACGGAATTTATTTTAGAAGAAGAATCTGGAGCGATAGATTCTATATTAAAAGATCTCGGTTGGGATGAAGAAGAGGACTAAAAGAGTTTTTTAAAAGTTTAATTACTATTTCTTTTTTTGTTAAGTTCTTGCTTAAATACTTAAATTTGATAAACTTTTATATAAGTTCATTGTTAATCTATATTTAAACAAAATTTATCAAAAATGTATTAAATACTTAAATTGTGAATTAGAATGAGTGAATCAGATGAGATAGTGAGAGAAAGAACTAGTAATTTTAAAAAAACTCTCTTTGGATCACCAAGATTAGGAACTTCAATCGTGCTTGGTATCGAAGGATGGGCTTTATTCACTCTCTATACTTCCGGTTATAGATTACCTCCATTTCAAGCTGGTTTCATAATTAGTATGGGCTATTTAACTATTGCCCTGTCCCAGTTTTTATTTGGATGGCTTAGTGATGCTAAATATACACGTTGGGGACGCAGAAAACCATATATCATAATATTTGCTCCAATCTTAGGAATGGCCACCATTTTCTTATTGTTACCTGGCTTTATGATTGACCTTAATGATAAAAAAATCCTATTTACATGGATGTTAGTATGGGAGGTTCTATTTAGGTTTTCTTATTCTGTTACTACCCCCTACCAAGCGTGGATGGCAGAAGAATTCCCAGTAGAAGAAAGACCTAAAGTTTCTCAATTTCAAAACACATTTAATTACATAGGGAATGGAATTATGGCACTTTTTTCTTTAATTATTCTAACGAGTTATATAGATGATTTAAAAGCAGTTGCTGATCTAAATATCTCTATTCCATTAGATCTAAGTATTCCAATAATAATTTTCGGAATTATGACCATCGTATTGTTTTATATAATTGCTTTTAAAATGCCAATAGAGCCACATTACAAAATAGAATCAAATCTTATTGAAAATCTAAAAACTATTGTTAAAAATAAAAATTTTATGTTAATTGTTCTAATGGTAGGTATATCAGGTCTTGGTTGGTCTATGATAACAACCGCTATGTTAAAATATCTTGATGATGCTTTAAATTTGAGTGATACTGATTACATTATTGCGGCAGTTTCGTTGCTACTAACAATTTTCATATTTTTATATCTTTGGAGAAGAGCAATTCAAAAAATAGGTAAAAAACGAACTCTGCTATATGTGTTTCTTCTTGCCGTAATATTTCTTCCAATTACCCTTTTAGGATTTCTACCAATGGATAATTTCTTAATTCTGGGAATAATATTCATTGTAGGGATTGGTGCTATCTTGGGAGGTTGGTATTTGTTCCCATATATTGTCTATGCTGATGTTGCAGAAGATGATGAAAAATTAACGGGAGAATTAAAAGCGGGAATATATTCAGGATTTCCTTCTATAATTCTTAACCTATTTCAAGCAGGTGGAGCTTTTTTTATTGGAGCTATATTGTCTTTACCTGATTTAACAAGAGATTATGTTCCAGAACCATATTCATTCTCAATTGGATTACTTATATTCGGACCAATTGTGTCAGTTATATTGCTTATTTCTTATTTCTATACGAGGAAATTTGTCCAATTAGATTATGAATGGGAAAAGAAGTAAATTAAAATTTAAATTAATAATTTTTTTTTTATTTTGTTTTAAAGTTTTTTTAAAGACTAATCTTTGCTTGAATAAAATCAATAAGCAGTGAATAATTAATTTTTAATAATGATGATCTTCCATAAAGTTCTTGAAATTTATTCGAAGTACTATATTTGTCTCCATTGTGTAGGACGTATGTTTTCTTTACTAGGTACAAGTACAACGAATAAAAAAAGAGGATATTCATTATTACTTTCATTAACTATGGAAAACCATCGTAAATATTTATCCAATGGTGATGATCAACAAGCAGAAGCATTGAAATATTTAAAAATTCTAGCTGAAAACGCTCATTTTTTACCTGCTCAAAAAGTTCTGGAAAATGAGGGAATTGAGTATTCAGAGAAACACCCATATCAAGCTTGCTACATATGTCATGATATATTTTCCAATATTGATAATTATATAAATAAAGTGAAGGTTAAACTTAAGGGGATTGAATTTAATAATTTCTTGGTCGGTTCAAGTCCGGATTCACAGATAATTAATAACGAAGATAAATTTAAGACAGAATTTAAGCTCTTAGAAGCAGAAGCTTTTAAAAGTCATTTCAATCGTAAAATTGGAAAAAAATTAATGGTTATGTTAAAAAAAACTCCCGAATTTAATAACCCGGATATTTTAATTATATATTCTTTAAGTTTTGATTCTTTTAAGATAGATATAATAATTAAATCGCTTTTTATTTACGGGAGATATAATAAATTGATAAGAGGAATCCCACAAACTCATTGGTTCTGCAAAAATTGTCTGGGAAAAGGATGTGAACAATGTGATTTCACTGGAAAGCAATATTTAACTAGTATAGAAGAATTAATTAGTCCTGAATTTGTTAAGGAATCGGAAGCTACTGATTCTAAATTTCATGGTGCTGGAAGAGAAGATATTGATGTAAGGATGCTAGGTACTGGAAGGCCATTCATTCTTGAATTAAGAAATCCAAAAGTTAGGAACTTAAATTTAGTATATATAGAAAAAATAATTAATAAATCTCTTAAAAAAAAAGTAAAAGTTTCAAATTTAAAATATAGTAATAAGAAAGAAGTAATTAAACTTAAAGCCGAATCAAAAAATACAAAAAAAACATATAAAGCAGTGGTCCAAGTGCAAAATAGGATTACTAAAGAATTTTTTGAAGAAAAACTAAGAAAATTGAAAACGATCTTTGAAAATCAAAAAATACATCAAAGAACACCAATTAGAGTTTCTCATCGTCGTGTTGATAAGGTTAGAAAAAAAATTATCTATAAAATAACGGGAAAATATATTAAATCAAATTTATTTGAATTTACTATTGAAACACAAGGGGGTACTTATATTAAAGAGCTTATTAATGGTGATCAAGGGCGAACATCTCCGTCTTTTTCAGAGGTTTTTAAAATACCATTAATTTTTATAGAATTAGATGTACTAGAAATCTCAATCTAAGATTGATACTAAATAAAACATTCAAATAAAATCAAAAAATAAATAAACAATTATTCATAATTCTACTAAATCAATTGATTTATTTTCATATTACCAATTAAAAACACGATTTGGGTAATTTGGTCAAGCATAGGGGCTATAGGAAAAAAACTCGCCAAAAGCACAGAAAAAATGTCCGTAAACGAGGACTTGGAAGTATTGAAAAATATTTAATTGATTATAAAATTAACGATAAAGTTGATATAATAACTGATCCATCTGTTCATAGCCGTGGAATGCCACATTCCAGATTCCACGGGCGTACTGGCACAATAACGGGACAAAGAGGGCGTTGTTATTTAGTGGAAGTAAAGTTAGGTAAATCTATGAAAACATTAATAATTGGAAAAGAGCACTTAAGGTTGAATAGAATCTCTGCTAAAGCAAAAGAATAAAGATGAGGGTAATTTAATGTCTGGACGAAAAGTTGATGAAAAAATAGTTTCTATACCTGAAGTAAAAGATATTATGGAAAATGTAAAGGAAAAGATATTAGAAATTGATTCCGAAGAGGATATGTCGCATTTTCAAGAAATAACTTATAATTACGTAAATAAATTTTCTAAGATACCAACAAAAATCGCGATTAAAATTATAAAATTTTTAGTGGATAAATATGATATTGAAGAAAATTATGCTATAAACGTTGTAAATATTGATCCTCAATCTGTTCCAGAATTGCGGATGATTTTTGAGAAGTCTTATAATGGAAAAACTTTAAATGACGATCAATTACAAGAGATTCTTTACCAGATCGAAGATATCAAAACATCATAACTAAAATCTTCACAGATAAGAAATTTTTACACTAAGTTATGAAATCCGAAGAATTTATAAATCTATGTTGTTTTAAATTTTAATGAATACTCTCTCAATATTAAGTTAAAAAAGTTAAAAAAAATTTTTAGTATGGTAAACGGAAAAGTAAAAATTAAAACAAAAAGTTATTATGGAAAGAAGAGACCAATACAGAAGGACAGCTCGAAGAAAACCCTATCGAGGTCGTCCAAGAGAGAAAAAGCAATTCATAAAGAAGTTTCGAGATGTAGTAATCCTAGATTTATTACTACATGGTCATCCAGAGGAAGATAGGCCAAGTTGGGCAAAAACTCCTTTAGCTCAAGTACTTACTTTTCCTGATTTTGTACTATATGAAGTTAAAGTTAATAAAAATTCTGATATAAAGGTACAAGAACAGAAAACTTATGAAGCTTTCCTGAGGGAAGTAAAATTAAGAGATGTTTTAAAAAAAATTGATTATAACGATTTAACTAATACCTCAAAAGCTTTAATCCAGTCAATTCTTGAAAAACAAGTATTAAAATATGAGGAAGAATTTATAAATTTCTTCAATAATTCTACTTCGATTACTCCTAGAATGCACGCTTTAAAACTGCTGCCCGGTATAGGACAGAAGCATATGTGGGAGATTCTGGAGGCAAGAGAGAAACAAAAATTTACAACTTTTCAAGATATTGCAGATAGAACAAGTATATCAAACCCTGCTAAGTTGATTACCCAAAGAATTATTAAAGAACTTCAAAGGGATGCAAAATACTATCTTTTTAGCAAAACCCAAAAATATGAATAAATAGAATGACATATAAAGATGTAAGACTAATTCTCAAAAGGTTAAATTTAAGACCTAAAAGACATTTAGGGCAAAATTTCCTTGTTGATAATAACACTTTAAACAAGGTTATTTCAGAGTCGCATATTAAAAAGGATGATATAATATTAGAGATCGGCCCAGGTTTGGGAGCCTTAACAGAGAGATTAATTGAGAAGGCGAAAAAAGTATATGCTATTGAAATTGATCCTATTCTTTGTAAATATATTTCAGAAAAATTCTCAAATCATAGAAATATTGAGATCACAAATGGAGATATCTTAAAAGTGGACATTCCTTTTAATAATAAAGTTGTTTCTAATATTCCTTACAAAATAACTGGTCCAATTTTTGAAAGAATTTTTTTTAAAGAAAAACCTCCTCAAGGAATCCTAATAATAGAAAAAAATATTGCTGATAGAATATTTTTCGAAGGAGATTATAAAAAATATTCTAGAATTACGATTAGTTTTAATTCTTTTATGAAACCAATTTCAAAATTCACAATTCCTCGGAATTCTTTTTATCCAGTTCCAAAAATCGATCTTGCTTTGATAAACACAGCACCTAAAGCCCAAATAAACCAATTTTTATTAAAAGATGATGGAAAGAAATTCTACTTAAAGTTTTTAGCTGGAATTATGCCTTACAAGAATAAAAATATTGTAAATGCAATTGAATTATTTTTAAAACAAAATGGAATAAGTAAATTGGATAAAAAAGAAATTTTACAGATTCTTAAAAAAAAAAAATTTAATAATTACAAAATTTTTAGCTATAAA
Organism: Promethearchaeota archaeon; assembly: GCA_016839585.1. Taxonomy (GTDB): domain Archaea; phylum Asgardarchaeota; class Lokiarchaeia; order Sigyniarchaeales; family SOKP01; genus Loki-b32. The sequence continues at coordinate 15,310 of JAEOTZ010000072.1, forward strand.
ATAGAAGAATTAATAGAATTAAGTAAATTAGTTTTCAATTTCTATAACTTAAAAAAAAATAGTGATTAAGATCAATTCTTTCCCTGATCCAATAATAGAATATGATTTTGAGAATGTATATCCTCCATCTGAGGATACTTATCTATTAATTGATTATTTCAAAGAATCTGTAAATGAAAAATACTTTGACGGAATAAACATTAAATATATTAAAAACATATTAGATTTAGGGACTGGAACAGGTATTATAGCAATATTTTTTCAATTAATTACACAAAATTTCGTTAATTTTAATCCTAAGATTTATGCTTCTGATATTTTAGAAGAAGCTTTAATTTGTGTCAAGTTAAATGAAAAATTAAATGGCATTAAAAAAAAAATAACATTTATAAAATCAGATCTATTTAAATCATTTCCTTTAAATTTGAAAAATACCTTTGATATAATTATTTTCAATCCTCCATATTTACCATCTCTGGATGATCTCAATGAGAAAGAGAGAGAATTAAATATCGATTATAGCTGGAATGGCGGTATAAAAGGCTACGAACTAGTTCTTAAATTTATTGAACAAGCAAGACAGTTTCTCAATTTACACCATAAGTGCTATATATATTTTATTAATTCAAGTAGAACTAATTTAAATGATTTTAACTATATATTAAAGCAAAAAGGGTATGAAAATGAGATTTTGAATAAAAAACATATTTTTTTTGAAGATATCATTTTAAATAGGTTAACTTTAAGGAAATATTAAAACGGTCTTCTATTTCTTCTCTTACCTAATAATGATATTCCATATTTATTTAAAGTCCTAGTTAAATTATTAAATAAAAGATTTATTTCACTTTTCTTAAAAACAGCTCTTCTATGAGCTTCAATTTGTGGGATAGGCAATCCATAATGCTCATTTAAGCTTGAAATTGGTAACAATATTGAAGAAATTAAATCAGCTTTTTCCGAGGCTTTTTTAAGAGAATGTTTTTCATTCATAAAAAATTCAATTCTGCATGGCGTATCATAGAAAGCAGTTTTAAGATAAAAAGCATAAAATGAAAGAGGAAAATAGTATGGAATTTCTTTTTTTATTCCAGTATCTCTAATTTTATCGATTTCTCTTTTACAATTAAAAATACAACTTCTTTCAGCTTTTTTTAATAATCGATTAAATAAATCTAAATCAGAGAAATAATTCATTATATCTCTGTAATTAATTTTAATAAAATCATTTAAATTTGATTTATTGGGTAATAATAATTGGATAGATTCACTTAATAAATGTGTTAAAGCAGAAGTTCTTGTATCTTTAATTGAACCAATTAATATAATTCCTTTTTCTTTACAGGTTAAATATAAATTATGATACTCTTTTAATAATAAATCATAATTCTTAGATATTTCAGGATCTTTGGAGAAAAGTAAATTAATAGGCATAATGACAATTGAACCGTCGATAATCACAATATCGATATCAGTATATCTATTAATCATGTTGTTAAGTAAATTAATTTCCATGAATTTCATGTCCATTGAGATCTTAGCTTCAATTGCGGTGTCATCACGATTCAAATAATTTCCCTGCACAGTATAATTATTAAATCCATTTAAGTCCGGAAAATATGTAATATTTGCTGAGTGATTTTTGTAAAATAAATATTTTACTGCTATAGCTTTTAGAAATGAAAAGTCCACATTCATAAATTTTTTAACAACTGAACTTCCATCTACACTAACGACATTTAATCCTCTAATATTTGAGGATTTAACTTGTTGTTTTAAAAAAGATTCTTTAATATAATATTTAGAATAATTAATTAATCCCGAAAAATCTAAATCATCGAGATTTTTTATTATTATTTCTATAAATTCAGTTTTTACTTTTTCAAGCTCAATATATTCATTCGCGATAGCTTTTAGATATTTTAGTAGAATTTGTTCTTTTGTAAAACTTGTATAAGATAAATTTTCTTTTTCTTTTAACAAATAATTTGTATGTTTACTATTAGACTTTAACGAATTATTCTCAATTGTCATTTAGAGTATTTAAAAATAGGATAAAAATAATAATAATGAGATATTTAATTTTTTGATTTCTTGAAGTTTTAAGAACATATATATCTCAGATAAATGTCCATCCAAATTGGAAGAAACCCATGGATTTTAATTGGGTTATCATCTCTTGAAATTTTATTCGTCATTTTACCAGCATTTATCGCTGGAAAAATTGAGAAAAAAGGAGTTAGAGAAGAACTAACTGAGATGGGTTTTAAAAAAAATCAAGATTCATTGATAGTAAATCTATTAAAAATCTTCACTGGTATTGGAATTGGTATTTTACTTTTTGCAACTGGTGGTTTAATTATTTACTTTTTCAGAGATATTATTGTTAATTTCATATTCGGAACGACTTTCGTGCAACATGGTGATGCAGGAGCAATTTCAACCCAACCAATTCAACCGAGTATAATTCAAGTAATGATAATCATTGTTTTACAAATTTTGATTATTGGAATTTGTGAAGAAGCCTTCTTCCGAGCATTTTTAATAAACAAATTTAAAAATAAAATGAGATTAAGATATGCCTTTATATTCTCGTCAATATTTTTTACACTTTACCATGTTCCTCCCTTTTTAGTGCCAATTACAACCATGATTACTTTTTTCGGATATTATTTTAGTATTGGACTTTTGTTATCTTTTATTTTTATATATTTTGATTATTCAATAATCCCTGTCTCAATTGCTCATTCTATTTTCAATATTTTAATCATTATAATATGAGTAATATTTCATTTTAAAATAATAACTTTAAATTAAACAAAATTTAATTAATACTTGGTATATTAATATTTTAAATTTAAATCTATAAAATAACATAATAAATATAAATATTGTAAAAAAATCAACTCCAATTTCTAATTTGAATAATAAGTAATGACCGATTATGATTTTACCTATAAAATATTGATGCTAGGTGATGCTAGCGTTGGTAAGACCTCACTTACAATAAGATATATCTCTGGATTTTTTTTAGAAGACCTCAAATTAACTATTGGTGTTGATTTTTATTCAAAAACTACTAATTTTAAAGATAAAAAAGTTAAACTTCAAATATGGGATTTTGGAGGAGAAGAGCGATTCAGATTTCTTCTTCATCAATATTGTAAGGGTGCTAATGGTGCTTTCTTTCTTTATGATATAACAAATTCTACTACTCTCGACCATCTACCAGATTGGACGTCAATCATCAGAGAGCATGTAGGTGATATACCCATAATGTTAATTGGTTCAAAACTCGATTTGGATGAATTTAGAGCCGTGTTAAGAGATGATGGAATACTATCGGCAAGGAAATATAATCTTGCCTCATTTGCGGAATTATCTTCAAAAACAGGGCAAAATGTAGAAAAAGCATTTGAAGTTTTGACAGAAATTTTGTTTGAAAGATATTCAACTGAACAAAAGACAATTGTATAATTCAATACTATTTGTTAATCAAAAATATTTTAATAAAATTATATTTTAATTACTTTAATAGTCAAATCAATAACATAATACTTAATTTGGGGTGCATTTTATGATAGAAGTATTAAATAAAAAAGATAAGCTTGAAGGATATATAGATGGGAAGAAATATTTGAATAAGAAAAGTAAATTATTAGGTTATATAGAGAATAATGAATTTAAGGATAAATCAGGTTATACTCTTTTAATTCTTACAGAAAATCGAGATATAACTTGGAATGAGGGAGAAAAACAGGGATGGCTCGAAGATGGAAAGATTTACTCTTCACTTGATAATAGACTTATTTTCGAGTTTAAAAAAGATAAAGAACAGATTCTTAATTCTGAGGGTGATGTAATTTTATATTTTAAGAGAGATTTTGAAAAATTAGATGATTTAGATTTCTTTGGAATTGCAGGACAATATCTTGAGTTATTTGCCTAGGTACTCATAATTTTGAAAAATATAAACCTCTAAATAACTTTTTTATATTATCATTTTTATTTAAAAGTTCAATTAAAATACTACGTTTCATCTTTATACAGAAATTAATTTTACTAAATAAGCTAAATTTTTATCTCCTAGAAATTTCTTGATAATAAGGCAGATATATTTCACCTATCGATGATGAATGATCAATTGAATTAGTAATGATCATATCATTTGATAACAAAATTTGATCATTTCTAAATATCTGAATTCACTAGTAAAAAATTTGTTAATTTTTTTCATCAATTTTTTTTGTCGACCGTATTTGATTGATCACATTTATCAGATTAACTAAGATGAACCAACACATTTATATATTAGGAATACTAATTTAAATTTAATTACACTTTAAAAATTAAAAAATTATTAATTAAACAATAGTTTGTGGAGGAATAAAAAATGGCTGCATTTGCATGGAGTCCTCTTAGGGCTCTAATGAAAAAAGCCGGAGCTGAAATCGTAAGTCGTGCTGCAGTTGATAAATTGATGGATTATTTAGAAGAATATGCTAAAACATTAACTGGTTGCGCGTTAGATATCGCTAAACACTCCGGCAGAAAGAAAGTAACACAAGCCGATATGAAGATTGCCATAGGATTGATATAGGGCAATTTCACGTTAGCTTACTATATTTTTAACTCTTTTTTTTTCTTTTAATTTAAAAATAATTAATAATAGTCTTAATACTAAAGCAAATTAAGAAAAATTTTAATCTTTTTATGTAATATATCTCGCGATTAAATAGATTCCAGTAGATATTAAAAGAATAGAGCTTAATATAAATATCAGTCTATATATCACTTGAACAAACATAAATCCCTAACATGTTATCACTATTGAAAATAGTACAATACAGATTAGTATAGTACTGATTTATTTCCAAAATAAAACAGTATTGAAGAATCTTACCGTGGATGAGTTATGGAATATGCTTAAAACAATGGATTATAAAGATCAATTAAAGGTATTTAAAGAACTTGATCTTTCAATCAAACCATTAAATGAAGGGCAAAATCGACAACTTATTCATTTATATTCTTGAAGGAGCAAGAAAAGGTGTTAAATTTTCAGAATTATACAAATCTGAGAAAAAGAAATTATTTTGGGAACATTTTAAAACACTAACACCTATTTTAGAGAAGAAAAGATGAATAGAATCCTTTAATGTGAACGAACAGAAGAAAATTACCAAAGAAGTATATAAGAGAAGTCTTTTATGGGAAATCATTAAATCCGGAAAATATATTTTTAATACAGGCGAAAAAAAATTATGATTAAAGAAAATAAAGCTGAGGATTTGATCAATAGGGCTAAAGGAGATGGGATCATCTCCAATTCAGATAAAACTCATCTTCAATTTATAAATTCTACTCGAAACTATATACATATTGAAGAATTTATTAACTCTGGTGATGATATTACTGAAATTAAATTTAATCTTTCATTTGGAGTCTTTAAAGAAGTTCTGGATAAATTAAAAAAACTATTTTAAATATTAGTTGTCTTCAAATTTGAAAAAGAATACTATAACACAAGTCCTACAATGAGGATTTCAGGGGAAAGGGATATATCAAGATTTTCTAATTTTAAAGCTTACTTTTTTAGGAGGGGGCATCACGGGGGAGGGAGGTAAATATAGAGAGAGAATTTTCAATTATCATCAAATTCACTTTCATGTGGCGGTGGCTTGTATTTTATGGAAGCATCATAATAATCTGGACAATACCACGCCTTCCAGCGTGGATGAAAAATCATATCAGTATCACTCCTAGCACATGCAGCACATTCGCATATTGAAACTTGCAAGCTTCTACTAAGTTCATTAACTTGTCTATTTATATCTCTTAGCTGTTTTGTTATTTCCGAATCCATTTTTTTACTTTTCCTTATCTGTCTACTTTTATCTAATAAATATTTAATTCTTTCGCTTACAGCTTGTATTATTATTTTTCGCAAAGAATTTCTTAAATTTATTAGTTGAGGATCCCTAATAGTAATTCTTTTTTTTTTTCATTTCATTTTGATTATTTTTATTTTATTAAAATACCACAATTTATAATTGTGTTATTTATAATCTCCAATAAAGTTGATGTAATTAGATTTTAGATTGAGTTTACCTTTAATGTATTCAGGGAATTGAATGGGTTCAATTTCATCTTTATATTTTTCGACGAACCAATTAATTGTGTTTTCAATCTCAATTTCTAGTTGTTCCGGTGAAATTCCTTCTCCATAGTATCTATTTACTAATTGTTCATAATATATCAAGAAGAATACACCTATACCTTCATCTTTTAATGTTAATATAAGCAATTTTTATTGGGTTCTTTCTTTTCAAATATATAAATTCTTTTTTTTTTATTATTATTATCAAGAATTTTCTCTAAACAATCAATACAAAACCAACATTTTAAATTTATAACGTATATCATATCTTTCTCAATTGAACTACATATAGGGCATTGACAAATAGAATGAGTAAAAGCCCAGTAAAGATTATCCAATGGGTTTGATTATATAATCTATTTCTATGCTATCAACATGATATAAAGTGATTTCATGTGTAGCTTTTAAAAAAATTAATAATTTTTTTTTTCTTTTACAGAGTTTAATCTTCTTTCTTCTCGTGACTGATTTCATTCAAAATGTCATCGATATAGTGGATATTGTCATCTCCTACTTCCTTTCGTAATAATTTGGAGAGGAATTTTCGAATTAAAATTAAATATATAAATAATATAAATTCTTTATTGGGCGTTTCGATTTAATGACTGAACTTTTTTAATTTTTTAGAAAAAGTTTTTATATTTTTGTTGATATTTAAATCTATAATTTTACTTATTTGTGAGAGTGATTTTATGGAATCCAAAAATGAGATAAAAGAAAAGTTTGAGTTTGAAATAAAATATTTTAAAATATCTTACATCGTTATTTGGACTCTCATTATAGCTTTAAATGCAGTCATACTACCCTTACTAATAATGGTGTACTTCGATTTTATTCCTTTATTCAGATCATCGGTTAGAATCATTCGGGTAATATACATTATAATTATCATTTCTCCAATCATAAAAATCGGTTTTGAAGCATGTGAAATAGTTAGATTAGGATTATTCTTAAAATTGGATGAAAAGGATAAGGAAAGTGCTAATAACACTGCTAGAGGATTTATTGGGACGCGAATATTCAGGAACTATTACCTTGTAATTATAATAATATTATTTGTTATAGGGGAAATAGTTGAATTAATAGCAAAAAACGGTGACTTACCTGGGAATGATGCTGATTTTTTAGCTTTTTACTTATTGTTTTCAATTTTGATCTCTATTGACATATTTCTTATAGCTGCGGGTCCACATTTGATAAAATATTCGATAGATTACATTGATAAAACAAAAAAAATGAAAGCAATCGTATGGTCAATTGTTTGGATAGTCGTTTTACTGATTATTTTAAACCTTGATTATCTTATACCGTACTTTGATTAAGATGTAAGTATTTATTTTTTTCTTTAATTTTTTTAAATTAGAGAACTATAATACATTTTCGTATATCCATTCTTTAAACACCATTAAAGATTCGGTTAGGAATTACAATTATAATTACTATTATAGGATATAATGTTATGTAATGAATCTTAGAATTAAATATACTCCAGCCGTTACTAATAGAATAGAAGTTAATACATATATCACTCCATGGAGTAGTTGAATAAATAGTATATCCCACCAATTTATCGCTATGAACATTAGTATTATGCCAGCTAAAATCATACAATTAACTTAATATAAAGCGATTTCTTGAAAGCTTAAAAAATTTTTAAATTCTTTTTATTTTTTTTTTTCTTAAACAAAAAAAAAGTTAATCTTTTTATGTAATATATCTCGCAATTAAATAGATTCCAGTAGATACTAATAGAATAGAGGTTAAAACATATATCAACCCATAGAGTACTTGAATAAATATTATATCCCACCAATTTATTAAAATGAATAGAAGTAGTATCCCGATTAATATCATAGAGAATCCAAATAGAATTACAAATAAACTTACTTTTGCATTCTTTTTCATTATAATACCACCCCTCTACTTTTCTAGAGTAAATAGAGTATATAAAAGAACTGATTTTGTGAATAAACAGATATTATATTAATTTCTTGGCAAATTCATAAATAAGGTGCCCAAACCATATTGTTGTTTTACCTGTTTTTTTATACCCATTTCTCCTATAGAATTTTTGAGCTTTTTGTAGAATTTCTGTAGTATCCAAAGTCATAATTTTGCATCCCTCCGAACGCGCTTCCTTTTCCACATGCAGCAATAAGGAAGCTGCTGGGCTATTCATCCCTTGTTTTTTTGGATGCACTGCCATCCCTCGAATATGGCCTTCTTCCGCTTCTATTTTCTGCCATTCAATAGTTCCAATTACTTTTCCACCATGTTCAATTGCTACATACACTTTCATTTGATTTAACCGCTCTTTGGCAGTTTCTTCATTTGATAAAATTGTATCTGCAAAAGCTTCTGGAGAATAAAAGTCACGATATTCCTCAAATGCTGCTAATAAGACTTCCTGGATAAGTTTAATTTCATGAATTGATGCTCGATGTATTGTATAGTCATCCTGCATTGATTTTTTCCAATCCTTTGATTAATTTATGATTATATTATTCACAATTTAAAATAAAAAACATCTTTTGCTTTATCAGCATAGAAATATCTACCTGACCCCATTACATCTACATGTCGAAAGATTATCCCAGAAAATTCAATTTTTTGAGATTATACTCTCTCTTTTAACATAATTTTTTCAATTTCTCTTTTAGAATTAGACTCAACTATATTCTTCAGCATTTTTCCCAACTCTGAAACAAGAATTTCTTCTTCTGAAGAGTAATATTGATCTGAGTCAGCTCCAATCGCAACATTTCCTTTTTGAATACCTCCGGGATTTTTTTTTGCTTCAATTTTATATTTCTTGAAATAAGTTAAAATTAAATTTAATTTCTCAAGACTTGGCCGACCAATATCATCAAGTATCTTAAATATATTTGTTTTTGGATATCTTAAATAATCATAAACAGTATCGGGAGTTTTTTTGGGCTGATAATCTGGATATAAATCTTTTTCATTCAAGGTGATTCCAATTTTTTACTTATTTAACTATAAAGTTTAATATGGTTAATTTCATTAAGATTTTTAATAATTTCTTTTATTATAACTTAAAAATTTACTAAAGATTAGAACATAAAATTTATATACCCCGCTAAAATTAAGTTATAAGAATCTAACCAGAATAAAGATCTTATGAAGGAGATAAGAGATTACTGAAGAGAAACCAATTTATATTTTCAAAATTTGCATTTTAGGTCAAGAAAGGGTAGGAAAAACTTGCCTTGCAAGAAGACTATGTTTCGATACTTTTGATGTAAATACAAAAGAAACTATTGGAATAGATTTTTATACATATAATCTTCCTGCTATTGTTGATGGGGAAGATACTTTTATTCGACTAAGTGTTTGGGATTTTGGTGGTCGTGAACAGTTTAAAAAATTCTTTCCTTACTACATCAATGGTGCTAATGGAATATTCATGGTATTTGATTTGGTTGATCTTCAAACTTTATTAAGATTAGACTGGTGGTACGAGAGATTAGGTGATTATTATCATGCAGATTCTCCAAGGATTTTCATTGGGACAAAAAATGACCTAGTTAAAATTGCTGACGAGAAAAGTAAGGTTGATGATTTAGTTATTAAAAGATTTATGGAAAGGCATGATGAAGGATTATTTTTTAGAACATCTTCAAGGGATAATTATAATGTTCAAAAAATTTTTAAAGAACTTGTTATTAAAGTATTAGAAAAAAATAAATTAGATTATGATAAGCTCTTATAAACAAACCTAGTTTATTCAAATCTTACCTTTATTTAAAATTCAAAGATATCTAAAGTGATTTCACAAAAAATTAAAATTAAAAAATTAATTTTTATTCGAATTTAGCCTTCTTATCTTTTCTCCATATTCAAATAAATTCAAGAAGGATTTAGCAGCTGCTTCTATGGTGGGATAAACAAGAAAATTATCTTTTATCAGCATTTCATAAAAAGCTTTTCGGGACTTACTAGGATATTGGTGTAGAATTATGATGAAGATCTTATTGAGAGATTCAACATACTTTTTTAATTCCAATAAATTGTTATAGTATGCTTTAAAAAATTCTCCTTCCCAATCTCCCCAAGCATCTGTTTCCACTATTATTAAATCAATATTTTCATCAATAGCTGCTTTATTAACTTCTAAAAACACTTTTTTATGTTCTATCCAAGGTAAGTCAAGAGGATTTGATAAGCTACCGATTGTAATAGGATATATTTTTTTTAGTTTTTCCAAAGTCTTACCTTCAAAATAAGGCAGTTCTAGACCCATTTCTGTTAGGGTATCTGTAGCTAAAATTCCAAAACCACCAGACCAAAGAATCATTAAAGTTCTCTTACTTTTTGGATATATCACTTTTTTTTTAAGTTTTTTAAATCTATTTATATGATTAGAGAAGATATAAGCATTATCAATTAATCTATCTAATGATGGAGGGACTTCAATAACAGATGTTTGTTTATATATTGCATCCCATATGCTTCTTTTAGTTGTCATCGAACCTGTATGTGTTAAAACTGCAGTTTGACCTCTTTTAGTCATTCCACCTCTCATAAATAATACGGGTTTATTCAAATTTTTTAATACATCCAATAAATTTTTTCCTTCATTGATATACAATGGTGAAATTCCTTCAAAATAAACACAAATTAAATCAGTTTCTTTGTTATTATTAAAATATTGTAAGAATTCAGAAATTTGTATATCTATACAATTTCCTATACTTACCCCCATCGAGAATCTAAGATTGTATTTGCGTGAACCAAATTTAACTAGTTTTGAATGTAAATCTCCCGATTGAAAAATTAGACCAATATTGCCCTTCTCTACAGGAAAAGATGGATAATAAGCTATTTTTCCATGTGGACTATACAAACCCATACAATTGGGTCCAATTGCTCGAGTATTAGGATGTTTATTTAGAATTTCTTTTAATTGTTTTTCAATTTTCAATCCTACTTCATCAGCTTCTCCTGTCCCTGCTGTAAAAATGTGAATGAACTTTACTTTCTTTTTTGAGAGTATCTCTTGCAATGATTTAATAAGAAATTCTCTTCTGACTGATAAAATTAGAAGATCAATTGTATCTGTTGGGATATCATCCACTGATTTATAGCATTTTAAACCTGTCAACGTTTCTATTGTAGGGGAAATCAAAAATAATTTCTTTAAATTGAAACCTTGTCTCTTGAATCCGTTTATAAAAAATGAAATTTTTTCTTTTACTTCATAGATAGCAACAGTTCTAGGATTAAAAATCAATTCTAAAGAATTATCATAGTTTTGCATTTTCAACGTTATCCTCCGTATTCATAGTTAATTTAGTATTACAATTGTAACAGAATTGAGGAATTGAGTTAAACTCAGTTCCACATTTTGGACATTTAGATATACATTTGCTTGCAATTAGTTGTAAATCCTCATATTGAACTACAGCTTTAGTTTTTATGATAACCTTTAAAGCTAAAGAAATTCCTATTGATATTGATACAATTAAGATACCAAGGATAATTGTGTTGAATAAATGTGAAGGAAAATTAGAATCAAAATATTCAGGGGAATATCTCGATAAAAATACATAAAAAAAGAAGTTAGGAAAGAAATAAGTTGTTAAATTCATAGAATAAGCTTTTTTATAATTACTAAATATGAAAATCGGTATTAGTGATATTATTATCCAAATTGAGTAAATAAAGGACAAATTATACAGGTTATCAAACATTATGTAGTTAGCTAAAAATTGTATTATCTTTTTATGCTCCTTTGAAATATCTATATCGAAATTAATATTAAATTTATAATCAAAACTATAAATAATAGAACTTAAAATAACAATTTGAATCAAAAAAATTACTAACTTCTTTTTAAATATCTGGAAAAACCTATTTTTCTCCATATTAAATTACTAAATTCAGCATTTAATTAAACTATTAATATCTTAGAATAACAATTTTTATCTTATTTATTAATCAAAATTTTATCTATAATTTTATCTGCCTTTAGATTTCATTAAATTTCCAAGTTAAGATCATTAGGATGATATTTTAATGAGTGAGCTATTTTAACATAGTACAAATGGAAAAATCGGTCTAAAATCGTAAAATTTTTAATATTTGGTGTATTCTTTACTATACAGTGGAAAGTTCATATACTTTTTTTTTAAGAATATCATTATTATTTCAAAACCAAAATAGAGGATGTTTTTTCCTATGAGTTATACTTTTTCTAGAACTAAAATGATTGAAAAGATTAAATTCGGTTTGCTCAGTCCAGATGAGATTAGAAAAATGTCTGCAGCACGAATTATCACTGCTGACACTTATGATGAAGATGGTTTGCCAATCCCAAGCGGTTTAATGGACCAGAGGTTAGGTACAATAGAACCAGGACAACGTTGTCAGACTTGTGGTAATCTTGTAAGCAATTGTATGGGTCATTTTGGGCACATCGAGCTTGCTCGCCCAGTTATTCATGTGGGTTATGCAAAGAAAGTTTTAAAAGTTTTACGTTCAATTTGTCCCGAATGCTCAAGATTAATGCTCACTGAAGAAGAAAAAGAGAGATTCAGACAAGAGCAAATCAAGCATCGAAAATTATTTTTTGAAGGAGATGAAGATGCTGCTAAGCTTGTATTCAAACGTGCTAGAAAAAGTAAAGTATGTCCTTATTGTGGAGCTAAAAAGAAAAAAATTATAATTGAAAAACCTACAACGTTTTACCAGGAGGAAGAAGGGAAGGGTTCTCGGCGAATAACACCTATTGAGATTTTAGAACGATTAAAGAAGATGACTGATATCGATCTCAGGACGATGGGTATTTCTGCTGAAAATGCACGACTTGAATGGGTGATATTTACTGTATTACCTATACCTCCTGTATGTGCACGACCATCAATTACACTAGATAGTGGTATTCGGTCTGAGGATGATTTAACCCATAAATTAGTAGATGTTATTCGAATCAATCAACGATTAAGAGAAAATATTGATGCCGGAGCACCTCATCTAATTGTTGAGGATTTATGGGAATTATTACAATATCATATTACTACTTATTTTGATAATCAAGTCTCTGGCATCCCTCCAGCCAGACATCGTTCTGGTCGAGCACTTAGAACGCTTACTCAAAGATTAAAAGGTAAAGAAGGAAGATTTAGAAGTAATTTAAGTGGTAAAAGAGTTGATTTTTCAGCAAGAAGTGTAATATCTCCAAACCCGTACATTAGTATTAATGAAGTTGGAGTACCAATAGAAATTGCTAAAATCTTAACCATTCCAACTAATGTTAATGATTGGAATATTGAAGAAATGAAACAGATGGTTTTACATGGTCCTTATAGACATCCAGGAGCTAATTACATAATACGAAATGATCGTAGAAGAATTGATCTTCGGTATGTAAAAAATCGAAAGATTATTGCTGATATGTTAGCACCCGGGTTTACGGTTGAACGCCATTTAAGTAATGGAGACTTGGTTTTATTTAATCGACAACCTTCACTCCATAGGATGTCAATAATGGCTCATGAAGTTAGAATTATGGATGGTAGAACATTTCGGTTAAATTTAACTGTATGCCCTCCCTATAATGCAGATTTTGATGGTGATGAAATGAATTTACATGTACCTCAAAGTGAAGAAGCTCGAACAGAGGCAGAACTATTACTTAAAGTTCAAGAACATATATTATCACCCCGATTTGGTGGGCCAATATTAGGAGGGATTCAAGATTTTATATCAAGCGTTTTCCAATTTACGAGTAGAGACGCATTATACAATAAAAAAAGCGCATTGAAATTATTATACCTTGGAGATATTTTTGAAAATAATCCTGATTTTAGTTTGGATCAATTAGAACCAGTAGTTACTGATCCTGAAATTATGTATTCCGGTAAACAGATTTTTAGTACTTTATTTCCTGATGACTTAAATATAAGAGTAAGATCGAAATTCTGTAAGAAATGTGATGTATGCGAAGAAGAAGATTGTCCCTATGATGCATATGTCGAAATTAAAAATGGTCATTTAATAACTGGTACAATTGATGAGAATTCATTTGGTGCTATGCAGTCAAATAGCATTTTACAACGTATTATTAAGGATCATGGTAATGCGCGAGGAAGGCAATTTTTAGATAGCGCAACAAAAATGTTATTACATGTTATTCGCCAAAATGGAATAACTATGGGATTAGATGAAGTTTATGTTAAAGGTAAAGCTTTTGAAGCCATCCAAAAGATATTAGAAGACGCTAATGAAGAATCTGAAAGACTTATAAGAGCTTTTTATGAAAATGATACCAAAATATTGAAAAGAGCTCCTGGACGTTCTATGAAAGAAACTTTAGAATTACGAATACGACAAGTATTAGCTGAAGCCCGTAAAAAAGCTGAAGAACTTGCAGCAGATTATATTGGGGATAAGGCGCATTCAGTTATCATGACAAAATCCGGTGCTCGAGGTAATATTTTAAATCTAGGTCAGATGTCTGCTGTTGTTGGACAACAAGCAATCAGAGGAGAAAGAATTAATCGTGGATATAGCCTTAGAACACTTCCACATTTTAAGGTTAATGATCTTAGCCCTGAATCTAGAGGATTTGTCTCATCATCATATCGTAATGGATTAAAACCAGTAGAATTCTTCTTTCATGCAATGGGTGGAAGAGAGGGCCTTGTTGATACAGCAGTACGTACAAGCACATCTGGATATATGCAAAGAAGGCTTGTTAATGCTTTACAGGATATGGTAATTGAAAATGATGGAACTGTAAGGAATTCTGATAAAAATGTAATCCAGTTCGCCTTTGGCGACGACGGCGTTGACGTCATGCACACGGATCATGGAAGCGCTGTCAACCTCGATGTGCTCCTGTTAAAAGCTAAATCCTTGGATGTTGAAAAGATTCGTACCGAAATCAAAAAGGCTCCAGCAGTAAAGAAAAAAGAAACAAAAATAGAGGAAGTCTCTGAAAAGAAACCAAAGAAGACAGTTATTAAGGAAAAACCTAAAAAAGTAGAAGCAAAAATTCATGATGAGGAAGCTCTCCAGAAACAATATGAGGAGGAAACAGGAACACACGCAATTTGGAGAAGTAAAGAGACAAAAGCGTATATAGAATGGAAAAAACAAAAAATTGGGTAGATAAATATGGTCAAAGTGACACCTAAAATTTTAGAAGAACGTTTAAAAGTTTTATTAGATGATGGTATCCCAGGTGATTTAATCGAAAAAATTCGAGAAAAAGTAAAAGATGTAGATTTAGAAGAAGAACAATTAGAATACCTTTTGAATAAAGTATTTATTAATTATAATAACTCATTAATGGAAGCAAATGAACCATGCGGGACAGTTGCAGCTCAATCAATTGGTGAACCTGGAACTCAAATGACCCTTCGAACTTTCCATTATGCAGGTGTTGAGGAGTTCTCAGTTACTCAGGGTCTTCCACGTTTGATTGAAATTGTAGATGCTAGGCGTTTTCCCTCAACTCCACAAATGACTATCTACTTAGAAGAACCTTATAATAAAACAGAAGAAGAGGCTATTAAGGTCCATAATCGTATAGAACAAATTAGAATTGAACAGATTACACATGATGTAGATCTTGATTTTGTAAATTGGCAAATTCATATTAATCTTATCCCTGAAATCTGTGAGAAGAAAGGAATAGAAATCGAACAAATCCCTGAAATTTTAAAAAGATATAAGAAAAAAGGTACAATTAAGCGAGAAGGAAACACGATCATTATTGATCCTGGAATTGAAGATCTTCAGAGTTTACAGAAATTAAGAGAAAAAATCCTAAAAAAAGTAGTAAAAGGTATTAGAGGAGTAAAAAGAGGATTATTAACACCTTCAGACAATAATGAAGAATGGGTTATAAAAACTGAAGGTACAAACATGCAAGGGGTAATTCAAATTGATGGAGTGGATACAACAAGAACAGTTTCAAATCATATCCATGAAATAGAAAAATTATACGGTATAGAAGCTGCACGTAAGATGATTATTACTGAAGCACAAAAAGTCCTTGAACAACAAGGTTTAGATGTTGATCTAAGGCACTTACTAATTTTATCAGATTTAATGTGTCATACTGGATCAATTCAGTCCATAGGAAGACATGGAATTTCAGGCTCAAAATCGAGTGTCTTCGCTCGCGCTGCCTTCGAAGTCACAGTCAATCAATTATTGGACGCAGGGCTTTATGGTGAAGAAGAACGGCTCCTTGGAATTCCTGAGAATGTCATCATAGGTCAGGTTATTCCGATTGGCACGGGTCGTACGTCGATCATGTTCGATCTTGACCGAAATTTGGAGATATTAAAGAAGAAAGGCAAAAATTAAGCAATTTATAGTATTTACTAATAATTTAGGTTAATTTAATTAAATTTTCACTTATTATTTAAAAAATATTATTATAAAAAAAATATTGTTAATATAAATGAAGAAATAACATAAACTAACAAAAAATTAAATTCAAGTATAAATTATAATTACTATTAGTCAACTAAAAGATACTTTTTGAGAAGATAATGGCAAAGATGAAGAAGAGTAAAGCTGTAGCTGAAAAGGTTGATTTATCGCGTAAGAAAGTGAAGGAATTTGATATTGACACAAATATCAAAGTTGCGTATAAAACTGGAAAAATTGTATTTGGTAGAAATCAAGTGTTAAGGTCAATGAGACAAAATAGATATAAAATGATAATCATTGCAAATAATTGTCCTATGGACCTTGTAAAGCAATTAAATCACTATAATTCTCTTGGTAAGGACAAAATTTTTATTTATAAATATAAAGGTTCAAGTTGGGATTTAGGATTGGCTTTTGCGAAACCCTACATGATTAGTATTATAGGTATTTATGACTATGGTGATTCCAATCTTCAAAGTTTAATTAGTAAAAGAACGTAACTTAATTGGTTCAAAAATGTTAAGAAAACATATTAGAATTGATCAAAAATCGATGGAACTTATTTCCTTATTTAATAATATTTCCGGTGCTATAATAAAAGACTGTCTGATTTTTAGATCTCCTGAAAATAATTCTGAAGTAGTTATCTTTTTAGTAAAAAAAGAAGATGTTGGTAAAGCAATTAAATCACTATATTTCTCTTAGTAAGGACAAAATCTTTATTTATAAGTATAAAGGTTCAAGCTGGGATTTAGGATTGGCTTGTGCGAAACCCTACATGATTAGCATTATGGGTATTTATGACTATGGAGATTCCAATCTGCAAAGTTTAATTAGTAAAAGATCGTAATTTAATTGGTTCAAAAATGTTAAGAAAAAATATTAGAATTGATCAAAAATCAATGGAACTTATTTCCTTATTTAATAATATTTCTGGTGCTATAATAAAAGACTGTCTGATTTTTAGATCTCCTGAAATTAATTCTGAAGTAGTTATCTTTTTAGTAAAAAAAGAAGATGTTGGTAAAGCAATTGGAAAAGCTGGAGAACATGTAAAAGATTTAAAGGCAAGACTTCAAAAGAATATAGATGTCATCGAATTTTCTGAAGATCTTAACCAGTTTATACAAAATATCTTAAATACTACCAAGAATGCCATAAAAATCCAAAATATCGAAATTAAAGAGAGTAAGAATCTAAAGAAAACTATAATTATCTCTGTTCGCCCCCAAGATCGTGGAAAAGCGATAGGTAAAGAAGGCAGTATGATTAGAAAAATAAAAGAACTAGTTTTAAGGTACTTTGAAGTAGATAATGTAATAATCAATACGAAAAATAATTTTTAATTAGAAGAACTCATTCTTTTCTATTTAAGAAATTTATGATATTCATAAATTTTAAGTTTAAAGAAGTATTTCTATTTAATATTCATAATGTTAATAGCTGGTGTTTAAAATAGGAAAACCAAAAGGTTTATACGCTGCGAGACAATTAAGAAAAAATCGTAGACGTTTTCGCTGGTCAAAATCTAAATATAAGAGAAAAAAGTTAAAACTCAAACAGAAAGTTGATCCTCTTGAAGGAGCTCCACAAGCCCTAGGTATCGTGCTACAGAAAGTTGGAAGAGAAAGTAAACAACCTAATTCAGCTATTAGGAAATGCGTGCGCGTACAATTAAAGAAAAATGGAAAGAGTATTACTGCTTTTCTGCCAGGAGATGGAGCTTTAAACTTTATTGAGGAGCATGATCGTGTTCTACTAGAAGGTATTGGAGGTGCTAAAGGACGTGCTATTGGTGATCTCCCTGGGGTAAGGTGGAAAGTTGTAAAAGTAAATGGTGTAAGCCTACAAGCACTTTTAACTGGTAAGAAAGAAAAGCCACTTAGATAGAGGTAATAGATAATGAGTAAAAGCAAATCTGAGATCAAGTTATTTAATAAATGGTCATTTGAAAACATCGAGTTAAACGATTTTACGCTTGAGAAATATATTAATCTAAAAACCATCATAATACCACATTCAGCAGGTCGTCATGAGCATAGGCGTTTCTGGAAAAGCTCAAGAGTCTCAATAATTGAACGATTCACTAATAGATTGCTCTCTCCTGGTTTTATCGGAAGTAGAATAAAAGGTCACAAGAGTTCATATAATTCTGGAAAAAAGAATAAACTAATAAAAGGCCTGAAAGATGCATTTACATTAATAGAGTTAAGAACAGGTCAAAATCCGGTTCAAGTTTTAGTTGACGCAATTGTTAATACCGCTCCAAGAGAAGAGACTACAAAAATTGCACGAGGTGGAATAAGTTATGCTTCAGCAGTAGATATCGCGCCCCAGCGCCGAGTTGACTTAGCTATAAAATATCTCGTTCAAGCAATTGGTGCAAGGTCCCACGGAAATGAAAGGATGTTTGAAGAAAATGTAGCTCAAGAATTAATTTTAGCGGCACAAAATAATCAAGAATCTAGAGCAGTAAAACGAAAGGATGAAATTGAGAGAATTGCTGTTTCGGCACGATAACTTTTTTTAAAATTTTTAACCAAATCTCTTACTATAAGTTTCAATATCACCTACATATTATCTTTTTTTATTAAGGCAATGGAAAATTCCCAAATTTTTATATAATTGATAAACATATTATTTAGATAAGCATCGTTAAAGGTATAGAACTATATCTATATTTAAAATTGATTCCGACAAAAAATAAAATATGTTAGAAAAACAATTAAAAACCTTAGGACAAAAAATTAGAATAGATATTTTAAAGAAACTAAAAAATATTAAAGAACCTATTTCATTTTCACGACTTCAAAAAGAAGTTATTAATTGTAATAATACATCTGTAAACTTCTCATTTCATTTAAATGCCTTAAAAGACTGTAAATTAATAGAATCTTCTGAAGACGGATATTATATTACAGTTTTAGGTAAGCAGATATTAAATAGTGTATTATCTATTGAACAGATCTTAGTGGAAAAAAATAGGGTAAAAATGATTAGAACATCTAAATATTCGAAAGAAATATTTGATATAAATAAAATTGAGGAATATCTCATAAACGAAGGCGGAATGGAATCTTTTATAGCTAAACAAATTGCTCATGAAGTTGAAGAGCGCCTTTCGAAGACTAATATTGAATATCTAACTGCTCCTTTAATGCGTGAATATATTAATGCCATTTTATTAGAAAATGGATTTGAAGAAGTAAGACATAAATTAACTCGTTTAGGAACACCTCCATTTGAAGTATTTAAATTATTTAACTCTGAAGGCAGCAGTAGTAATCCTGATAAGTTCATAAAGGAGTTAGGATCTGATGTTTCTGAGCAATTTTTACTCTTGAACTTATTACCAAAAAATTTAGCTGATTTATATTTAACAGGAGAAATAGCTCTACTGCACTTAAATTATTGGAGTTTGAGACCTTTAAGCTTATATTTAAATACAAACTCAGTACTAGAGGTGATTTTTAAAAGAAATTTGAATTCCTCGAGGAAATTAACCAATTCTAGAGAATTAATTAACTTAATTCTACTTTTTATAGATCTTTTACAAAATTTTAAGCCTTATTTCTCTCAAGATTTAGTATTAGGTGAATTCAACAAAAATATTCTTTCTTATATGAATTCCCATGAGAAAATGTTATACTTTATTGATATTTTGAAATCCCAAATTCTCAAGTTTAACAATTCTTTTGAAGATCTGAGACATGGTTTAACTTTTGAGTTTAACTATAATGATTTTAAGGATTCAACTGATTGGGTTTTAAATCAATTCAAAGTTGATAAAGAATTTTTGAATTATAAAATAAGAGGAAAAGAATTTGATAATAATATTAAACCTTTTATAATATTTGATTATTCAAAATTAAGTACTTCAAATTTAGAAAATATATTTTTAGAAGATATAATACCTATTTTAAAAAATAATAATATTTGCTTCTATAACAATAATTCCTCAAATTTTCTAAATTCTGCTTTAATTAAAATTAAAAATTCTAATAAGAATCAGATAATTTTAGATAAAATTTTAATTAATTTACACTCAATATCAGTAAAGGCAAATCGAAATGATGATTTATTCCTAGATTTACTATTTGACAAAATAAGTTGTGTTTTTGATTTATTTAAACATAAAGAATCGTTAATAAAAAAGAAATTAAATTCTTTAAATGGTTGGAAACGTTTGATTCATGATTTTTTTGGAAAAATTGAAGACGATTTTTATAAGAATACAATCAAATCTGTAAGTTTTTTTGGTTTAAATGAAGCAATTTTAAATCATTGTGGAATAGAGCTTGATAGATTAGGAAATAGTAAAGAATTTGCTTTAAGGATCTTATCTTTCATGAAAAAATTAATTAGAGAAAAAAATCAAGAAGAGAACAATTATTATATTTTAAGCCAACCTCATAATGATACGTATTTAAATAATGCGTGGCATAATGGAAGAACTCTAAGAAGTGATATGGCGTATAAATATTCATCAAGCATTATTAGACACAATTCAAAGTTATCTTTAGCTAAAAGAGTTAATTTATTTAAAAAATTTGAAAAAGTTATCAACGGAGGAATTATATTTGATGAATATATTGATATCAATGGGACATCGATAAAAGAGCTTTTATCTAATCTATTCAAATCTGAATTAGAAGCGATTTTTATACAGAAAAGGATTAAAATTTAGAATATAATAAATAGAGAGCTTACTCAGCTTTTATCTGACATCAATTCTGCTAAAAGTGCTTTTCTCATTGGGATTCCGTAAAACGTTTGTTTAAAGTAAAGTGATTTCTCAGAACTGTCTACTTTTGGTGAAATTTCGGAAACACGGGGTAAAGGATGTAATAATCTAAATTCATTTTTAGTGTCATCAAGATCCTCTTTTCTAAAAACATATATATCCTTAACCTTTTCATATTCTTCCAAATCAATGAATCTTTCTTTTTGAATTCGTGTCATATAAAGAACATCTAACACACTTAGAATCAAACGATATTTAGTAATTTCTTTATATTTTACTTGTCGTTGTCTTAAAAAATCTTTATCTCTATTTCTCATTCTAAGCTCCTTAGGGCTTATAAAATAGATATTTACATCAAAGTTAGAGAGTAAAATTGAAAGTGAGTGAACTGTACGACCATACTTAAGATCACCCATTATACCAATATTAAAGCCATCTAAAGATCCAACCTCTTCAGTTATAGTTAATAGATCTAATAATGCTTGAGTAGGATGTTCACCACTTCCTGACCCTGCATTAATTATCGGGACGTTTGCGAATTTTGCTGCCATTCGAGCAGCTCCTTCGAGGTTGTGTCTCATCACTATACAATCACTATAATTTTCAACCGTTCTTATTGTATCGGCAATGCTTTCTCCTTTTTTGATAGAAGAAACATCTCCAGAATGGAATCCTATTACATTACCTCCTAATCTATACATTGCCGATTCAAAACTGAGACGAGTACGGGTTGATGGTTCAAAAAATAATGTTGCTAAGATTTTTCCTTGAAGAATATTAGAATTTTTAATTTGAATCATTTCTTTAGCTTTTTTTAAGATATAATCAATATCTTCCCTATCAAATTGCTTAGCACTTATTATTCCTTCACTAAATTTCTCTTTAAACTTCAATATTCTCATCAATATGGTTTTATTAAAATTATGGTAATAAGATTTAAAACATTTTTTATTAAACAGTAGAAGTTTATAAGAAAGAAAGAGAACTAATAAAATTTAAAATTCATAAATAACTACCTAAGTTAATTAAATATTAAGGTCAGTGAATATTGAAATACCCTCGGTCAACGAATAGATACTGCCCAACCTGTAGAACACATACAAAACATAATGTCACACTCTACAAAAAAGGCAAGGAACGTATGTTAAATCAAGGTAGACGAAGATTAGAACGCAAAAAAGCAGGATACGGAAGTTTCCCAAAAGAAATCTTTCATAAAAATGCAAAGATTAACAAAAGAACAACACCCCTTTTGGAATGCTCTGAATGTGGCAAAAAGCAATATGCAAAATCTTATCGTGTAAAACGGCTTGAATTACAAGAAGTTTAAAAAGCGTGAATTAATATGGTCCATAAAAAAAGAGAAAAGGAACTTATTCCACAACCAAAATCTAGGTTTTTACGTGTGAAGTGCTTAAATTGTGGAAATCAGCAAATTATTTTTGGATGTTCTGCAACTGATGTAGAATGTTTAGTATGCGGTAAAACTTTACTACAATCCACAGGTGGTAAAGCCCGTATTCTTACTAAGATATTGGAAGTTCTTTCTTGAAGTTATTTAGAATAATAAAACTTTGATTTTTTAGGAGTCAATAAAAATTTCAATTTTGATGTAACCATCCTATTTTATTTTAATATCAATATAAGAATATAAAATAAGGAAAATGCGCGATCCGGGAATCGAACCCGGGTCATCGGCTTGGAAGGCCGAGATCATAACCCCTAGACTAATCGCGCTTAACCGGTTCGCGTTTTTTGGGAATTGAACCCAGTTCTTTTAGAAATTTTTTTTAGAAATTCGTGTAAGATAAGAAATTTAACATATCTTTTAACCATAGCGGTTTAAAGAATATTATAATTTAATTCATAGTAGGTGATTATTTTATTAACAACACCCCATGCATCTAGAGGGTATTGGGATATAGAAATTAGATTTTCAGATAAGCTTATAATTTCTCTTGAGAAGTTACTTTTTTGGAATCCCCCAATTATGGCAATATAGTTTTTTGTTAGATCTTCTCGATATAAATCTTTAAAGTTATTTATTAGCTTACCGTTAATCGAAAATAAATAAATTTCCTTATTTTTAAACTTATTAATAAGTTCCTTTAAACCTCCGTTAAATGGAACAATTAATTTGGAAGATCCTGTTTCTATACTTCCATCTATTAATAACTTAGCCATTAATCCTTTAAATCGGTAAAAGTTTCTTGCAATTCTAATCTTTGGATTAAATTCAAATATTTTATTGTTAATTGTATGTAGATAAATCTTTAAATTTCCACTTTTATTTAGTGATGAGCCTAAGGCATTAAGTAAACATAAATGAGTTATATCAGGACGACCTCTCTTTTCCGAATTTTGTAAATTAATCATAGCAGAATGATGAAGTGCATTATCTAAAAGTTGTGTAGCATAAATTTGAGGAGACATATTCTTCTGGATAGCAGAATGTTTTCTAATTTGTTTTGGGATAAGCTCTATTCCACATTCAACTAAAATAATTATTAATGGCATAGCTAACAATTATTATTTTTTAATTTTATAAAATAACGAGTTGTATTTCCACAAGACAGACAAGTTAATGAAACATGTGAACCCTTTCCTTTTTTTGATTGTAATCTTGTTCTACAATTAATTCCCGGATACAAAAACTTTTTGCATTTATGACAGACCCTTTGCTTCCATTTTGTTGGAATTTTAATTTTAGCTCTAGCAGAATACTTTCTAGCTAAGTAAACATATCGATTTGCTAAATCTCTGTTCTCAGGAAAAATATTGTGAGCTCTTTTGAACAAAAATATTATCCGAGTTTTAGCAATTTGTTTAACAATATTTTTATAATTGGGCATTTTTATGTTGAGTATTTATATTCTTTTATCAATTTGAGTTTTTGAGATAATGATTATTTTACCTCGTACATCTAATAGATAAGAATTTGTTTTTTCAGCAATTTTATTGGCTAATTCTTTGATATTTAATTTATTGGCAAAGGAACTTAATGCCTTGATTTTAATTATTTTATTTCTTCTTAATAATTTATTTAAATAATCGACAAACTCGTCTGTAATACCTTTCTTGCCTAAAATACAATGTGGATCATTTAGTAAAACTTGTTTAAACTCTTTGCTATAGCCCATTTTTTTTTTCATAAAATAATAAAATTTTTAATTTTGACTTGATTTTATAAAGTATTAATATTAATGAATTTAGTATAATATTTTAGCATGTCGATTTATCTCATTGAACCCCGAAAACTTATTCAAATTTTGGCAGAGAAACTAAAGGAATTTCCTGAAATTCAACCACCCGAAGGAAGCAAATTTTGGAAAACAGCGTCATATAAAGAGTTAGCACCTTTTGACTCAGAAAATTTTTGGTATATTCGAAGTGCCTCTATTTTAAGAAAAGTGAAAAAATATGGACCAATAGGAGTAAATAAATTAAGAAAGCATTATTCAGGAAGAAATAGAAAAGGTAGCGGTTTAAACTACTCTTCAAAAGGAGGCGGAAAGATAATAAGAGTCATTTTACAGCAATTAGAAAAAGAAAATTTAGTAATAAAGGATGGTAAAAAGGGGAGGAAAGTTTCTCCTGAAGGAACTAGTTTATTAGAAAGAATAGCATACTCTATTCTAAGAAAAAAAAGTTAAAGAATTAAATAATAACATCTGGGAGTTTAAATTGAGCAACGATGAAGAGTTAGATGCTATCAAAAGGAAGAAGTTAGAAGAATTAAAACAACAAGCCGCACAGCAACAATTAATGGAAGCCCAACAAAAAGAGTTTGAGAGCAAAAAATATCAATTGATGCGAAAAATTTTAACTCAAGAAGGGAGACAGAGATTAGAAAATATTCGAATGGTTAAACCCCAATTTGCTGAACAGATAGAATTACAATTAATTCAACTATTCCAATCAGGACAACTAAGAGGAGCAACACCATTACCAGATAAAGCATTTAAAAAATTATTAGAACAAATATCTTCACTAGGGAAAAAAAAAGAATTTAATATAAAAAAATAGTCAAGAGAGAGGATTATAATTGGCAAGGAATAAAAATCTACCGTCTAAATTAAGACGAGCGAAGAGTATGAAACAAAATAAATCACTACCAAATTGGATTATTAGGAAGACAGATGGTAAGGTTAGATCTAATCCTTACTCGAGAAGAACATGGAGGAACACAAGGTTAAAAAGAGATTAAAATTTGATTTAGAACTACTACTTTTAAATGAAATAAAATGGCAAAAAAAGGAAAGGATATTAGTCTAGACGAGTTAGAGGAAGAATTAAGTGGGGATGAGTTAGTAGAAGAAGAATCTGATGAAGAAATAGAAGATATTGAGGAATTCAGCCTAGATGAAATATCTGAAGAAGAAGAAATTAGTGAAATTTTTGAAGAGGAAATTAAAGAAATTGAAGAAGAGGAAGTTCCAAAAGAAGAGATTATTGATGAAAGAATATATATTGTACCTCTCGCAATAGCACGAAGAGGTCCAAGAAATAAAAGAGCTAAAAAAGCTATCAGGTATCTAAGAGAATATGTATTTCGCCATTTTAAGCCAGAATCTTTAGTTATCTCACAAGAAGTAAATGAGAAGATATGGGAACGTTCTATTCAAAAACCCCCACGAAAGTTGAAGGTAAGAGTTACTAAAAATATCGATGGACTTTGTGTTATATATTTAGCTTAAACGTCAATTTTTAAATCAATGTACAAATATAAACTTTTTTTAATGATATTCTAGTAGAAAAATATAATTTTATCGTTATTTCACATGGCAATTTTAAGGTCTCAAGTATTTGGGAAGAGTCTAATAGGTGTTTACTTAACATGTAATAATTCATATATCCTATATCCTCCTACAACATTAAAGACTACATTTATAAAATTTAAAGAAATATTTGGGGAGCCATTTTATCCAGTTACTATTAATAATTCTAACTTATTAGGAATATATACTGTATCAAATAAATATGGAATTATAGTTCCTCATATAATAAAAGATGAGGAACTTGATAAATTGAAAAGTTATCTAAATGAGTTACATAATTCTTCACAAATTGGTATTTTGAAATCAATTGATAATGCTTTTGGAAACCTTATCTTATGTAATGATAAAGGTGCTATAATTAGCTCGTTGCTAAAAAATTATAAAAAAGAGATCGAGGATATTTTAAGTGTTGAGACCGTCATTTATGAATTTGCTGATAATTATCTTCCTGGTTCAATTTCCTTAGCAAATAATCATGGTTGCCTAGTTCATCCTCTTTCAACCGATGAGGAAATAGAATATATTTCTTCAATATTAAAAGTTGATGAGATCGATGTATCTACTGTAAATCGTGGTATTCCTTATCTCTCTTCAGGGGCAATTGTGAATGATAAGAGTGGGATTTTTGGAGCCGATTGTACAGGTCCAGAAATGATGCGCCTAACAGATATATTAAAATTGTAGGAGATTGACTAAATATTTTTTTTTCATTAATATTTTTGATAGGTTAGAAGAAGTAGTTATAAGTTTTAATATTGAACTTAATAAAGAAATTAAAAAAGCAAAATTTAATATTTTTAAAATAATTATCAATTTTAAATTCATGGATACAATCGGAATGAAAATTTATGTCTGAGATAAAAATATATAGAATTATTGGCAACTACATTAAAAATCATAAGAAATATTTATTTCGTAAAGAAGTACGTGCCTTAAAAGAAGAAGACGCTCTTGAAAAAGTCTTATGTAAAATTACTTCTATTGGTATTTTTAGACGTCAAATTACAATTCAAGAAATTAAAGAGATAAGTTTAGAGGAATCTCAAGACTATCTAATCCGTGAATTATCTCAATAATTAAGAAATAATTCTTAAAGTTTTGATAAAAGTGGTTGGTCCTCAAGAATATCAAGAGCAACTAATAAAATTTCGTTATTTAAAGGAGCAACGTGATATGTATCAAAGTCAATTAGAAATTATCAATGCATCACGTGCGAATGTAATGAATTCTAAAAATACTTTAGAAAATTTAAAAGAAGGAGTAAAAGAAGATGACGAAATTTTAGTTCCAATTGGAGGTATAGTAAATATTAAAGCATCTATTAAAGAACCAGAAAAAGTTTTACTTGCTGTTAACCAAGATGTTGTAATTGAAAAGGATTTAGCAAGTGCGATTGAATTTCTTGAGAAGATAATAGAACAACATAATAAACAAGTAGAATTCTTAGGAACTCAATTACAAAATTTAGATATAAACCTAAATAAAATCTCTCAAGTCATTCAAAGAGATATTCTTCAAAAATAAGCTTGTTTTATATATAATCTTGTTATAATTTCAGAGATTTTTTAAATTAGTGTGGAGAAATAAATGCTCGAAAAATTGAAGAATACTTTTTCACTTTTTGTAAAAAAAACCCTAACGGAAAAAAAAATGGACGAGGCTATCAATGATTTAAAACTCCTGCTTGTAAGCAATGATGTTGCTATGGATACTGCTGATGAGATTTGCAACAAGATAATTGACTCTTTTAAGGGAGAACAAATAGGTCGATTAACTTCAACTAAAAAAATGGTATTTGATACGCTAAAAGATGTTATAACAGGTATACTAACACCTGAAAACGAAGTAGATTTATTGGATGAAATAAAGAAAAAGAGTAAAAAAAATGAGCCATATGTAATTGTATTTATTGGGGTTAATGGAACTGGAAAAACAACTACTATGGCTAAAATCGCTTATTTTTTAAAAAAAAATGGATTCTCGATTGTAGCAGCTGCCTCAGATACATTTCGGGCAGCAGCAATCGAACAATTATCATATCACATGAATAATGTAGGTATACGAGTTATTAAACATTCTTATAAATCTGATCCTGCTTCAGTTGCTTATGATGCCATTGAACATGCTAAAGCTAAAAATATAGATGTTGTTCTGATAGATAGTGCTGGTCGTCAAGTATCAGATAAAAATTTAATGATTGAAATTCAAAAAATTTGTAGAATCGCTCAACCTGATTTGAAGATTCTGATTGCTGATAGTCTTGCCGGAAATGATGCATTATATCAAGCAAGAGAATTCGACAAGCACGTAGGGATTGATGCAAATATCTTAACTAAGTTAGATGCTGATGCGAGAGGTGGTGCAGCATTATCAATTTCTTTTGAAACAAAGAAACCTCTTCTATTTATCGGAGTTGGACAAAATTATGAAGATTTAATACCTTTTGATCGCGATTTTTTCATATCAAGTATTCTCGATATTTCATAATAAAAAATATGAGTGTTTCCTCAAAAGTTAACTTTTTTAAAGACTAATTCTTAATTTTATTGTGTCAAACTACCCAAAATATGAAAAATATTCTCAATTTGAAAAGAAGAAGAAACCAAGTCTCTATGGAAGATTAGGAATTTTCTTTCAAAACACAAAAAGAATTTTGAAAATTTCAAATAAACCGGATAGGAAGGAATATTTTTTAGTTTTTAAAATTTGTGCCATTGGACTTGTTCTTTTAGGAGCAATATCATATATCATTCAACTAATTTTTAACTTTGTACCCTTTGCTATATAATTTTCACTTTTTTCTATAATTCTTAAATAAGATCTAAATTTTTAAGATAACAATGAAAGTCACACTTAATTATTCAGAGAACCTCCATTTTTTAGCACAAGCAAGGCGTTTTAAAAGGATTCATATTGATGAACCAGAATCATTTAGTGGTACAAATCTAGCGCCTAGCCCTCTTGAATATGTACTAATTGGAATCGGGGGTTGTATTGGTAATTCTTTTATCTATTGTCTACAAAAGCATAATATCCTAAGCGAGAAATTAGAAATTGTTGTAGATGGAAAATTAAAGCATTCAGGACCTAAATATACTTTAAAATTAGTAAAAATTGATATAGAGTTATTATTTACTCCTAAAAGTGGACAATCAAAAGAGAAGATTGATTTATGTAAAAAAATTTTTCAGGAATACTGTCCTGTATCAAATGTGATTACTAAAGAAACACCGCTTATTATAAGAATTAGACAAGAACTATAAAGAAAGAAAAAAAAGAATCATTAAAATTTGATTAATTAGAAATAGTGCACAGTAATATAATCAGGAACTACTACTTCCTCTTCTTTATTTTTGCAAGCAACAAAGTTTATTTTCATGTTTATTGATAGTGTGAGAAGACGTTTGGTTAAAATACCATCTATTATCAAATATTGGGTATCTTTATAATTTCTGATTTTTTCAAAAAGTTCTCCAACCATTATATCAAATAGCTTCTCCATTGCTTTATTAAAACCTATACTATGACCAGGTTCAATATCTTTAATACCCTCAATGATCGCAGATTCATTTTTAACCTTAAGATTTTTTAAAACATTATATAGTCCCTCTTCTTTACCTGCATATTCTAATTCAACTTTTTCGATATCCTTTATTTCTTTAAACAAATTAGCGTTTTTCTTGTTTTGTAGTGCTTTTATCAATTGCTTTCTAGTTAATTCCTCAACTTCATATCCCTCAGGAGCTCTAGCAATGAAATCAATTTTAGCAACTTGTAAAAGTTCCTTTAAAATGATCATTCCACCCCTATCTCCATCCATAAACGCTGTTACCGAACTCTTATTTTTTGTTAATTTTATTACTGGCTTAGGCACTTGGGTTCCTTGGACTGCAATTGTATTTTTAACACCAATCCTTAATAAGTTTAAAACATCTGCACGACCTTCCACAATTATTAAATCAGGATTAATATCTACTTCAGGTCCAGCAGGTAATTTTTCTTTACCCCAAGAAAGAATTTCTCCAAGTTTAATATCTGTGTCAATTTGTTCTTCTATTTCACTTGGTTCTAAAGATTTTTGATCCCACTCTTTTAAAAGTTCAGTAGCACGTTTAATTATTTTTTTTCGTTTTGTTTCGCGAACATCACGAATCTCTAAGAGTTTCATATCTGCTTCGCAAGGTCCAACCCTAGATACTGTTTCAACAGTCGCAGCTAATAGTGCTGTTTCTTTACGCGTGAGGCTACTAGGTATTTTAATGATCCCTTCGGAAATTCCTTCCTTGGATTCATTATCAACCTCGATTCTTCCAATTCGTCCAGATTTTTGTAAATCCCTTAAATCCAGATCCAAAAGAAGACCTTCGGTTTAGCCGATTAAGCCGAATTGGCTTCAAGTTTCTTTATCTCTGGCCAAAAATAGCCCCCACAATATCGCTTTGTTCTACAACACCTTTAATTTTGAATTTTGTGGTGATAATATATTTTGTGGTAAATTCATTTTGACTGGTAATCTTGATCACTTCCTTAATTTTTATTTTTCATAATGAAATCTAAGCTCATATTCAAAATCTATGAGAGTAAAATGATATATTGTATGAGTTTGATTTTTTGAATTTTTTAAATAATTTTAATATATAATTTAAAATCATCATTGCGATGATTATATTTTAATAGAATTATTCAATCAATTTATTTTTTGTGAATCTAAAGAATTTCTCAAAAAGTAAAAAATAATATCCTCATGAGATATTTATTTTTTAGATAAGAATTATAATCTATATCAATGAGTTATTGGAACAGAATTTTAATAGAAAAGCTTTTTTCACAATCCAAAAAAAATTATGTGAAATATAAATTAAATACAGATATAGGCAGATTTTATTTTTATTTTAAAAAAGAAAAAGGATCTGAATCTAAAGTTACAGGCAAATTGATTTTCTATCCTGATCCAAAACAACAGTTTCCTAATAAACCTTAGATAATGTTATTATCTATATTCTTCTTTAATATTAGTTTGAATCTGATTAGCTTTTTATGGCATTTTTATTTTTATTATATAATCTTAAAAATTTAAAATCTAAAAAGCCATAAATGGAGAAAATTCTCGTTTTAGGTGGTAAAGGAGGAGTTGGAAAAAGCTCTATTAGCGCTGCTACAGCCGTTTTATTATCAGATTTGCTCCCTAATAAAAAGATACTTCTGATTTCTTTTGATATGGCACACAATCTTAGTGACCTATTTCAATTAGAGATTAATAATAAACTTACTCCATTATCTAGAAACCTCTGGGGAATTGAACCCGATGCTAATATATATGCTGAGGAATACACAAAAGAACTGATACAAAAAATGAAAACCCTAATGATACAGATGCCTATTGTTGGGATGATCCCCCAAATTGAAAAATTTATAGATAAAACTTTTACAGCAAATTCTATTCCATTGGCCCTAAAAAATGCCATGTTTTTTCAAAAAATTTTAGACGCTGAAGATATTAATACTGATGATGTTCAATTTGATATAGTTATCGCAGATTTCCCTCCTACTGCAAACATGATTACTTTATTTGAGATTCCGGAAGATCAAGTAAAAGTAGTTTTAAAATATTCTTTAAACTTCTATAATTCAATTAAAGGAGCTATTAGAAATGTTTCAAAAATGTGGAGGAATATCATAAAACCATTTGATGATCGTGAACAGCGAAGAGAATTAGGAAAAGAAATCTTTAATATGATTGTAGAGCTCGAAAAGCGCGGTGAACGAATTTCAGATCTGATTCACGATATTGGTTCACTTAGACTTGTTACTATTGCTGAAAAGCCGAGTTTTGAGGAAATAAAAAGAGCGAGAGATTTAACGGAAAAATATATTAAATTAGAAGGAGTTCACATTAATATGATTACTCCTGAAGCAAAAAAATGTGATTTTTGCAATATTCTACACTCAAATCAACTAAAATATATCAAAGAAATTAAAAGTGAATTTAAAAAATTAAAGATCTGGCAATCTAAAAGACTTAAAGAAGAACCTATTGGAATAAATGGTTTGAAAAAATTAGCTTATGAGATTTATGGAGTAGATATTAACGCAGAGAATATTTTAAATCCAAAAATATAATATTATGAATAAGATTAAGCTTTTAAAATACTAAAAATTTAGGTTCCTTCAAGATAGCCATGAATATAGTTATATTGTTCCTCTGTTAATTTATCTATCTTAATACCCATCGATTCTAATTTTAGGAAGCCAACTTTATCATCAATTTCAGGGGGAATATTAATAATTCCAGCCTTCCATGAACCCTTATTTCTAACAATATATTCTGACATTAAAGATTGTAATCCAAAACTCATATCCATTACTTCACTTGGATGACCTTCAGATAAAACTAGATTTGCCAAACGTCCCTTTGCCAATAAATATATTTTATTACCATTTGGAAGTATTAATTCCTCAACATGTCTACGAATAGGTTTAATTTCTATTGCATATTCGTATAATTCTTTTGTGGGGATTTCAATATCAAAGTGTCCCAAATTTCCAAGAATAACTCCATCCTTAAGCATGTCAAATACTTCAGGTCTTGGAGGTAGAACATGCTTGCAACCTGTTGCGGTTAAGATAATTTCCGCATTTGGAACTGCTTTGGCAATTGGCATAACCTGATATCCTGCGAACCTTGCTTGAAGCGCTTTTATTGGATCAACTTCGGTTATAATAACATCAGCTCCTAAACCTCTTGCTCTAAGTGCCATTCCTGAGCTGCAATGGCCATAACCTGCAATGACTACTTTCTTTCCCGCAAAAAGGACATGCATCCCGTAAATTGCTGAAATAATCCCTTGTCCTGTACCTAGCTCATTATCGAACTGGTTTTTACATCTTGCATCATTTACAGGAAATAATGGAACTTTTAATGCTCCTTGTTTATCCATGGCCCTAAATCTCTTTACGCCTGTTGTTGTTTCCTCCTGGCATCCAATAATAGTTCCTTTTTCTATTAGTTCTGGAAATTCGTTATGCAATGTAACGATCATATCTCCTCCATCATCAATTAAGATATTTGGTTTAGCTTCTAAGCATTTTCTAATACACCAATAAAACTCTTCATCTGTATTGCCATGCCACGCGAATACATTTATATCTTCTTTAATTAGAGCCGCAGCAACATCATCTTGAGTGGATAATGGATTACTACCACATAGATAAACTTCTGCTCCTCCCGATTTTAATGTTCGAGCTAAGTTTCCCGTTTCTTTTGTTATATGAAGACATCCTGCGATAACAACACCTACTAAAGGCTTTTCCTTCGTAAATCTATCTCGAATTACTTTAGCAGTTACAGGCATTTTCCTTTCCGCAACGTATAATGCTTCTTTTCCCTTTTCACTTAAAGACTCATCGGCGACTTTGTAATTTACCATTTTATAAATCACCTATTTTAAATTATTATGATTAATATTAGTAATTTTATGATCTTATTTAAATATGATCTTGGAAAATTGTATAATAATTATAAAAAGTTTAAGCAAATTATTATATATTTAAAAAATGTATACTGAATTAATACAAAAATTGTATTCCAAAACAAAACCGAATATTACAAAAATTTCAAGAGAATTAAAGATTACAAGAGTTACTTTCCAAAATAGATTTGAACAGTTAGCTCGAGAACATATAATCAAGAACTTTACTATAAATATTAATCCAAATATTTCACCAAATTTGAAATATATCATTCTTGAAATAAAAACTAATCCAAAAGAACCTCATCTTGTAGAAGAATTACAAAAAATACCCCAGTTAAAAATTTTAGATGGAATTTTTGGTGAGTTTTCACTCCTTACTTTATTTATTTTTAAAGATTCAAATGAATTTAGTCAAGTTTTAAATATAATAGATAAAATAATGTCAAATTCTTATTTTAAAAAATATCAATTAGTTGAAGCAATTAGAGTTTACAAAACCTATGGAATTGAATTGACAAAAGTTAGACTAGATGTTAATTATACTTTGGATAATATTAATTATTTAATTTTAAAAATTTTAGAAGAAGATCAAGGATTAAAATTGCTATCTACTTTTGAAATTTCTCGGATATTAAAAAGAAAATATCAAATTGAGATTTCTCAGTCAACAATTTACAATAGGATTAAAAATCTTGAACAAACAGGAATTATCTTAAATTATGCAATAAATTTTAATCCAAGCAAATTAGGATTTAAGGGAAAATTTTTTATTAGAATCAAACCAAGAGATACTTCAAAATATAACCAAATTGCTTTAAAATTAAAAAAGAAGCAAGAAATCACCCATCTATTTAGGATTGGTGAACAATATGGATTATTTGCCATTGTTCGAGTAAGAAATATTGAAGATTATGCATCTTTTATAAAATATCTTTATGAAACAGAAGAAATAGAAGATACTTTTACCATTTTTGTCCTAGATGAGTTAAAACCATATACAAATTTTAAGTTTTATTAAAAAAACTGTTTTATAAATCCAAAGAAAGTTGTTGAATTTAGGAAATCTATTTCTAATTACATGTAACTAAATTCTTAATAACTTTCGGATATTTCATTAAATAATACGAAAAATAAATCCTATAATATCTTTTATTAAAAAAGATGACTCATTTTTTTGAAGTAATAAGTACAAAGGTTGGTTATTCAAGAATAGGACGGGTTTTAATATCTAAAAAACCTAAAATTTATGGCAAAACACCTAATATCCTTATTCCTATAAGAAATGTTTTAATGCATCAATTAGATTTTATAGAACAATTTGAAAACCATGATTTTTTCGTAATTACTAAAGAAATTTTTTTAAAAATTAGTTTTATCAGGGATAAATTCAAAAAAACAGGATTTATTTTTACTCACACAGGGAAATTAGAAAGATTTCAACAAATACTAGTTGAAAATTCAGATATTTTTTTTGAGGATAATATAATATCAATAATTCCATTTAATATTCCAACTACAATTATTAATAAGGATTTTGTTCATAAGGAAATTGAAAATTATATTAATTCTGCTGAAAAAATTCTAAAAAATAATCCGAATCTTAATTTTGGTATAACTATAAAAATATTTGATTACCCTAAATTAGTTAATCTATATTTTCCACTGATAAGAAATAATGAAAATATCAAAATATTAAATTTAGCGGATATCTTCGATAATTTTAGCTACTTCAGGAACATAATCGGACTTCTTGGCGAAATTAAAACACATTTAGATAATAATATTATTATAATGGCTTCTGGTAGGGTAATTCCTAAATTTTATCCAATTTTAATATACCTTGGAGTCGATCTAATAGATAGTTCTTATTTAATGTATTTATCAGGAGAAAATTTCTATGATTCGATAGAATACTTGTTACCAATCTATAAAATAAAATTTTTACCTTGTTCTTGCGTTGCGTGTCAAGGAAAATTAAAGAATTTATTAGAAGATAAATATTCATCCGAAAAAATTGATCTACTTTGTTTACATAATTTAATATCAGCGTTTAATTATATGAAAAAAATCAAACAGTATATATCTTATGAAGATTTTAGAGCATTTGTCGAAAAATCTTCTCTAGATGATACTAATGTAATTTCAATTCTAAAAGTTTTAGATAAATCTTATTTTGACCTCATAAGATACGAGACGCCAATAGTCCAAGAAAATAAAATTGTTAAATGTTTTGGACCCTCATCATATTATAGACCGGATTTCCAAGAATTTAGAGTAAGAACCATAGAAAATTTTGAACCAGAGCCATGGACTAGACTAATTATATTACTTCCATGTTCTGCTAAAAAACCATATTCAGAATCTAAGTCACATAAATTATTTCATAAAGCAATTAGAAAATTTTCAGAATTTCCCCATTTCCAAGAATTTATTTTAACTTCACCTTTAGGGATTATACCAAGACAATTAGAAAATATTTATCCTGTTAATTCATATGATATTTCAGTTACTGGAGAATGGGATAATGAAGAACTTAATATTACTGTAGAAATGCTTGTGAAAATATTAGAGAAATATAATAAAGATATTCCAATAATTTGTCATCTTGAAAATGGTTATCTTGAAATTGCCAAGAAAGCAACTTCAAAGTTAGAGCACAATTTTATCTTTTCTAAAATATATGGAAGAACAACTTCTAAAGAATCACTTCAATCTTTGGAGAATTTAATTAAAGAACAAAAAGATAAGTACATAGTAAACGAAAGTCTTCCAAGAAAAGATTTTATCTCAAAAACCTGGATAAGAAAGTTCATAAAAATATTAGATTATCAGTTTGGTCCAGGTTCAGGAGTAAAAATTATTTCTAGTGGGATAGTTCTAAAGAAGAATAAAGCTTCTACTCAAATTAGCTTAATAAACTCTAATAAGAATGAAGAAATAGGTGTTTTTAAATTCAAAACTGGACAAATTAGCTTAAACCTTAAAGGAATCATTCAAATTACTCAAGATCCAAGTTCTATTAAATCCAATTATATTATGTTTGATGGAGAAGAGATTATGGGAAACACATTATTTCGAGCAGGAATTTTAAATTGGAGTTCTGATCTAATCCCAAATAATCATGTTATCATCCTTGATAAAAAGAAAAAGAATATAATTGCAATAGGAGAGCTGTTAGTAGGGTCAAATTTTATCAAAAATTCAAAAGCAGGAAGGATAGTAAAAATTTATGAAAAAGCACAATTCTAAAATTACCTATAATGAATCATTGACCGAAAAAATATTTTTTTATAGGCAACAAACCTTAAAAAGAAAGAAAAAATACGATCAAGAGCAATTAAACAAGCCAATTACTTTTTGGATAAAAAAGGAAAGACTTTTAGGTGAAATTGGGAAGGAATTCACTATTATTTTGAGAACTAGAGGATGTGATTGGGCATTAGGAGCTCATGGTGGATGCTCAATGTGCGGTTATATTAAAGACGCTAATATAGAAAATGTTGCTCCTACGCAAATAAAAAATCAGTTTGATTATGCTCTAAGTAATAAATTAAATGAAATCAATAAAGATACTGATAATTACGTTTTAAAATTATTTAATTCTGGTAGTTTTCTTGATGAGGGTGAAATAAGTGAAAATGTTCGAAGATATATTTATGAAAAAATCGCAAGCATAGGAAAAATTAAAGAGGTTGTTTTGGAATCAAGAGTAGAGTATATAACTCCAGATAAACTCATTGAAATAAAGCGATATTTAAAAAATAAATATCTTGAGATTGGAATAGGACTTGAAGCCATAGATGATTACATAAGAAATAATTATATCAATAAGGGGCTTTTATTTAGTGATTTTAAAAATGCTATTCAAATATGTAAAGAACATAATATTGGGGTAAAAGCATATTTATTATTTAAACCTCCATTCGTAAATGAACAAGGAGCAATGGATGACTGTGAAAATTCAATAAAAGAATTAATAGAATTAAAAGTAAATTCTATATCAATAAATCCTTTAAATATTCAAAAAGGCACATTTACGGAATTTTTATGGTTTCAAAAAAGATATAGACCACCATGGTATTACTCACTATTTAAATGTTTAAAAAGATCATTATCACAAGAGGATTTAAAAACAGTGAGAATTTTATCTGATCCTTCAGGAGCAGGAACTAAAAGGGGGATTCATAATTGTCTAAAGAGGGAATGTGAGAGCTCTGCCAAAGAAGTTTTAAGAAAGTTTGTTCTTACTCAAGATTTAAGAGAATTAGATAAAGAGACATTTGATTGTAACTGTAAAAAAAAGTATAAAATGCAAAAATCTTATTATTGAACATCTCTATTTCATGATTAGTTTTTTTTGTCATAAGGGGAATTGCCATTTTTGTAATTTATTATCAAAAAAACCATTATATTTAAATAATAACCACCAATGTTTTATTTTATATTTGAATTACTAAGCTAGGCATTACGCTTGAAAAACTGGGTTAAATTAAATCTATTTTATGTTGGCAAATCAAAAAAGCATTATATTTTTAGAGCAAAACAATGGAATAGAAAATTAGAAAAATTGTTAAAGCAATCACTTTTTAATGAAAAATATGAGAAGATTGGATATATTAAAGATATATTTGGCCCATTTGAATTACCATTTCTTTCAATAAAAACCTTACCCGGTCAGCAATTTGACCCTAATGATAAATTTTATGCTAATTTGACCTAGATTTTTAAAGATCTTTTTAAAAAATGTTTTAAAATAAGGTGTAATCGATTTCAAGTTGGAAAGAACTTAACGCAGAAGTAGAGGAGAACTTAAGTATAGAAAATAATAACTGTACAGAATGCGGAAAAAATATTTTTTTTGATGAAAATAGAGGATTATTAGTTTGTGAAGAATGTGGTTTAGTTCACTCCGAGAAACATATTGATCGGGGCCCAGAATGGAGAGCCTTTGATGCAGATCAGAAAAAGAAAAGAACTAGGACTGGCGCACCCATGACTTACATGATACATGATAAAGGACTTAGCACTATGATTGACTGGAAAAATCGAGACATTTTTGGAAAAGAAATTCCTGCTAAATTACGAGGTCAGATATTTCGGCTTCGGAAATGGCAGTCTCGGATTAGAGTATCTAACGCAACTGAAAGAAATCTCACTTTTGCTCTAAGTGAACTTGATCGAATGGCTTCAAATCTTGATCTTCAAAAAAATCTAAGAGAATGTTCAGCAAAAATTTATCGCGATGCTGTTGAAGCTCATCTTATCCGGGGTAGAAGTATAGAGGGTGTAGCAGCTGCTAGTTTATATGCTGCTTGTAGAATGTATAAAGTACCTCGAACACTTAATGAAATTGCTGATGTAGCACGCGTAGATAAGAAAGAAATTGGTAGATCTTTCAGATTTATCTCTAATGAATTAGAGTTAAATTTAAATCCAACCAAACCAATAGATTTTCTTACAAGATTTATCTCTGAACTCAAATTAAGCACAAGATGCCAAAAAATAGCAAAAACAATTATTCGAATGGCAGAAGAACATGGTTTAACTTCTGGTAGAGGTCCAACAGGAGTATGTGCTGCAACTATTTATGCTGCGAGTATCTTAACGAAAGAAAGAAGAACTCAAAGAAGGATTGCTCTTATAACAGGGGTAACAGAGGTAACTGTTCGGAATAGATTTTCTGAACTTATAGAAAATATAAATCTAGGTATATCCTTAAAGAGAAATAATAAATTATAATTTAGAGCTAATTAATGTTAACTTTTTATAAGTTAAGAAATTATAGTTTATTTTATAGAGAAAATTTAAAGATATAGCAATTTAAATTATGAAAGAAGAATTAAGATCCAATGGAAAACCAAGACTGCCACCTGGTCAACATATTGCTAAACGATTCCCCATTCTCCAAAAAGGAAGTGTAGTTCATCTTGATAGAGAAACATATAAATTAACTTTAGAGGGAGAAATTGAAAATCCTATGACTTTTACACTTCAAGATCTTGAAAATCTAGAAGATAAAGAAATTGTTGCAGATATTCATTGCGTCACATCTTGGAGCAAATTTAATACAAAATGGGGTGGAATTTCTTTTTCAACGCTTTTTAAAATTTTAAACCCAAAAGAAGTTGCTCATTTTGTTGAATTTTACTGTGCAGATGAAGGTTTTACAACCACAGTTCCTATTGAAAGGTTAAAAGCAGATAATGCTATTTTAGCATTAACTTATGAAGGGCTTCCTATAAATAATCAACATGGAGGACCTGTACGCCCAATTATTCCAGATTTATATTTATATAAAAGTGCAAAATGGGTTATAAAAATAATGTTTCTCAAGGAAGATAGATTGGGGTATTGGGAAAGAGGAGGGTATAGCAATAAAGCAGATCCATGGAAGGAACAACGCTACAGTTATCATGATTAATATCCAATTACGAAACATAATATAATTTTCATAAATTTGAAATAATTATTCTGAGTTAAATCATAATATCTTCATAATATAGCATTTAATGACTGAATTTTCTTATTTTTAACCTATCAATTCGATCAAATTGATAGGAAAGGTGTTAAAGATTGGATGATCTAATAAAACAGGATGAGGTAAACTATTTCTTATATAGGATAGAAAAAAAGTTTCCTAATTTTATAGCAGGTATTATAACCGACAAACATGGATTTCCTGTCGCTTCATCTATTTCAAAAAGACTTTGGATCCTCGAAAATACATTAGCACTATCAGCAGTTACTAAAAATAGAGACTTTATTAATGATTCTAAGCTTATCAAAATTAAAAAAGATTTAGATAAATCAAAAAATTATAAACTCTTAATCTTATTAGAGAAGACAAAAGATTACAAGAGTCGGATAAAGCCATTGAAAGATTTAATTAAAACGCAAACACTTTTTTAATCGTTTTATTTGTGGTAAAGAAAGTTAAGCAATTTATATTACAGACTGGATGAAAACAAATTACTTACTTAAATTTTTAAATAAAAAATTTCATTATCTATTAGAATTGCTATAAGCACAAATATCAAGTTTAGTTTAAATAATTAATTTACAATATGAAGAAAGCTTTTGATAAAAAATAATGAATTAATGATTGTTTAGGTTGACAAATTAGTGAGCTATTCTGAAGATGAACTTAGATTAAAAAAAATTTTAACCACAATTATAAATAGTACTTCTGGTTTGAAGTATGTTATAATAATTGATGATACAGGAATAACTATCCTAAGTCAATCTAAATTTAAGTTTTCTAATGAAAATGGTATCTCTGTTGAAAAGATTGGGGCAATCGGGGGGGCTGTTTTTATTGCTGGAGAGGAACAAGGCCAAATTCTTGGGTATGGAAAAATTGACCTACAAATTACTGAATATTATGGGGGAATGATTTTTTCAGCTAAAGTTGGTAAAGGAGTGTTGTGTATTATTACTGACAAGAATGTTCAAATCGGTTTTATACGTGCCATCATGAAGAAATGGGCTCCTCAAATTGCTAAAATATTACATAGATACTTACAGGCTGAGCCCAAGGAGATTAGTAAAGAAATTAGAGAGTTATTTAATCAGCACGTTGTTTAAAATCAGCATATTATTGTTGCCTAAAACACTAACACATTTTTCTCATTTAACGGATATACCATAAAATTGATAATGTTCTCTCGTGTTAGGCGTTAATTTATATGCCTTCTTGGGACCATAATCATGTACCCTGCCTGGGTATACTGGCGATAACCTCATAGCATGGTCTTTACCTTTGCTTGGTTAAGAGCCCATTTTTACAGGATTAGTATTGATTATTAAACTCTGGCTGTCAGCATTACTATGCACTTCATAATCATCTTTTTTCATATGAGTCCTCGAAAATGCCTTTATTCCATCATTGTTGTCCCATTATAATAGTATAAAGACTTAATTAAAAATTTTTCTTAACTTATTTTCTTAATCGTTCTTAATTATCTCACGAATTTTATCATAAGATCCTAACAATTCTAAAACTTG
Organism: Promethearchaeota archaeon; assembly: GCA_016839585.1. Lineage (GTDB taxonomy): Archaea > Asgardarchaeota > Lokiarchaeia > Sigyniarchaeales > SOKP01 > Loki-b32. Next base: position 56,878 of record JAEOTZ010000072.1, read on the forward strand.
GGTATCATTTAGTCCTTCTTTAGGTTCTCCTTCATAAAGACTCTTTCCATTATCTAATACGAGCATTTTTTTTGCCCAGTTCTCAACAAAAAAGAGGTTGTGTGTCGTAAACAAAATAGTCATATTTTCTTCTCTCTTTAAATTCTCTATAATTTTAAGGTGATTATATATTGCATTGAAATCAAGATTGGCAAATGGTTCATCCAATATCAACAATTTAGGCTTTAATACTAGTAAACCTGCTAAAGCAGCTCGTTTCTTTTGGCCCCAAGATAAATTAAATGGAGAATAATCCTTAAACTCAATTAAATTAACTGCTTGCAAAGCCCACAATACGCGCTTTTTTACCTCTTTTTCATCTAATTTTAAATTTCTTGCACCAAAACCTATATCCTCTTCGATTGTTGGAGCAAATAACTGATCATCTGGATTTTGGAATAAAAATCCAATTTTTTGTCTAATCTCCCATAATTCTTTTTTATTTCTTGTAAGTGGTTCATTAAAAATCTTAATAAACCCAGATTCAGGTTTCAATAAACCAACCAACAATCTTAATAAAGTAGTTTTCCCCGAACCATTGTTCCCTGTTAATGCATATATGGAATTCTCTTCGATTTTAAGTGAGAGATTTTGAATTTTAAATCCAGAATTATAACTAAAATTCACATTTTCAACCTCTACGGCAAAAATAATGAAATAACCCCCTGATATATAAATTCTAAATTAATAAAATAAATTAATAGAATTACTGTTATTATATAAAAAGTTAATAGGGTGAAATCATGAAACTTAACCCTTTTTGTTGCAAATGTTATCTTTCCCGAAAAACCTCTCATCTTTAGACTTTCAAATAACTTTTCACTTCGTTCCATGTTCAATATAATACTTTTTCCCATTATATAAGCATGTATCTTTAATTTTTGCCAATAAGTTGTGATCTTTTTACCTCTCATTTCCTGTGCTTCTAATATTTTCTTATTTGAGCTTGCCAGTATTGGAATATAATGAAGCATAATTACAAAAGATCCAATTAAGAATGCGGGAATTCTTAATTTCGTTAATGCTTCTATGAACTCTGAATAAGTTAATGTTGAGAAAAAGGACATGAATACAAATAATGCTCCAAAGACTCTTAAAAAAATTAGGAAAGCTAAAGATAAACCTTCTTTGTATATATTAATTTTAATCCCAATTTTTAATTGATAAATAATGTTGTCGCCAACATATAAAGGAATAAACAATGTAATTAAAAGAACAAATGGAATGATAACTGTAAATCTAGAGAGAATCTTTAAAATATTTAATCGAAAAATTAGATTGAAAATTAAAGTAAGTATCAAAATTGTGAATATTAGGTAAATATTGTTAATAAAAAGAAAAGGTAATACGAGAATAAAAGGTAAAATTAAGCGAACTAAAGGATGGATTTTATTCAAATAAGTTTTTTCATTTTCATGGCGAAATGGTAATGTAGTTTTCAAGATTGTATCAGCAAGCCAGTCAGAATTTGATGTTCATACTGGAATATAATTTAGTAATATTTTATAATAATACTAAATTATGGGATAATAATATTCATTATAAAAAAAATTAATCATTATAATTAAAAATTAAGAAAAGGTGAAAATAATATTCATATACCTGATGGATTACTTAATCCCATGACGTTAATTACCCTTTCAATTGTTGTTATGATAGTAATGATTCTTGGATTTTTCAAGATGGGTAAAGTTTTTGAAAACGAAGATTCTGAAAAATTAATACCATATATTGGTGTATTGGCAGCTGTAATATTTGCTTTTCAATTTGTAAATTATCCTGTTCCTGGAGGTACATCAGGTCATTTAGTGGGAGGAACTTTAGTTGCAGTTATATTAGGTCCATGGGCATCTGTTATTGTATTGTTTTTAATTTTAGTTGTGCAAAGTTTATTTGGAGATGGGGGAATTACTGCTTTAGGAGCAAATACTTTCAATATGGGAATAATTGGAGGTATTGTTGGATTTTATATTGTAGTGTTTATTGTAAGACTATTGAATAATACATCAATTAAAAAAGAAATGAAAGTTTCAATTGCCACTGCGATTGGATCTTATATTGCTATAGTGTTAGCCTCACTTATCTGTGGTATTGAATTAGGTTTTTCTGGAGAAATTCCTTTTAAAATTGCTATTCCTGCGATGGTTTACTGGCATATTTTTATAGGCATAGGAGAAGCAATCATCTCTGCTTTGATTATATTTTATATATATAAGACAAAGCCAGATTTTATAACAACAGAATTAATGTTGGGGGTAAAATAAAAGATGAGTGTTATCAATAAATATAAATGGCCAATTCTTTCAGTATTTGTAATTGTTGGTGTATTAATGGTTATGATAGCTGTTGGATTCGCAATAGGAATTTTATCAGAAGACCCAGATGGATTAGAAAGAGTATTAATTGATGAAAAAGATGAATCATGGTTAGAGAATTTAGCATCTCCTTGGGAACCAATATTGAGTTGGATAACAAGTGATTATGGAGCAGGCATTTTAGGGATTCTTATTTCTATTACTACTATGATTTCAGTTTTCTACGTTATAATTTATTATAAAAAAAAGAATCCGTAATTAGTATAAAATTTTTTTTCCTATTATTTTTTTAAAAAGATTGATTTAATTCTCTTTTTATTTCTGAATTTTTAATCTAATAAAATAATGCCAAATTAATTAGAGAGTAATTTCTATTTAATATATTAGAAATTACTTTTTAATTTTTTTATGAATCTGATATTTTTTATTAAATCTGCAACAGTTGATCTTGAAAACTACACTATTAAAGATATTCCTGGATCTTCTGGTCGATTAGATGTAATATCACGGTGTATTCTTGCAGCAATATTAAGTAATAATAATTTTGAAAAAAAAATTGAAATTTGGGTATTTTTGGATAATTATGGTACATATACCTTCAATCCAGAATCGCTAGATTATGCGAACTTTCCAAAAAATGAATTAATGCTTACAGATTATTTTGTTAATTTCCTTCAAAAATTAAATTCAAAAGAAGAACTAAATCAGAATCCACTGAATTCTATTAAAATCTCAAAATTGAGTATTATTGAAGCAATAAAAAAATATCAACAAAGGAATTATTGTATTGTTGTTTTAAAAGAAGATGGTAAAGATTTTTTTAAATTAAGAAATATCATTCAAGAAAAGGATAATGTTATTTTCGTCATTGGTAGTCAAGAAGGCAAATTTATTAATTCAAAGGAATTACAAGCTTTAAATCTTCCAAATCTTAGTATAGGAACTCAATCGTATTTAGCTTCATCAGTTATACGACTAATTAAATTACATTTAAAGCCATTATAATAAATTTTTTATTAAAAAGAACTTTTAAAAGTATTACTTAAATTAAAGGATCTTGAAATCAATTTGAGTGGAGATAATAGGAAACGAGTAAAACAAAAACAATTTGCAAACAAATTTATTGATGGTCCAGTAGAATTTCTAATTAAACATAACATTTCTCCAAATACACTTTCATATTTAGGTTTTTTTTGTTCCTTAGGAGCAGCGTTTCTTATAGTATTGGGATTTATTCATCATTTTTTCTGGTTCGCTTGGCTTGTTCCATTCTTACTGTTTTGGGCAGGTGCCTTTGATGTATTTGATGGTGAAGTTGCTAGAAGAACTGACAATATTACTAAATCCGGTGCTTTCCTTGATTCAAATTTAGATAGACTTTCTGATGCAGTGCTTATACTTGGATTAATATACGGTGGTTTTGTTCATTTTTTACTTGGTTATGTAATAATGTTTCTAATTATTATGATCTCATATATTCGAGCAAGAGCAGAAAATGAAGGGATTAATATGAAGGGAATTGGCTTTATGGAAAGAGCAGAAAGACTAATATTTCTTATGATTGCCTTAACTTTAGAAACATGGTTTTACTATTTTTCAGAATTAATGACAGGAAAACCTTGGACTATATACAATCCCATTATTACTTCAAAACCAGTAACCTGGTTCTTCCTATTTTTTATATTGGGTTATACTTTCTTGCTTATTTTAACAGTAGGACACAGATTATTGTATACGTTTAAATTCTTAAAAAATTCAAATGATAATAAAGAAGAAATGGATTTAAACAATACATAAAAAGAATTTATATCTATTTTAACATTTCTACAAGAATCCATAAATTATTTAAGCCTTCTCTAATTCTAATAGTTAAAATATTAGAAGTTTTAATACAAACAATCTAAAACGAGGTCATAATTATACCAAAGAAACGAAAATCGGGAGGAAAGTCTGGTTCGAGCAAAGGAAAATATGGTTTAGTTCAATGCTCGAATTGTGGCAAACACATACCAAGAAGTAAAGCAAAAGCTTTTACTAAAAAAGTTAGTCTTGTAGATTATAGAATGTATTCAGAATTAAAAAAACAGGGCACTATTATTCAAACACCAGTAAAAAAATCGTACCTTTGTGTGAGCTGTGCGATTCATAAGGGTAGGATTTCACAGAGAGCTAAAGTTGAACGTAAAATTGGGTAATAGCTCATATCTTAAATAAATTAAAGGAATTTTTAATCAATTCCAATACTTTTGAAAAAACTTGGTAAAGTATAGATAATTTCACACTGATTTTCTTGAGTAATTTCAATAATAGCTCTAATTAAGTAAATGTTCCTAAGATCCTCATCAGGTTTGTATATTTTTACTTTCGCTGTTGGCTTTATCTTAAGTGTGTAATTTTCAGCAATTCCAGTGATATTTTCATTGGTTTTCACTTTGATTCCGAATAATCCTAACTCATAATGTGAAACAATAAATAGAATTTGATTTTTGTTTTCATTTATTTTTTCAAAATGAACTACTTCTAAATAGTTCTCTTGAAGCTCTTTTGGAAGTTTTGAAAATGGAACTAGTTTTTTCTTGCCTGTAATATAAGGAAAGGGGGTATAAAATAAAACATTAAAACTTGAGATCTTTTTAATCTGTTCATTATATTTTTCCACATCTTTAACAGAATATGCTTTATCTAGTAAAATATCCAATTTACCTTCAGTAATATCTTCAGCACTATAACCTTGCAGTACTGTGGCAATATAAGCTCTTTTTAATTTTTCTATTAAAATTTCACTTTTAAAAGGTAATTTGTAATCAATAGATATTTCTAAAGCTTGATTATATAAATTAGCACCAATCTGAGGATGCCCCAATGCTAAAAAATAATCACCTAACTCACTAAATACAATAATAGCATCTAAAAAATTTTCTTCTAGATCCATGCTTGATATTTCTTCCATAATATTCATAGCTGTATTCTTATCTTCTCCTTGAATGTAAATAGCAATAGCTTTTCCTATAGCACATTTTAATTTAAGTTTATCATCCTCATAAATCTCTGCCAATTCTTCAGTGAAGTTATATTGCAATATCGCAGATTTATATAATCCGTGAAAAAGAAAAATTAAAGCCTTTAAATAATTTAAAGTTAAGCATGTTTGATAGTTATGAATTATGATTGAAAATAATGCTGCTCTCTCAATAGAATCAATTGCAGCATTTACTCGCCCTAACGATACTAACATAAATCCTCTTAAAAATTCCATTTTTGATATTTCAGAACATATTAATTGTTCTACAATTTCATAATCTTTTCGCTTGTTTAACTGTCCTGCTGCTACCTGTAGTAGGGATGATAAAAACCCATTTCCTTTTTTCAAAAATTTGACGGCGTCCTTAGATGCGTTTTTTACAATTGCTTCTCGAGCCCGAATTATATATTCACGAGAGATTTTTAAATTTTCAAGAAAATTAATTATATTTGCGATTTTCTCTTCCTTACTCGCAGGAAGATCTTGATTATCTATATATTTTTCTGCTATTTCAATATCGTCAGCATATTGTGTTGTTCCGATTTCAAACTTTACTCCTACATCTGGATTTTCTATCTCTAAATCAGAAGAAATAATACTACTCTCTGTTACACTCACAGCCCTCTCAATCAACCATGTGATTTTTTCTTCAGCAGGATAAATTTTTGAACGTTCAATCATGTAAGAAAGAGTATAGTTTAGACTTCGTTTCCAAATATTCTTAAAATAACTACGCATTTGAGGTTTTGAGATAGTTCTTTGAATTTTCAATAAAAAACTTGAGAGTGATAGAATATTTATTCTACCTTTATATAATAAATTTGTATTTTTAGCTAGTTTAAAATCATCTGTTACTAAATGAACTTCAGCATTTTCTTTCTCTTTCATTAATTTTTTTCCCAATACAACAAGAGTTAAATCAGGATCTTGAGCAGGAAATCTTATATTGTGAGATAGTAAGTCTAACTTAATCTCAGCTAGTTCATCCTTTCTAACTTTAATAACATTAATTAATTTTTTGAATTTATCTAAAAAAGAGTGAGGTGCTCTAATCTCATTAAAAACAACTTCTGAGATATAATACTCGAAACCTAAATCTAAAGCTACTTTATTTAAGTTTCCCAGAATATCCCGTGCTCTAATTGAATTCATACATATAAAAAAATTTGCATCAAACACAATTTGCTGTTTATGGAAAGACATAAAATATCGAGAGCGTTTTTTATTCTATAATATATTTAACTAATATTAATTTTTTTTAAATTTTTCAGATATTTATAATAATATTAAAATAGCTAAAATCAAGTTGATATGTGTGACATCAGTGATCAGTGTTATTGGATATTCTGGAAGTGGAAAAACGCACTTTATATTAAATGCTATAAAATTATTAAAAAAGAATTTGAATAAAGAAGTTTCTGTGATCAAATTTATTCATGAGCATCAAATTGATAAAGTGGGAAAAGATTCATACAAATATTCTGAAGTAGGAGCGAGTTATTCTGTTTTAAAAAATATTGATAATGAGACAACAATTTTTCTAAAAAAAAATGCTGATATTACTTCAATAATAGAATGGCTAAGAAATGGTCCATATAAAACAGATTTTATATTTACAGAAGGTTTTAGAGAACTAAATTATCCAACTGTATTATGTATCAAAAATGTTGATGATGTTGAATCTCAGTTAACAAAAAATGTAAAAATGATTTCTGGGTCAATTTATTTAATGAAAGACTATGAAAAGTATTACTTAGATTTGCCAATAATTAATATTGAAAAGGATTTTAAGAGATTTTTAGAAATTTTTAATATTAAATAAATTGATAAAAATAAATTTTATTCAAAATTTTTCCAAACTCTAGCAAACTGATGACATAAAAACTTGAAATCTTGTAAATTTTTTTTCCCTTCAGTATTTGAGAGAAAAAATTCGCTTAATTTTTCATAGACTTCAGTTTCATTTGAAAGATTATTTACTGAATCCTTAATCATCGAGATAAAGTTATGAATTGGTAAAATAATTTCAAATAATAACCATTCTTCAAAAAAGATTTGATCTGAAAGAGATTGTATATTATAAGTGATCATAATTTGCGTCAAGTCTTCCATTGTATAAAAATATTTATCTGGAATCTCAATCTTATAAGTTTCCAGATCTTTTTTAAGCTGTTCCTTATTTAAACTGATAATATAATCTGGCCAAACATCATCCGAATAGTTTACATCTTGGAAAACAAACAATTCTAAAACTCTTAAGGCTATATTTTTACCAATATAACGACTACGTGGATCAATGAAATTCTTTGATGCTTCATCTGGAGTGGGTTGAATAAATATTTTCTCTATTATTACATAAAGAATTCTACAAATATGGTCTGCAATAATATTAAAATTAAATGGAGTATTATTTGGATCCTCACATAAGGCTTTATTTTCACGATCCATCAGATCAAAAAAGTTTGAATTTAAACTCTTTAAAAAAGCCCTAAAAAATCCATAGTTTAATTGAGAAACATTTTTATTAAATATTTTTTGAAAAAATAGATCGATATCATCTATATTTGAAGCGATAGATAAAAAATTCAAAAACTTACCAATATTTTTAATTGAATTAGAATCAATAACATTATGTACTCTTTTATTATACTGATTTAATGTCGTTTTAAATATTTCAGGTAAAAATAATAAATCACTTACTTCTAAGGCTTCAAGACCAACCCCAAAATAATATTTCATATATAATAAAAATAGATTTAATTGAGATTTTGCTGATGGAAGGTTATTTGCTTGAAATGTAGCATATAAAGTAGATTTTTTGTCAAGAAAATTGAAAATTTTAATTATTGAATTTTTTTTCTCTACACTATACTCCATATTAGCTAAAAAACTTTTTTTAATAATATCAATTTTGGAAAACACAGAATCTTCTACTCGAGATCCAACAAAATTAATAAAATCTAAAATGGGAGAAAAACTTTGTAATAATTTACATTTTCTATAGAAATAATACAACAAGTCAACTAAATTTTCTTTTGAATTTGGATATTCTTCTAAAGCAATTTGATATAAGTTCTCTCTTCCTTTCAATAATTTGTTATAAAATTCTTCTGGAACCCCCCTAAAATATTTAAGAAAATAATATAAAACCATGTTATAATAAGAGTTAAAAATTGCATCTTTACTATCCTTTATTATTATCATAAAATTCAGATCCAAACCTTTTTCTTCTTCTTTAACGTTAACACCATCAAGTAAAATAAAGATTTTTTTATTAATTGTCTTTCTGATTACGGTTCCTAAAAGTCGAATAAGTAAATATAGATATCCTGCTGGAAATGAAAAGATATATAATAAATCTTCTTGTATGCTGTTAGAAATATTATCAAAATATTTCTTTACTTCTAGAGTTAAAAAATAATTATATTCTAAAATTAAAATTTTCTCAGAGATTTTTTCTTTAATTATTATTTTTAATGAGTTTTCATTAATTCCAAAAAAATTTTCAACAAAATACTTAAAAAAATCATGAAAATTCTCATAAAAAAAGGTGGTAAATGTTTTTTTTAATACTTTTTTTTGATTTTTTAACTTAAAATCATTCCATTTTGCTTTAATGTCTTTTTTAAATTGTTCAAACTGATCTTTTTTCCTTTCTAAAATTTCAATAAATATGTCTGTTTCCGTTTTGTAATTGGGACTTTTCCCTATAGCTCTTTCTTCTATGAAATTTAAAATATCTTGTAAATCTTCAATAGCCATTCTCAAACAAACATTAAATTGAAATGTTAAAATCCAATATAAAACAACCCTTAATATTAAAAAGTATATATAATATTTAATAAAATTTAGAAAATAAAAATATTAGTTAACAATAAAAAACCTGTTAATATCTGCTAAAGTTGAAAAAATTTTATTATTTTCTGAGATCAATCTATAGGTAAATTAAAAAATTTTTGTAATATCATCTGTCTCAGAATACTCTAAAGTTTTTATTTTTCCATCTTTTTCTTCAATCTTTAATCCTTCTTTTTTGGTTTTAACTTCTCCTATTATTTCAGCATCTATTCTATTCTTTCTTAATAAATTAATTAATTCAGATGAATCTTTTTTTTCTAAAGTAATCAATAAAGAACCGGAAGATATCGTATTTAATGGGTTGAGATTAAAAGTTTTACTTAACTCTAAAGGCTCTGGAAGAATTTTTATTTTTTTTTTTAATATTAAAGCACCTGTATTAGAAGCCATCGCCATTTCAGCAATACCAGTGGCAAGTCCTCCTTCAGTTGGGTCATGCATTGATTTAATATGAAAATGCTGATTAGCTAAAAGAGCTTCCTTTAAAACACTTATACCTGGATTATAAAGATAATTCTTACATTTTTCTATAAAATCGGAAGAATACTCCTTTTCTAACAGTAAATTTTCTTTTTCTCGACCAATAATAGATGTTCCTTCAATAAAAACGCCTTTAGTCAATATTAGAACATCACCGGGTTCTGCTCCTGATGTTAAAACTAGTTTTTCTTTCTCAACTTCCCCTAATAAAGAACCAATTACAATAGGTCTTTCAAGTCCTAAGGAAATTTCTGTGTGACCTCCAATAACAGTTATATTCATAGCTTTACAAGTATCATGGATGCTTTTATATATATCTTCAATTAATTCAATTGTTGTACCATTTTCTGGTAAAAGAATTGTTGATTGAAACCATTTTGGTTTTGCTCCCATACAGACAACATCATTAACATTCACATTTACAGCATAGTATCCAATCTCATTTGTTGTAAATGTAATAGGATCTGTTTTTGCTACTAGATATTTATTACCAATATCAATAACCGCTGCATCTTCTCCGATTTTAGAGCCCATAATTACTCTTTTATCTTGATTTATTAAATCTGAAGCAAAATCTTTTAGCATTCTAGCTAAGTATTTATGTTTGAGTTTCCCAACTGTGAAACTATGGTTATTATTTGTCATCGATTATCATTATATTAATTTGGTTATAAAATCTCTTAATTTATTAAAAAATAATCCTATAAAGCTTAATAATATCTGAGAAAAACATAAAGAATTCATCACAAAAATTATATTTACCCTTAAAGGTTAATTATATTTATAAATTAGATATTTAATTCAAAACTGAAAAAAAAATTAAAAAGGTCTTGATAGCTATGAGTTTTGCTAAATCATTTGGATTGAGCTTAGTTATTTTTATTGGTCTAAATGTGGTGTTTTTCTTTATTGGATACGCACTCATTGATGGCGGATTAGATGCGTTTTTCACTGCTTTAGAAACTGACTTATCAGTTATTCTAGAACCATTATTTGGACCCTTATTTGGTCCAATTATTGCAGGGGCACTTTTAGGGGATCCTTTAATTCCAGATACAGGAATGGGACCTGAATCAATTTTATACACTGTTTTAGTAGTATCTGATCTAGAATTAGGTTTTATCGTATTACTGATTGGCTATATTGCAGCTCCTTTAGTTGCTGCTATACTGGCAGGAAGATTCGCAGAGAATAAGATTGAAGCCTTATTAGGATGGTTTTTAGCTACTATGGTAAGTGCTGTTATTGTTGTAAGCTGGAGAATCTATGTTCTGAGTGATACAGGTTATCCTGCAGGTTCTATAATAGATTTCGCGATTTTCACAACAGGATTAGGTGCTATAATTGGTATCTTTTATAGTTGTTTTGCTTTACTTTTCACATCAACAGAATATTTTTAAATCTAAATATTCATTAATACATCTTTTTTTTCTATTACTAAATACTTTATTCTAAAAATAGAAGATGAATTTAATTATATTAGGTTTTTCTGAGTATTTCTTTTAAGTATAGTTTCATGAAATACCTTTGGCTATTACAGAATTCGAATTTTTGCTTTGTTGTCAAAGTTGAACAATTTAATAAGATAAGATGAAGGCTTTTGATAATATCGAAATTATCGTCCAAATCATTTATAATTTCTTTGTTTAATTGATTATGAGAATTTTCTTTAAATTTTCTCTTTAATTGAACCTCTTTCTTATCTAGGCTTATTAATTCCTTAATTTTATAATTTTCTTTTACACTTTCAAATCTCTTGTTGTTAATTCTACCCGAACTCATATCTCATCTTATCAAAATTATCATTTAATTTCCTTATTTTTTATAATAATATTCTTAAGTTTCAGATTTAATACCCAAATAGAATGTATATTCCGATAGATTCATTATTTACAATGACATTTATGGAAAAAGTACTTTTTTTCTCAGATTTTACATATACTATTATTTTACTTATATAAATTTGATAGCGGAGCTTTTATTAATGGATTAATAAAATAATTTCTGATTAATTCAAGAAATTTTCATGAGACTGAATTCTATATAGAAATAGGAAAGAAGGATAACAAAATTCAAATCTAAAATAAAATAAGTATTTTGAGGGCGAAATCCAATGTGAGATTGAAAGTTTTGTTTCCCTTCTTATTAATTGCTTTATACTTACCTTTAAAAACTAAACAAAAAAACACTGGAATTATATAAATGTTTAAGATAAGAGAATTCACGAGAAGGTTTAGGTTTTCAGAAAATTTAAGGTTTTAAGAGATTTTCTCATAAAGTTTTTTTTAATCCTTCTCGCAGTCCTCTCTATAAAATAAGTTAAAATAGTGATCAATTCAGTAACTAGAAGTTTTAAAACAAGTATTTAAATGGCAAAAACGAATATGAAAAGGTTATTCATTTATATTTTCCTTAATAAAGCAAATTGGAATAGTTGAAATCATAATTAGAATTCCAGCAATCATGATTATTATTTCAGTATCAATATGGTTAAATAAATATGTACCCATAGGAGTGAAAACAACATTAGCAGCTATACTAAATAAAGCCATTAATTGATAATAGAAGACTTTGTTTTGAGAAAGTTCCATCATTATTGAAAGCAAACTCAATAATAAAATAAAAATTAAGGGAAGCACCCTTAATTGTAAATATAAAATGTTAAATTCGAATTTAATAGTTCATTAAAAGGAACTGAAATTCGAATTTCACTGCCATTTAGGGAACTGTCTCTCCACCAAAATACATTATAATAAACCTCCTCCCGTTAACCAATGTGTAGACAACCTTATCTACAAAAATATATTTCTAGATTTATTTTTAAAGTACTCGAAAAAATAGTTAAATAATTAATAAAATATTAAATATGGTTTTGCTTAATTGTATCTGATTAGGTAAAAAATATAGAATTCATCATGCTAAATCTTAAAATTTTAGAAGATTTTTCATTTGAAAATGATATTGATAATTTAGATAATATTTTTCAGATTATACTTATAGAACTAAAAAATTACCTAGTTTTAAATCCTATCTTAGAAAATGTGAAATTTCTTTACAAAAGTCCCAAAGAATCTGAAAATTTAAGAAAAAATATTTTCAATATAGGAGTTGATAGACATTTTGAAAGTGGAATTTTAGTAATTGAGGTTTTTGAAAATTATATACAATTCCTACCAATAATTTTATTAAGAGAAATATATAATTCTTTTATCCCTGAAGCCATAAAAGAAAATGAAGATATTCAATTTATTATAAATCAAATTGTTCTAAAAGATTTATCTAAATTACGTAAAATTTCTGAATGGAAATCCCTACTTAATAAAAACGTAGTTACTTATGAATTATTAGTTTCACAACTTAATAAATTAGATAAATTTCTTAAATTACCTGGAGCTATACAATTTATTTTTGAATTTATGCGTAGAAATGTTCCATTAATTGAAGAGGGAATGGAGGATATTTATTATAAGATTTTTAAAGAATACGCGTTTAAAACGTCTAAATCTATAAACGATGATGATATTATCGAGACTTTAAGAGTCTTAATTAACATCTTTTATGATACAGAAGGCTATAAGTACTTATATGATTATCAAAACTTATTTGATGAAATGAAATCAAATGGAATAATCCAATCTGAATTAAGTAAAAGAAAGTTCACTGAAAATATGAAATGGATTAATAACTTTTCCTACATTTCCCCATCCTATCAAATAAATTGGCAAGCATTAAATTTGGTAACAGTTATTTTCAATTTTAAATTTAATCCATTTCTAGAAAAAATAAAAATCTTTAAATTCATTGAACAATCTCCATTTCTTATATCTCCCAAATATTCAATAAATAGTAAAATCACAGAAGTATTAGGTTACTTTCTGGTTCCCAAGGTTTATTTAGATGATTTAATATCTTTTATTGAGAAGTTATATGATTATGGATATATTCTCGAAAAAAATTATCTTATTCTTCAGAAAATTTCAAACTTCTTGAATTTGAATTATTTTAGAGAATTTCATAAGATTAAAAGAAAGATCATTAATTTAAATCATAGAAAATATGAAAAACAATACGAAATTTCATTTGAAATGGAATACAAACCTTCTTTTTATGAATCAAAATTATCACTATTAGATTGGATTATTCTTGATAGACTACTCTATGTTTCAGTTACAGGATTTACATTTGAGAAAAGATCAGAAACATTAAATTATTTAAAATCCGATTTAGAAGATGAAATTTTAAGTCAAAGTGTGTTAATTGAAAGTATAGATGAAAAATTATCAAAGATATATAACTCTCCAAATCTTAAAGAAGAAATTATAGAATTCTTAGATTATTATAATAAATTTGGATTTTTTTACGTTAAAGAATTATTAAAAAATCTTTTACTTTGTTTAAATTTAATAGAAAAGATTCTATTAGAAAATTTAGAAATTAAAAGCGAATATCTACTTTTAGAATTCTTGAAGAAAAATGGTATTTCTCAATCAATTGAAGAAAATATTATATTTACTGATAGCAACATAAATAGAATTATTTTTAATGTATTTATACCCCTTTATATCAAATCAAAAGAAAAATTTAGACAAGAAGTTCGAAAGTATCAATTCCTTTATGAGTTTTTTATATTATGCAGTGATCTAAAAATTTTTAATCCGAAAGCAATGAGACAGATAATTGAAAACTCAGAATTAGGGAGAAGAATTAGTGATACAAAAAGGGAGAAATTTGAAATGTTCTATGATACAGAAAAACCACATAATATTACGATTCAAGTGATTGATGATAAATTTAAAGAATATCTCAACCAAAGTACCCACACTCCAGTAATTAAACCTATTTTAATTAACACAATTTATACAAGTGCCTTTTCTAAATATTTTCCTACCATTATTCTCAAAGATACAATTGAAGCTAGGGATAAGTTGGATAAGATAAAATTATTTTTTCCAAGAGCTCTTATCATGTTTGTTAAAGATCTAATTTCTAATGAAAACTTAATTATTACACAACTTTATCTCCCCAATTTAAAAGTAAAAGAAAAGAATATTTTTATTTCAATTCTTCATAGCATTTTTAAAAAAGATTTAATTAAATTTTCAAGATTTCATTCCAGTGGAGAGATTGAATTCTATTCATTAAGAAATTTTTATAATTTTGATAATAAAAAATTCTTTTATACAAAAGATTTATTTGAACAATATTTTCTTTACTCTAGACAGCTTTTTGGAAAAGAGTTAAAATTAAATCAAGAATCCTATAATAAAATTCAAGGAAAATTTTGGTCCAAAGAAAGAGAAATGTTAAATTTAGTTGAACAAATAAATATCAGATTCTCAAAGGAAAATATTGATCTTAACATTTCTAAATTAAATAATCTATTAGTATTTCATTATGATTTACAAAATTATTTGTTAGATCGGGAGATATTTAACGGTGAAAAGTCAAAATATTTTTTTAAAAATTATATAAAGTCTATTAAATTTTTACCTGCTCTTCAATATTTTGGATTTGGTCAATATTATGTATATATCTATCCCTATAACTTAGATGAAATAGATTTTAGACTTCTGTTGGACAATTCATTTCAAAAAGTCCAGTATCCAGTATTCATGGATAAATCGACTTCGATATTCATAAAATATCTATGGCCATATCGAAATCCAAACTTATCATATATACACTGGCTCGCCAAATCGAAAAAGGATATTCGAGAGTATTGTATATTCTTCATAAAAAAGATTTACCAACTCTTCCATTTTAACTATAATGTCAGTTCAAACAATTGGATTTATGATTCGAATAGGTTCAAAATATACATGCAAAATATCCTCTACAATCCTAATTATAAGGTTCAAATTTCAAAATTAAAGGAATTTAATGTAGGTAATTTAAATATCTCTCATTATAATGGTCCAGATTCATCCGATTTTGAAAATTTAACAAAAATTTATAATTGGCATTCAATCGATATTAAATCATATATACTTACAAAAAAATTATCTATGATTAATCCTATTATTGATCTTTTAGAAAAAGGCTTAATTTTTCCATATTTAAATTTAAAAAATCTGGATTTATTAGAAAAAATCTATATCATTTTGCCAAACGTAAAGCAAGAATTAAATAAGCAGTTAATAGAAATATTTAGTTTTTTCAATTTAGGATTTATTTATGAAATTGAAGGTGAATACTTTATATATGGAATATCAGAAGAGGTAAAATTTGAAAATGGTTTAATGATAAAATTATATTTTCCAGATTGTGATCTTAATGAATTTATTAAATTATTTGAATTACTATTCCACTATTTAAAAATAGAACATTATCTCATTTTAAATGATTTAGTTGATGGAAAAAATTTACTTAAATCGATTTATAGAAATTTAAATTTCTTAAAAGATTATAATCCATTAAAAAATTTAACATGGAATCCAAAAGATAAGATTTGGATGAATAATAAGCTTTTTAATGAGATATTTGAACCAATTTACCATGATCTAATCCCTGAAGAAAAAGATTAGAAAATTATTAAAAAATTCTTTTATTTTCAATATTAATGGTTGAAGATCAAAAATATTTCGAAGAATTTGATTCATTATTTTACCCCAAACATATAGCTTTTATTGGAGCATCAGAGAGTTCTACTTTTGGGTCAATGATGTATTTATCTGCTTTTAAGGATTCAAGATGGAATAATAGTTTTTATCCCGTTAATCCAAAACATACTAAAATAATGGAATGGAAATGTTATCCTACTGTTTTAGATATCTCTCACCCTATAGATACGGCTTATATTTCAGTTAAAACACAGATTATCCCAAAAGTAGTTAAAGAATGTGTTGAGAAAGGTGTAAAATGGTTAATAGTTTTTGCTTCTGGATTTTCCGAAACAGGAGATCCTGAAGGAGAAAAATTGGAACAGGAACTTAAGGAAATAATTAAAGGCTCCAAAACAAGAATTATTGGTCCAAATTGTTTAGGTCCTTATAATGCAGAAATTGGAATGGCATTTACATTTGCTTCTCAAAAAGGGATACCTGGCTCAGTTTCTTTCATGTCTCAGTCTGGAGGTCATTTAAGTCAGTTATTAGATATTGGATTTAAAAGGGATATTAGATTTCGTTATGGAGTTTCTTTTGGAAACCAAATAGATCTCAATTGTGTCGATTTCTTAAAACATTTCCGTCAAGATCCTAAAACTAAAATATTAGCTAGCTATTTAGAAAGTTTCGGTTCCAGTAATGGACGTGGGTTTTTTTTAGAGCTTAAAAAAACAACAAATATTAAACCAGTAATATTATGGAAAGGAGGATATACAGATGATGGCTCTCGAGCAGCTTTTTCTCATACTGGAGCAATTGCTACTGATCAACGTTTATGGGCATCGATGGCTAAGCAGACTGGAGTTTTAATTGTAAAGGATAATGAACAATTTTGGAATACGATTAAAACATTTGAACTTTTATTTCCCCAATATTTTCCAAATGGAAGAAACGTCGGAATAGTAACTCCAGGAGGAGGATCTTCTGTAAATATGACAGATTTATTTGCAGATCATCTATTAAATGTGCCAGAATTAACCCTTGAATCTCAAGAAAAATTAAGTAAAATATTACCTAAAGAAAACGTAAATATTAAGAATCCTGTTGATCTTGGAGCGTCTGGTTTTGTTCTCAATATATTTATAGATTGTATTAAAAATGTAGTTAATGACTCCAATATTGACATAATTGTTGTTCCCTTGTGGCCCCATCATCTTTATAGCCATGTTTTTAAAAGAATGATAAAAGTTCAAAAAAATACCTTAAAACCTTTTACATTTTGTTTACCTAGTATAGCAGATTCCTTTGAATTAGCACAAAGATTTAAACAAGTGAAAAAGATACTGCATGAATATCGAGTTCTCTATTTTTTTTCGCTTCGGGATGCTGCAAACAGTCTTTCTTTATTATGTGATTATGTTGATTTCTTAAAATCTCGTAATATTGAAATAGAAAATAAGCAACAAGTTTTAAATAGGAGTTTTCTTAAAAAATAGTTCAGTTTATAGAACTGATTTTATAATATTTATTGTTTTTTTTATCACAAGTTTCTTCTCTTGAATAGAGAAAATGTTGAGAAGGTTTGTCAAAAGTTAAAACTATTCTCAAAAAAATAATATCTTTCTTTAAAAGCAACTCTTTTCACATAATCTCTCAATTATTTGATTGAAAACTAAAATTTTAAATTTTTATCATGTTTACGAGCCCAATTTAAAAGTATTTTGCTTTTTTTTGGAAAATTAAGTGTTAATACTTTTGCTGCTATCTTTCTTATAGTTGGGCTCTCATCTGAGAGCAAACAATCCTGAAGAATTTGAAAAGCCTCATCATTTTTTAAACCCAATAATTCAAATGCTAGGATACTATTTTCTCTAACTTCTATTTGATCACTATTTTCAATAAAAAATTTTAATAGATCAGTTGCTTCATTTTTGTTTAACTTCTTTGTAGTAACATAATCATAAACTTTTGCTACGTCTAAGTCCTTATTCAAGAATTCCAGAGCATCTTGATATATTAATTTAGATTTAGAATTTTCTTCGATTTTTAATTTTTGAATTAAATCAAATGGACAATCATGATTTTCTGGCAATCTATGATTTTTACAAAATATCATTCCGCAATATTTACATCTATATAGCAGTTTACTAATTTTAATATTACAATAATAACAATTCGCCATTTTTATTCAATTAATTTAATAGATAAGTAAGTATAAACCTTTTTTATAAAAATTTTTTTCTGCCTAATATATTAATTCAGCCTTGATAATTCTTAAATCTTTGAATTGTTTAGGGTATTATAGAAAAAAACCAAATTTTTAATTCAATTTACAATTAGACTACACATACTTATTCAATATTTTATTAGGAAGAAATAAAGAATATGGAGAAAATGATATGGCTCGACCAAGTCCGTTAGAAATATATGCACTTTTAGATAAGTCTAATTGTAAAGAATGTGGATATGATACATGTATGGCATTTGCTACAGATATTCTCGAAAGAAAAATCAAAGTTCAAGATTGTACTCATTTAATGCAAGAGAGAAAACAATTTAAAAATCGAGACAAATTAATTAAACTTATAACGCCTCCGCAGAGACCTGTTACTATTGGTGTTGGTGATAGAGCAGTTACTATTGGGGGTGAAGAAGTTTTAATGAGACATCAACTTACTTATTATAATCAATCAGCAATATTTATAGAAATTGCGGATGATGATTCAGACTTAGAAGATATTGTTAAATACCTTACAGATCTTAAAATAGAAAGGATAGGGGATGTACTTACGCTTGATGGTCTTGCTTTAAGAAATGTTTCTGGTGATAAAGAACAATTCAAATTAGCAGCGAAAAAAATTGCAGAACTTTCGAATCTTCCAATTATGTTATGCTGTTTTAATGCAGATATACTATTAGAGACTGCAGAAGAAATTAAGGATAAAAGACCATTGCTCTATGCGGCAACTAAAGACACTTGGGAACAGGTAGGTAAATTTGCGGTTCAAAATGTTCTCCCTGTAGCTATAGTTTCAAGTAATTTAGATGAATTAATGTCTTTAAGTGCTACTTTACAAAAATTAGGTGTTAAAGGAATTATCTTAGATTCGGGTACTTTCTATGGTTCTGGTAAACTTTCAATTACTTATGATAATATCATGCAATTAAGGAATGCTGCTATAAATAAAGAAGATCCTAATGCTAGTTGGCCTATAATGGGAGTACCTGCAGCTTATTGGAATCAAGTAAAAGTGGAAAATGATAAAGATCTATGGCTACATCAATATCAAGAAATTATAATGGGTGCTATAATGGAGTCAATAGATACTTCATTAATTGTGATCCATGCAGGGCAAAACAAGAAGGATATTTGGGCTCTCTTAGCCTTAATGACCTTGCGACAAAGTATTTTTTCTGATCCAAGAATTTATCCAGCTGTAGATCCTGGACTATATACAATTGGGGAACCAGATGATATGGCACCTATTTTTGTTACCAGTAATTATAGAATGACAAAAATCCCAGTAGAACAAGATTTACAGGGTGCTAATATTGATTGTTTGCTCTTAGTTGTTGATTCCGAAGGAATTGGTATTGAAAGTGCTGTAGCTGGTGGTCAATTCAATGCTGGTGGTATAGCTGAAGCCGTGAAAGAATTTGGTGCTTTTGATAAAGTTAAACATCGAATATTAATTATTCCAGGTATGGCTGCAAGATTAAGTGGATCTTTAGAAGATGAGGCAGATGCCTTTGTACTAGTCGGTCCCCGTGACAGCTCAGGTATTCCAAAATTTATGGAAACCCTATGGAAACCAGAAGAATGCATGAAAGAATACGAATCTTGGGAAAAGGAATAAAAATTCTTCTCTTTTTTCTATTTTTTTTAATATAAGAAATTTAACAATCTGAACCTAAATTAATGACTTTATTTTATCAATGGTTAATTCTTTTATAGAATTAATAATAATAATAATAATATGATCATCTTTATATCCTTTTAATTGATGAGCTGAATGGTTTCCTGTAAGTACTCCTATAAATGGGCAATTCAAATTATTTGAGAGCATAACATCTTTAGGATGGTCTCCAATTATAATGAATTTATTATTAGGATAATTATTTAACAATATTTCTTTTAATTTTGGGTCCAATTTCCCAAGGTTTTTTCGATCTTCAGTTTCACCTAAGATATAGTCAAAAAAACTATAAATTTTTAAATATTTTACTATTTTTTCTGCCATTTCTTGCTTTTTTGAAGTAATTATACCTAATGAAAAATTATACTCCTTTAGTTCTAACAATTTTTTTTTAACACCAGGTAATAATTTTGATTGATAGATTCCTTCAGTTCCGTAATACTCACGGAAGGCTTTAGCTAGTATTGATGGATTCAGATTTGAAACGCTAGCAAACATTTCTTCCAATGGTGTCCCAATCATCTTTAGGATTGTAATTCTTTCGATTTTAGGAAAATTAAACTTCTTTAAGGCATAGTTAAATGAATTTACAATTCCTTTTCTATTATTAATTAAAGTGTTATCTAGATCAAAGCTTAATACTATTTTTTTATTAATCTTCATAAAAGGATTTAAAAAAGGAATTAATTTATCTAATAAATTTTAAAACCTCTAAATAATTTTAAAAGATACATAATTTCCTCAGAACTTTCTATTAATCTTCTCAAATTATAAGGAAAACTATTTAATTCAACCTCTTTCCCTTCAGAAATCGTATTAATCATTATTTTTATTATTTTTTTATATTTTTCAACTGTATTATCTTCAAAGTCTATTTCTGAAATAATTTCCCAAGCTTTATCTAGTTTTCCATTCAGGATACATGATATAGAGGCTAAAACATAACTATGTACAATATGAGATTCCCCAATTTTCTTTAGATTAGCCGCTTTATAATAGTATCGATATAAATTTTTTACCATTTCTCTTAAAAGAAAATCCTTTGCATCTTCCAGTTGCTCATAAAATTTTATGCTTTCCAAAATAAGAGTAGCTGCTGTAAAAAATTGCTTGTTTTTCAATCCTTCTTCAGCAATTTTATTTAAGCCTCTTATAATTTGATTGAATATCCCAAATCTATTAAATTCTAAGTTTCCTTCAACAGCCATATCATAAGCATTTAAATAACTTTCTGTAGATTCGTTTAGATTATCTATCTTCCAATAATTATCGCCTGCTTTTACAAAATGCTTATATGCCATTTCAAAATTTTCTAATTCTTTAAAAATATTAGCACCATCAAAAAAATTAACTGCTGCTTGATTAAAGTCCCCTTCCTTCTCTAAGTAATTTCCTGCTAAAATAAAACAAGAAGCACATTCAATAAGATTATTCTGTATTTCTCGATAACATAATCCTGCACCCCGATAATATCTCGCTATTTTATGGTAGTTTTCTTTTTTCTTCTCAATAGCTTCAGCTAAATCAATATAAGCTCCAGCTTCTCTTTTTGAATATTTTACGAAACGATCATCATCATCTAGAATTTTATACAAATTTTTTAATATTTGACATATTTGAGCTGTTGTTGTACTATTATTTTTTTCTTTTAATTTAGTAATCAAATCAGAAAAGAATTCTATTCCATCTAAGATAACTTCTTTTGCTTCATTATACTCGTCTATTTCTTCATAGCAAGAGAAAATTTGTTGATAAGAATAAGATAGCAAATCATAAAAATTATGATTTTTTGAAATCTTGATTACTTTTTCATAATGTTTTATAGCATTTCTGAAATTAGAAGTTTTTAGATAAAGACTTGCTATGTTTTCATAATTTCGAGCTAATTTTCTTGTTTCATTAAACTCGCTTAAAAGGTTAGTTTCTTGTTTTAGAAATTTAATACTATTTGTTATATGCTTTTCTTCTTGTTTACTATCTTGGAACTTTTCATGGTACAAATCTGCAATCCTTAAGTATAATTCAGCAATTTCATGTAACTTTGCTTGAAATTTATAATCAATAATCTGTTTCTCCCAAAGCTTAATAATAATTTTATATAATCTAAGAGATTGGTTAAAATCGAGTTCCTCAATTAATCCCGCAGCAGAATATAAAAATTCTCCCGCTTCAAAATACTCTCCTGAAAAAGCTATTTCATTTGAAAAATTTATCGAAGAAGATACGATTTTTTTTATCGATTTATTTCTTTCTTCAGGATCAGTAATTATTTTAATCTTAGATTCAGATTTTCTGAGTTTTTCTAAAAAATCTGAATAGTCTATGAATTCATCCTCTTCGATAATCTTAGTATCTCCTCAAAAAAATTAATAACTATGCATAAAAATTAATATAAAAATAAAAACAGTTTGTTTTCCTTCTTAAAGTTTAGAAAAATTTAAAAAGAGGTTCCAATAATGTGGAATTTTAATTTACACATATAAAATATACTGAATTATTTTTACAAATAGGAAGATTTCGAATATATTTGATACAATTAAAATTAAAGAATTAATTATAAATATAAGAACGATTATATAAATATTAATTAAAATCAAATTATTGAGTAGATCAAAAAGATGAAACAAATTTCTGAATTATTGGAAACAGGTATCTATGAAACGTTAACAATAGAGAAAAAAATGACTGTTGGCGATTTATTAAAGGAATTAAATCTTGAAAATAAATACTTTGGAATTCTAGTAGATGGAAAACGCGCTGAACCTAATACTATCATTACTGAAAAATCTGAAGTTGTGGTCTTGCCTCATATAGCTGGAGGATCATAACGTTTAAGTTAAATAAAAATTTTTATTCTTCTTCTTATTTTTGAGATTCTTATAATTCAATTCTTATAATTCAACATTTCTCCTTCAAGTTTAAAAGAAGATCTAAGATAATAAAACAAAATCTTTTTAGACTTCAGAGTTTTTATATCAAGATCAAGACGTTTATCCCAGATAATATTACCTTGAACATCATAACCTTTTAACAATTCCTAGAATGAATTATAGTTATCCTACTAACCCATTCTATTTAAAGGAAAAAAAAAGAATGATTTAATTAGAATTTACAAATAACTTTCACAGACTTTGGGCTGATTTTGCAAGTGATTTCCCACAATTTGTGCAAAATTTCTTCTTTACTTTTAATCCAATTCCACAATAGGGACAAAAGTTAGTAATTTGAGGTTTTCCAGTAATTTCTGCTTCGGTTTGTGCTGATGGTGTAGTTTTAGGAGGGATTTCTTTTAATTGGTCTGGGAATCCATATAATATGATAATACTATAAACGCATATCCCCGTAACGACTAGATCACCAAATAAATGCGCTATTAATATTCCACTAGTTAATTCTGCTCTTGCTAAAAATATAATTGCCCGAATTTCCAGAAACAAAGATATACATGTGAATATTAGTACTATAATAGTCACAGCTTTACTTTCTTTTAATACAAGTGTTAAAACACCAAAGGTTACACTTATAGCAAGATAAACCACGCCTATAAAAATCATTGCAAGCCAAAAGAATAATCCTGCAATTATTTCTGCTGTTGCTGCTACAATAAGTTCCCCTAAATTAGTAGCATTGTAATCAAGACCGAAATTAAAGAGAACTATTAATGCTTTTAACCCATTTCTTGAGAAAGCCATTAATAAAATAGTGATAGAAAATATAAGTATTATGACACCAGCAATGGTCTTTAAAATTTCCACTTTATTCATGTCAAATAATCACACTTTTTCAATTAATTTGTTAAAATTTTTTTAATTAATGGATTATAAGAAAAAACTAAGATATCTCTTAATTTATAAATTTCTAAAATAGTGTTAAGAAAATTAAATATTTATTTAAAATTATATGAGTCTAATCGCATTGAAATATATTTTTAGCTTTAAATTTTTTAGAAATTTCATTTAAGCTCAATTCTTAGAAGATCTTCTGCCAATATTGTGTTTGGAAAAATTTCTTTAGCTTCTTCGAGTAATTTTAAAGCATCATCTTGGTATCTTGCTGAAATATGTGTCAAGATTAATTGTTTAGCATTCATTTTTTTAGCATCAAGGGCAGCATCAACAGAGGTAGAATGTTTCTTCTCTTTAGCAGTTTCAGCTAATATCTTAGAATATGTGGCTTCATGAATTAAAACATCAGAATCTTTTCCTAATTCTATTAGAGAATCGCATGGTGCCAAATCTCCAGAATAAGTAATTTTTCTACCTGGTCTTTTTGGACCAACAATTCCTTCTTTTACAGGGTTAATAATTTTTCCATTAAATTCAATCTCTAAACCTTCTTGAAGTTTTTTCCATGTTCTACTCTCAGGAATCCCTAATTCTTTAGCTCTTTCAGGATTAAACTTTCCGTAACGAGGATTTTCAATAAAAGAATATGCATAAGTAGTTATCGAATGGTTAACTAGTGCGAATCTTATTGAGAAATATTTTGACTTATAAATTAAATTATCTTTTATTTTTACAGTATCTTTGGGATCCTCAGTATCTAGGCCTTCAAATTCTATTAAATTATTATTAATATGATCAATTTCTACAATTTTAATTGGATATTTAGCTTTTAAGCCTAGGATTTTTTTATGAAGATATATATAAAGGAAAAGATTTTGAGGACCAAAAATGGTAAGAGGTGCAGTCCTTTCATTTAGACTTAATCGAAATAAGAATCCTGGAAGACCTATAATATGATCTCCATGAAAATGCGAGACTAAAGCGATAATAGGCTTATTGAATTTCAAGCCGGCTTCAGCAAATCTACGTTGGAAATCTTCTCCGCAGTCAAATAATAAAATTTTATTTTTATATCTTATTGCTATCGAGCTTAGATTACGGCTTTTAATAGGTGTAGCTGCTGCTGATCCTAAAATAATGAGTTCCATAATGACTGTTATTTAGTGTTAGTTTTATTTTTTTCTTAACACTGAAATCTCTAACCTTTGTTCGGCATTTTGCTTTTTTAGATCTTCAATTAAGCTTTTAAGTTCCTTCAATCTTAAAGTTAAATTAGGATCTTCTGCTGAAGCTGGTGGCGGCTGACTCTGAGGTTGAATATAACTACCTTCTAATTTTTCTTGTATTTCATTAATTTTCTTGTCTTTTAATCTAATTTGAGATTCTAGTTGTTTATATTTACCTTTTATTTGGACAGCTTCGTTTTTAATTGTTTCAATTTCTCCTTCTCTTATTTCAAGTTGTTTCTGTAGAAATATAGCCATCTCTCTTTGCATTTTTAATTGTCCTTCCAATTCACTTTGAGGTTTAGCTTGCTCTGGTGACTTTTCACCATCGTACTGCTTAAGTTGCTCTTGAAGAGATCTTATTTGATTTTTAGCCTTATTCAGTTTGTTTTGCAAATCTTGTAAAACTTCAGAAGGAGCACCAGATTGTTCTGTATCAAATTCTACTTCAACCTGTTGTATTGTAGATATATCACTCCTTAAATTTTGGATTTCTATATCTCGTTTTTCTAAAAGTTCTTTTAAATCATTAATCTCACCTGTTAACTCAGGCTCTTCCGCTACTTTTTCTCCCTTTTTTTCCTTCTTTTTGAATTTTTCAAGTTTTTTGTTTAAATCTTGTACTTGTCTTTTAGATTTATTTAGTTGGTTTTGAAGATCTTCAATTAAAGTTTTCTGTATTGAAGCACTTTCTTTATCTCCATCAGCAGCATTTATTAAACTCTGATTCAATTTTGAAATATCTGATTTTAGTGTAGCAATTTCTTCTTCTTTATCTTTCAGTATTTCACTAATTTCTGCTTTGTTATCAACTTGTCTTTTTAAATCATTAATAGTTGAGCTTTGTTTATTTATTTTATCTTGTAATTCATTTACTAAAGCATTGAGAGGAGATTTGGGTTTTAAATCTTCTATTCGAATAACCGAAGAATTAGATTTTTTTTTTGTAAATTTTTCAAGTTTTTGTTGAAGCTCTATATTTTCTTTTCTTAAAAATCCCATTTTATCTTTTAATTCTCTAATTTGCTTATCTTTTTCCTCAATTCCTAAAGAGTGTATTGAATCCATTGCTTGCATTTTTTTACTCTTTTTTGTACTAACTGCAGAAGGAATAACTTCTTCTTCCAAATGCATAATATGATCTTCGAGTTCTTCGATTTTATCGAGTAAATGGAGAATTTCTTGTTCTTTTTTCTCCAAATCCTTCTCTAATTGATTGATTCTATCTTTTAGAGGATCTTTCGACATCTTGAAAAATTACCTTTATTCCTTAAAATAAAATTTTCTTATATTTTACTTATACAATTTTAGTAATTAAATTTTAACTAATATGATAATTTTTAGTTGTGTGAAAAAGTGGTCAATTCTCTATTCATATTAAAATTAGACTTAATAAAGATTAAAATCTTTAATATTAAATTTGTTAATCTTTTTCATAATTGGAATAAGACTCAAAATATTGAAAATTATAAATGCTATAAACAGGAATGAAAGAAGAATGAATGGTAAGTATAATGGTGGTAAAGATACTCGCTCAAACAAGAAGACTGAGTTAATAATCATTCCTATTCCTAAACATAATAAAAGAGCAGGGATGATGATAAAGAGAGATTCCAAGAATAATATTTTTTTTAAAGACTTATTCTTTGATCCTATTGCCCGCATAATGAGAAAATCTTTAGCATTTTCAATGATTCCTCCTCGTTGATAAAAATTCAATATTAAAAGAGACACGAAAGCTATTATCAGGATTAAAATTATCGGGTATAATGATAAATTAAATAAATAATCTATATTTTTTTTGAAAATAGCGTCTAACTTTAGATGAATAAAATCTGCACCCAAATTATTAGTTATGTTAATGATTTCATCTATAATAATATTATAACTTCCAGATTTTAGTTTTAGTATAATTAAGTTGATTTCATCGTAAGTAAAATTTAATAGCTCACGAGATTCATTCAATCCAATATAACCAGCATAACCATTAAAGAAACTATCAATTAATACACCACAGATACCTGGTCTAAATGTTTTATTTAAACCCATAATCTCTAGATATTGATCTAAGGGATACTCAAAGAAATTGTATGCTAATCCATCTCCAATTGTCATATTTGCAAAAGAATCATCATTTGTAAAAAATCTACCTTCAAGTTCAAAATTTTGAATAATCTTCTCAGGATTTACTCCTATTATTGGAAAATTTCCAGTTCTTTGTTTTCCTACTGTTATATATTCACCATCAATTATAATATGTCCATCCAATTCTTCAACATCATAAAAATTTATTAATCTCTCGTCTATCTTTTCAATATCATCAATTGTTTCCAGATTATTAATGTCACTGAAATTAAAAATGTATTTTGTGTCTGTAAGATTTATTGTATCTTCATCAACTATTATTCTTGGATTTGAAAACATTTTATACATTAAGGAATAGTTATATACAACATCTTTGTGACCAATAACAACAATATTCTCACCCTGGGATTTTCTAATCCACTCCTGAGAAGAACTAGTTAAAACAATAGTGCCTAATCCCAAAGTAAAAATTATAAGAGAAATTAAACTAAAAACAATGATATATCTTCTAAATTCTCCCTTTCTTCTTATATTATTAATTACTGAAATTTTTAAATTAAATCCTAGTTTTGAAAGCCACTTTGGAACTAAACTTAATCTTTTCTTAGCATGAAAATTATAAGGTATATCTGCTGAAAAAGTTTTAATTATTTTTTGAGCTCCAATTTTCCTTAAAGCATAACCAGTTACAAAAAAAATACCCAAAATACAAGAAATGAATATAATAGGTGTATAAAACCAATCAATTTGAAAATTTATAGGAACATTTAATAAAAACATGATTAAAGTAAATATTCCAAATGATATCAAGCCCAGAATCCAGCCAAGGATAAAACCTAGTATAAAAATAATAAATGCTTCGAGAAGATAAAAGCTATATAATTTCCCTGGTAGGG
Organism: Promethearchaeota archaeon; assembly: GCA_016839585.1. Classification (GTDB taxonomy): domain Archaea; phylum Asgardarchaeota; class Lokiarchaeia; order Sigyniarchaeales; family SOKP01; genus Loki-b32. Next base: position 85,046 of record JAEOTZ010000072.1, read on the forward strand.
TACCCAACGCTTTCATTATTGCAATATCTCTTTTCTTATGGATAATTAACGTAGTTGTAATGACAACAACTACAACTATTGATAAAATGATTACTAAAACAAGTACTAAAGAAATAAACTCTTTATATACTAAATTAATTGCACCTGTAAAGAAATAGTTATTTTTTAAACTGGTAGATATTATCATATTTAAACCAAATGAAGATGTGAAATATATTAAAAATTCTGTTAAAGCAATTACCAAAACAATAATCAGTAAATAAGGGATGGTGGTATCCCTCTTTCGATATATATCTTTTAAAACAAAATCAAGTGAAGTCACTTTCTAATACCATTTATCCTTCATTTCTTTTAGTTAATATATCTTCCTTTACTATTTTCCCATCATCAAATAGTAGAATTCTATCTGCTAAAGCTAGCAAATAATCATCATGAGTAGCAATAATAATTGTGACATCATCATTCTTTAAATCATTAAAAAGATCTCTAATAAACTGACTTGTTTTTTTATCTAAATTAGCAGTTGGCTCATCGGCAAGTATAAGGGGAGGATTATTTGATAGAGCTCTAGCAATTGCAACTCTCTGCTGTTCTCCAGCTGATAATTGAAATGGCAGGTGTTCTCTGCGTTCACCTAATCCCATTTTTCTTAATAAATTAACTGCACGTTCTCTTTGCTCTTTAAATTTCATACCTGCAAGATTCATTGGAAACATAACGTTTTCCTCAGCAGTAAGAGTACTTATAAGATTATAATTTTGAAAAATGAATCCTGAATTTATTAACCTAAACGTTGCTAGCGATTCTTCTTTCATATCAGAAATTTTGATGCCCAGATTGTAAATTATTCCTTTGTTGGGGGTATCTAATCCACCTAATAAATTTAATAGAGTTGTTTTTCCTGCTCCAGAAGGTCCTTTAATACAAAGAAATTTACCATTCCTAATTTTTAAAGACACATTATCAACTGCTCTAACAATAAATTCACCTATTTCATAATCTTTAACTAAATTCATAGCAATAATGTGATAATTCTTTATCTCATCTAACTCTAAAGCACCATCTTCTTCTTCAAATTCTTCTTTTACTGTCAAGATTTCAAAATTATTAGAGTTTAATTTAAATTAAAAAGGTTTTTCAAAGAAGATAACAATTCTTCAAAAATTCTATTTAAAAAATTAATAACAAATTTTTATAATTTATGTTTAAAATTAAATTAAGTTTAAATATTAAAATTTCATATTTATCTTTTAGAGGGAAGACTGAGAAAATAAAATATTTATAATATCCCCTAATTTCCTAATTAAACACCTGCGCAATTCGCGCCAAGGATCAAATGGTACTAAATTTTATCCCAAAGTTTTAAGCTACATGCTTAAGATTTTGATTTTCTCTTCTTCCTTCTTCTCTTTTTTTAGTTTTATATAAAACGTTTTTTTAGTAAAAATAAGATTTAAAGGAGAAATTTAATTTAACATTTATAATAATTAGGGAATAAATTATATATATATAAGAAATAGTAGATTTTTATGGATTTTGAAAAATTAACGGAACTTATAATTGAATTAGAAGTGGATGATATTGCTGATGCAGTAAAGGAAGCATTGGATGAGGAAAAAGATCCTTTTGATGTTTTGAATGCATTAACTAAGGGAATGGATGAAGTTGGGCGTCGATATGAAGAAAAAGATTATTATTTAACCGAATTGGTACTAGCGGGAGAAACTATGAAGGAGGCTTTTACTATTTTAAAACCAGCTTTAGCTGCTGTCGATAAATCACAAGAGAAAGTTAAAATAATCATTGGTACCGTAAAGGGGGATAATCATGATATTGGTAAAAATATATTAGGATCATTGCTCTTGAGCTCTGGTTTTGAAATTTATGACCTTGGAATGGATGTTGATGAAAAAGCAATTGTTGAGAAGGTTAAAGAAACAGGAGCAACTATTATTGGATTAAGCTCCCTTCTTACGATGACTGTTGAACACATTAAAACTGTCCATGAAGCTTTGGTTGATGCTGGGCTCCGTGATAAAGTTAAATTAATTGTTGGGGGCGCTCCTTTAAATATGGAACTTGCTAAAAGACTTGGAGCTGATGATTTTGCAGATGATGCCGTGGAAGGTATAAAACATATCAAGAAGTTAGCAGGGATGTAAAAGTAATTTAGCTATTTTCTTATTTTTCTCTTTCCTCCTTAATATTACAATTTTTTCAATCTGGATTTATAAATTATAAAGAACTTTTTTTAAGTATTTTATATCTTTTCTACGATTAGTGTTTATTTTAATTAAAATATAATGAGAACATTTAAACTCTTTTTAAATTGTTTATATCTTAAGATTTAATCTAAATAAATTATCCCTTCCAATATATGATTTTTAAAAAATATTTTAGAATAGAATAAAAATTTAAAGGAGGTTTAAAAATTGAGTGAGAAAGATAATAACGATGTTGAATATGATGAAGAATTAGATACACGAGGTTTATTTTGTCCAGAACCTCTTTTCGAGGTTAGGAATTTAAGTGAAACCCTTGAAGTAGGGCAATGTTTTAAAGTGATTGCTGATGATCCTGCTGCTGAGGAGGATCTTACGCGGTGGGCTAAGAGGACAGAGACACAATTAGTAGAGTTTAGAAAGGATGGGGACGATTTAATATTTTATTTTAAAAAAGTAAAATAAAAGAGATGAGAAAAAAAATGGAAGAAAAACATATTCTTTATGTTCAAACAAGTCATGATCCAGAAAGACAATATAGTCCTCTTGTTTTAGCTCAAACTGCTAAGGCAATGGATATTAAAGCTACTGTTTATTACTTAGGTACTGCTTTAAGAATATTAAAACCTGGAGAGGCTGAAAAGATAAAACTTGGTGATTTTCCCAGTGTTAAAGAAATGATTGATAAAACATTAAATATGGGTATTGAAATATTAGTATGCGAAGCTTCAAAGCGAATGTTAGGTTGGGAAAAAGCGGAGCTCATTCCAGGCATTAAAATTGTAGGTGCTGCAACTTTAAATGATTTAGTCTTAGATGCTGATGCAACACAGTGGTTTTAATATTTATTTAATTGAGATAATTATATAAATTATTAATTAAAGAATTTTATAATTGAGGAGGTAAAAATGAGTATATATCTGGATTATCAAGCAGCAAAACCAGTTGATGTAAGAGTAGTTTCAGAGATGACTATATACTTTAATAACAAGTTTGCTAATCCATCTTCTTTACATTGCGATGGGGATGAAGCAACTGATGCATTAATTGAATCTCGCCAAAAAATTGCTGATTTTATTAATGCTCCAAACACATCAGATATAATTTTTACATCAAGTGCTACTGAATCAAACAATCTAGCACTTATAGGTTCAGCAATGAGAAATAAAAAGAAAGGCAACCATATAATTATATCCGAGATTGAACATATATCCATATTAAATATCGCTAAATATTTGGAACGTGAAGGTTTCAAGGTTAGTAGAGTTCCCGTAGATCAATTTGGAATTATTAAACTTGAGAAGTTGGAGAAATTAATAAATGATCAGACAATTTTAATTTCAATCTCTACTGCGAGTAATGAGGTTGGATCTCTTCAACCAATAAAAGAGATTAGTGAAATTGCGGCAAAAAAGAATGTTTTATTTCATACTGATGCTGTAGCTAGTGAAGGTGTTATTCCGATCGATGTACAAAAAGTACCGATAGATATGATGACCTTATCTTCGAATGATATTTATGGACCTAGGGGTGTCGGAGCACTTTACTTAAAAAAGGGAGTACGTATAAATCCAATAATAATAGGTGGCGGTCAAGAACGAGGATTGAGATCTGGTTCAGAAAATGTCCCTGGTATCGTAGGTTTTGCTAAAGCAGCTGAAATTATGAGAGAAGAAATTAAAACAGAAGTAATAAGGCTAAAAAGTATGAGAGACAAACTGATTCAAGAAGTATTAAGTAGAGTTCCAAATTCGTATTTAAATGGACATCCTGAAAAACGACTTCCTAATAATGCACATTTTAGATTTGATTATATTGAAGGAGAATCATTAATATTATCTTTAAAAGATCAAAAAGTAGCTGCTGCCACGGGTTCTGCATGTTCATCAAAGACCTTAGAACCATCTCATACATTAATTTCAATGGGTTTATTACATGAAGAGGCTCATGGCAGTTTATTATTCACATTAGGCAGGTTTACAAAAGAAGCTGATCTTGATAAAGCAATAGAAGTTTTACCTGGAATTGTTAAACGTTTACGATTATTATCCCCTTTAACGCCTCCTGAATTAATAAAAAAGTATAATGAGGTGAATGATTAGAATGAAATCTACACAATATACTGAAAAAGTGTTAGACCATTTTAGAAATCCAAGAAATGTTGGAGTAATAGAAAAACCAGATGGGTATGGTAAAGTTGGAAATCCTGTTTGTGGAGATTTAATGGAAATCTTCATTAAAGTGGGTAAAAATGATTCTGGAGAAGAAGTAATTGATGATGTTAAATTTAGAACTTTTGGATGCGGGTCTGCAGTGGCTACATCCTCAATGGTAACTACAATGGCTAAAGGGATGAAAGTTGATGATGCTTATAAAATAACTCGAAATGATGTTGCTGATGAGTTAGAAGGATTACCCCCAATAAAGATGCATTGTTCAAACTTAGCGGCTGATGCCTTAAAAGCGGCTATAGATAATTATAGAACCAAATCAGACCCTTATGTCGAAATTGAGGCTAGAGCTTGCTCAGTACCGGATATTAAAATAATTCTTGGTGAGGATGAGTTTCTTGGAAAAGGAGTTTATAAGAAAGTTGATGATTTGTCTGAATTTAATGGAAAAAGAGTTTTAGTGGTAGATACTGGAGATAAATCCTTAGAGCTTGCGATGAAATTAACTAAACATACTGGGAGAGTTGTAGTATTAACTTCTGCTAAAACTACACCTGGTTCAGAAGAATTAAAGAAAAAATTGAAACTATCAGATGTTAAAATCTTACACGAATCAGAGTTATTAGAAATTCAAGGTACTGATGATGTTGAAAAAGTAATAATTCAAGATTTTGATGAAGATGAAAAATATGAATTATTCGTTGATACAGTCATCATACTTGAAGTTTAAGCAATTAAAAATTTTTTTTATTACTATTTCTAATGAATTTTCAAATTATAAATAAAAAGCTCTTATAACTATAAAAGTCATGGATGTCAGCTCATATAATCTTTAAGTTATAATAGCGAGTTTTAAATTTAAATGCAATTTATTTATTCTCAAAAGTAGTGTAAAAATCATACATAACTAAAATTAAAACAGATCGAGAGAGTGTTAAAATGGATCGAGAGAGAATTGTAATTGTTGGTGGAGTTGCTGGAGGAGCCTCTGCGGCAGCAAGGTTAAGGAGATTACGAGAGGATTTAGAAATTGTCATGTTAGATAAAGGTCCGTATGTTAGTTTTGCCAACTGCGGGCTTCCATATTATGTGGGAAATGTAATAAAGGATCGCGAGTCTTTAGAACTAGTCTCACCAGAGATGTTCCTAGAAAGGTTCAATATTGATGTTAGAGTTAATAATGAAGTAATTTCAATAGATAAAGAGAAAAAGCAAGTCAAAGTCAGAGATTTAAAAAAATTGTACGAATACTTCTTAGATTATGATAACTTGATTTTAGCAACTGGCTCAAATCCTATTGTACCTTCTTTTAATGGTCTTGAGGATGTACCATATTTTACAGTATGGTCTATACCCGATGCTGTAAAAATTAGAGATTATGTTGAAAAACATAATATAAAGAATGCTGTTATCGTTGGTGGTGGCTTTATTGGATTAGAAATGGCAGAAAACTTAGTTGAGAAGAGAGTGAAAGTAAAAATAGTGGAAATGCTAGATCAGGTAATGCCACCAATAGATAAGGAAATAGCGCAATTTATTCATCAAGAATTAATATTAAATGGAGTTTGTCTCGTTTTAGAAGATCCCGTAGATTCCTTTGGAAGAACTGAAGCTGGCCAACCTTTTGTTAAAACCAAAAGTGGTCGTGTTATAGAAACAGATCTGATAATTTTATCAATAGGTATTAGACCAGAAAGTAAGTTGGCTAAAGAAGCAGATTTAGAATTAACAGAAAGAGGTTATATAAAGGTTAATCGTAGAATGTTAGCATCTGATCCCAGTATTTATGCTGTTGGAGATACTATTCAAGTTCAGCATTATCAAACAAATCAACCAATATCTATAGCCTTAGCAGGTCCAGCAAATAAACAAGGGAGAATTGCGGCAGAAAATGTTGCCGGAAGAAATTTAGAATATAAAGGAATTTTGGGAGCATCTGTAGTTAAAATTTTTGATGTCACTGTTGCTTCTGCAGGTTTAACAGAAAAACAACTAAAAAATACCACTATTAAATATGAAAAAATATATGTACATCCAAACAATCATGCTGGTTACTATCCAGGAGCTATACCAATAACGATTAAATTAATTTTCGAAGTACCTAGTGGTAAAGTTCTTGGAGCTCAGGCTGTTGGAGGTCAAGGTACAGAAAAAAGAATTGATGTCATCTCTACTGTAATTAAGTTTGGTGGGACAGTTTTTGACTTGGAAGAATTAGAGTTAACTTATGCTCCTCCGTATGGTTCTGCAAAAGATCCAGTAAATATGGCAGGATTTGTTGCGGCAAATTATCTTAGAGAAGATATGCCTATTTGGCATTGGCATGATATTAATGAAGTTAAAACTAATGGAGGTATATTATTAGATGTTAGAACCAAAGAAGAATATGCAGCTAGAACCATCGAGGACTCAATGAACGTACCAATTGAAGAATTAAGAAAACGATTAAGTGAAATACCTAATAATGGGCCAATCTACGTCTATTGCGAAGTAGGATATAGAAGTTATTTAGCTACTAGGATTCTTTTACAAAGTGGATTTAAAGAAGTCTATGAATTAACCGGAGGATTTAAAATTTTTGAAATGGCAAATGCTACCACAGAAGAAATAATGGCTGCATGTGGAGGATCCGAAAACGTTATCGAGGAATTTGTACATGAAAAAGCTATTGAAACAGATAATTATGTAGAAGTTGATGCTTGTGGATTATCCTGTCCAGGACCTCTCAATGTGTTAATCAAATCACTTGATACATTACCTGAAAATAAAAAATTAAAAATCTATGCTACTGACCCAGGATTTAAATCTAGTGTTGAAGCCTATTCTAAATTAAATGAAGCTGTAAAATTATTACATCTTGGAAAAGAAGAAGGGAAGTTAGTAGCTACTTTAGAAAAAGTCCAGCCCACTATAGAAGTTATACCTACTGTTAGAAAGAAAACTAGAAAGGAATTAAGACCTCCTGATGCACCTCCGATTTCAGATATTAATGTTGATGAATTATATGAACGAATTGATACTGAAGATGAGCCAGTACTCTTAATTGATGTCAGAACCTCACAGGAATTTTATGGTTCAGGGGGTCATATAAAGAATTCCAAGTTAATTCCCTTAGGAGAATTATTAAATAATACAGATGTCATAAAAGATTATAAGAATGAAGAAATAGTTGTGATTTGTCATTCCGGGTCTCGCTCTATGATGGCAGCTCAATTGTTAGCACAGGCAGGATTCAAGGACGTTAGAAACCTCTTAGGGGGAATAATGATATGGCACCGAAAAGGTTATCCCGTAAAGTTAGAAGAAGAAAGAATGGCAGGAACATTTTATTGATCTAAACTTCTGGATTTTTTATTAAAAATAAGTATAAAAGTTATAATTAGGGTAAAATATTTTAAATCAAAAATATTCATTTATTACGAAATTTCCAAATTACAATTAGGAGGTTAAAAATTATGAAAGAAACTACTAAAAAATTATATACCGCATATGTTGGAGAATCACAAGCAAGAAATAGATATAATTATTTTTCTAAAATTGCGAAAAAAGAAGGATATGTATTAGTGTCTAAAATTTTTGACGAAACATCAGATCAAGAGAAGGAACATGGTAGCTGGTTTTATAAAATGCTGCAACAGTTCAAAAAGGAAGAACCCTTTGATGAAATGAAAGTACTCCCTGATGCAGAATTTCCAACAACCCATGGAACTACAATCGAGAATTTAAAATCTGCAATTAATGGCGAAAATATGGAATGGCAAACACTTTACCCTGATATAGTTAAGACTGCTGAAAAAGAGGGGTATCCTGACATTGCCAAAAGAGTAAGTGCAATTATAAAGGCAGAAAAACATCACTCTGAGAGATATGGTAAGCTTCTTAAGTTGGTTGGTGATGATGCCTTCTTTAAACGAGGAAAGAAGGTCGTGTGGGTCTGTATGGAATGCGGTTATGAGGTAGAAATGGATGAATTACCAAAAGATTTCAAATGTCCATCTTGTGATCACCCTAGAGAATATTATAGAAAGAAATGTGAAGATTTTTAGAAAAAATTTAGTTATTTTTAATTTAAAATGAAAATCATTAAATAGAAAAATATATGTGATAAAGCACAAAATAGTTAAATCTCAAATTGGTTATTAAAAAATGAAACGAAAAGATATATATAAGTGTGAAATTTGTGGAAAAGTAATTGAGATCCTTAATCCAGCAGCACCCGAAACAATCTGTTGCGGTCAACCTATGACATTAATGGAGGAGCTTTCCAAAGATTGGAAACTAGAGAAGCATGTCCCAAAGATCACAATTGAAGGCAATAAAGTAACTGTTGATGTGGGTATTTCAATGGGAACTCCTCATCCAATGACAATGGAACATTGGATTATGTGGGTTGAGATAATGTGCAAAGATGGTTGCTACGAAAGAAGATTTTTAAATCCTGGAGATGAGCCTAAAGCAACTTTTACTGTTGCAAATCCAGAGGGTCTCATAGCAAGGGAATATTGCAATATCCATGGATTATGGATATCTAAGTAAGGATACTAACAAATTAACCTTTTCTTTTTTTTTATTATTTAAAAATTAAATATTTAAAGTTTAATTTTAATTATGACACTTATAATTATTTAATAGCAAGAGCTTATTTAGAAATATTATTTATGTTAATTTATTTACAAATTTTTGTTATAAGTTGTTTTCTTGTCGTTATTATTGCCCTCTTTCGTGAGAAGACAGATTTTTTAACATATAGCATCGCAGCTATGCTAGCAGCAGCTACTGCAACATTTCTTTTTTCACCGGAATCCTTCTCTATTGATGAATTTATTCTTGCAATAGATTGGCCAGTTATTTTTTTCTTAATTTCTTTATTTACGATAGTTGTTATTTTAGAGGAACAGTTAATTTTTCAGGAAATAGCGTTAAGAATCACTAGAAAATTTAGTACAAATACTCGAAAATTTTTTTGGGTAATTTGCTTAATTTCAACATTCAGTGCTGCGTTTATTGAAGATGTTTCAGTAACTGTAATTTTCATTCCCATGATTATTAGTACAAGCGAAAAGATGAGAATTAATCCTACTCCAATACTTCTAGGAATGACTATTTGTATTAATCTTGCCGCAACTTTAACTCCGTTCGGGTCTGCGCAGAATATATTAATAGCAAACAAATTTACACTTTCAACGAGCTGGTTTTTTACAAATTTAGCAGCATTTTTTATTATTGGTACATTGCTGACTCTATTTCTTCTGGATTATTTCGTTCTTAGAAAGCATTTAAAAGAGATTTGGGTTCCACATTGTGAAGAATATGAAGAGCCATTAGAAACTGAACACTTAGAAGAACATGAGTTAATTATTATGGAAGATTCAATTAATCCTAAGATTTTTTATCGCAATTTAATTAGTTTATTCATTTTTTTCATAATGTTAATTATCATTCCAGACATTTTATTTATAGGGTTATTAGGAATGTTGTTGTTTGTATTTATTAACCCACGTAAAGGAGAGGCTGATAGAAAGAAGCCAGACATTTCTTATTACTTTTCTAAAGTAGATTTTAAATTACCTTTCTTTTTTATAAGTTTATTTATTTTGGTATTCTGTTTTGACAAAGTAGGGCTTATCGGCATCATTGAAGATTTTGTAGTAACAATTTCTCCAAATAATCTTTTCTTACTATGCATATTTGTATTAATTATAACATCTATTCTTTCAGGATTTCTTGATAACGTTCCTGTTACAGTTCTTTTTATCCCAGTCATACAAGTTTTAATAGCTTCTGATTTTTCATCAATCCCATTGTTAATAGCATTCATATTAGGGATAAACTTAGGAGGGAACTTTTTACCACAAGGCTCAGCAGCGGATATGATGACACTCGAATTATCTACAAAATATTGCGTAGACGGGATGAATTATAAAAAACTGCTAAAGATTGGAGGGTTATTTGCCTTATTCCATATAATTCTTGGTATTGGATATTTAGCATTAATTATTTTTATCTTCTTTTAAAAAAAATGAGGTTTTAGATTACCAGATGAGGAAAAATAAAGCTATCTTTTTAGACAGAGATGGCACAATAATTGAAGATAAAAATTATGCTTATAAAATTGAAGATTTAGAACTTTTACCGGGAGTGGTAGATGGTTTGAAATTATTACAAAGGTATTTTATTTTTTTCATAATAACAAATCAATCCGGGATTGGAAGAGGTTATTATACAGTGGTGGATTTTCATAAATTTAACAATTATCTCATTAAGCAATTAAAAGAGCATAGTATTAAAATAGAAAGAACCTATTTTTGCCCTCATTTAAAAGAAGATAATTGTGAATGTAGAAAACCAAAAACAAAATTTATTGATACTATAGTATCTGATTATAATATAAATATAGAAAATTCTTGGATGATTGGTGATCACCCTTCAGATGTTCTCTGTGGTATTAATGCAGGATGCAAAACAGTTTTTCTCTTAACGGGACACGGTCGAAAACACATTCAAGACTTAGAAGAGAATGAAATTGCTCCAAATATCATAACTAACAACTTTTTGAAAGCAGCAAGAGAAATAATTAAAGAATTTAAATAGCCAATTCAAATAAAATTAAGTGGAATAGTTTTATTAAGAGATTAGTATAAAAGGGTAAATTATTATTAATTAAAAAAACATAAAATAATTTTGGTATAAGAGTACTTTGCTTATTAAAAAATTAAATAATGCTACTCTATGGAATAAAATCCAGAAATTGAGAGAAATTATTAAGTCAATAGACAATTTCAAACAAAGAAAATGTTGGAATTGTAGCAAGGAGTTAAATATTTATGATTTTTTAAGTGATAATGTTGATCTTACTTTAGAATATTTAATAAAACTATGGCAAACCGATTTAGTTGAGTTTCATTGTTGTGAATGTTTTAAAAATCTAAAGATAAAAGAATTAGAAAAATTTAATATGCAAATAGATACAAGAACTTGTTCATTTTGTAAGAAACAATTAAATATATATGAGTATAGTAAATATTATAATTATTTAAAGATAGGAGAATTAAAATCTATTTGGTTCGACGAAAATCATAAGATTTTTTGCGATAAAATATGCTTAAGAAAATTCTATAATATAAAGGGTATTTCTCCAACAAGAATAAAAAAAATAAGTAAAAATTAAATGATTTATAGGATAAGTTTACCCTCTCTTTTTTCCAAGATAAGGCATTGCGTGTTCATATCTTTTCATGACAAATCTAGAGATAACAATCCTCTGTATTTCTGAAGTTCCTTCATAAATTTGGTATAATTTTGCATCTCTAAATAATTTCTCAACTGGGTATGTTCTAAGATACCCATATCCACCAAAAATTTGTATAGCTTCAGTAGTTACATTCATAGCAACATCAGAAGCAAAAGCTTTGGCAATTGAGGAACTCAAATTATTATCCATTCCTTGATCAGCCTCCCATGCCGCTTTGTAAGTTAATAATCGTGCAGCTTCAATATCTTTATACATATTAGCGATCTTTTCTTGAATTACTTGATAATTTCCAATTGGACGACCGAAAGCTTCCCTCTTTTGAGCATAATCGATAGAATATTCCATTGCTGAACGAGCACATCCAACTGCAAATGCACCTATTGCTGGACGAGTATGAGCGAAGGTTTGCATAGCTAAAACAAAACCTCTTCCCGGTTTAGCAAGGATATTTTCTTTTGGAATTCTAACATCTTTTAAACCCACTGAGACTGTATTTGATGATCTTTGACCAAGTTTAGGTATGTGTTTCCCTAATCTTACACCTTCACTTTTTGTATCTACAATAAAGGCAGCAATCCCCTTATGTTTTTTCTCCGGATCAATGGTTGCAAATACAGTAATATAATCAGCGTATCCCCCATTAGTTATCCAAAATTTATTTCCATTTAAAATATATTCATCTCCATCTTTTTCGGCATGACATTTCATACTAGCAACATCAGAACCCATTGCTGGTTCAGAAGTGGCAAAAGCTATTAATTTAAATTTTTTTACTAACTCAGTTAAAATCCTTTGCTTTTGTTCTTCATTTCCTCCAATAACAATTGGCTCTGCTCCTAGATTATTATCAAAAACAGAAGTTGCAATACCAGGGCAAGCAGAAGATATTTCTTCTACAACAATACAAGCATCTAATAAACTATAACCCGGTCCACCATACTCTTTAGGGATCCCTAAATTTAATAAATTCTCCTCCCACGCCTTTTTGATGACATCTAATGGAAATTCTTCTGACTCATCATATTTTTGCGCCACTGGTAATACCTCTCTTATAGCGAATTCTCTTGCTTTTTTCTGTAAAGCTTTTTGTTGTTCAGTTAAAATAAAATCCAAATTTTTTAACCTCTTATTAACCCATCTTTTCAATTAATTTATCTATAATTTCTTTGAAATCCAAATCCTCTGGTTTTGGAACAAATTTGATTTCAATTGTCTCATCCAGAACGTCTATTTTAGTGGCTTTCATAATTTCAGCAATTTCTTTCACAGCACCTCCACCCCAACCATAGGAACCGAAAGCTAAGCCAATCTTATTCATTGGCTTTAAACCTTTTTGATAAGAGAGATATTCTGCAACTGTAGGATACAATCCATTATTTAATGTCGGACTTCCTACTAAAATTGCCCTAGCCTTCATAGCTTCTGTTATTACATCAGAGTAATCTGCATTAGTTAGTCTATATCTTTTTACCGGAATGCTTCTATGACTAATCTCTTTAAATAATGCTTTGGCAATTTTACTTGTGCTTTCCCACATTGTATCATAAACAATTAAAACACTGTTTTTATCGATCTCACCCGCAGACCATTTCTTATAAGCGTCAATGATCTTGCCAATGTTACTCCTCCAGCAGACTCCATGGGAAGGACATATTATATCAATAGGCAAAGCACCCACTTTTGGTAATGCTTTTGCTATTAATCCAGATAAATGGAGTAAAATATTCGCATAATATTTTTCTGCTTCTTCCATAACCTCACATAAGTCATTTTCATCATCCCAACGTTTGGATGTAGCATAATGTTGGCCAAAAGCGTCATTGCAAAAGAGTACATTTTTACCGTTCTCGTCAGACATAAAAGAAACCATTGAATCAGGCCAATGTATCATTGGAATTGGTACGAAGGTAAACTTTTTACCGTTCCCTATATCTAAAGTATCACCTTCCTTGACAGCTCTTATTTTGTTAAACAGATCTTCTTCAACCTCTTCATGAAAATGTGCCTTTAATGCATCGACTCCTCTTTGAGATGCGATCAATTCAGCATTTGGTAAATGCTTAATTATAAGTGGAAATGATCCAGAATGATCCATTTCAACATGGTTTGTTATATAATAATCAATTTCTGCTGGATCACATACAGCTTTTATACTTTTTAAGAAAGATTCAAAATATGGGCGTTTTACCGCATCAATTAATACAGTTTTTTCGCCTTTAACAATATAGGCGTTATAAGAACTCCCCCGATGAGTTGAATATCCATGAAAGTTCCTTACTTCCCAATCTATATATCCAACATAATAGATATCTTTCATTAATTCTAAATGTGTCATTTTTCTTTCACTTTTATTATTTTAGGATTTAGTTGATATTTATTATATTTTAAATCAAGTTAAAAAGTTACTTTCTATCAATTATAAAATTTTATAGAAACCAAGTAATTAAAAAAAAATTATTATTTAAGAAATGTTAAAAATTAGTCAATTTTTTCAAACATATCTTTTCCAACACCACATACTGGACATGTCCAATCATCTGGTAAATCTTCAAATTTGGTACCTTCAGCCTCTTCATCATATACGTATCCACAGGCTTGACATTCCCATTTTCCCATTAGAATCTCCTTAATTATTTTAATTTTAAAAATTTTTATGGATTTAAATTTGAGTATTGTTAAAAATATTAAGCTAATATTTTATAAAAATGTTTAAGAAATTGATACTTTTTCAAACATTCTTTTAGAGCTTCGGCATTTTGGACATTTAAACTTAGCATCATCTTGTTCTTCCAATGATTTCTCTTGTTGCTCATCGATATATAGGAATTTACACTTTTTACATCTATATGTCGCCAAGTACATTCACCATCATATTTTTATTTCTTAAACTTATTTTTTTATTTTTTATATTTAAGATATTTCAAATATCTAGCCAATTTTTAGAATGTAGTTATATCTTTAATGTTAACTATTTTTAATCGTTGAATTTAAAAAATTATTTTATAAAGAAGATAAATAAAAATAAATTAAGATTCAAAACGTTAATCTTTTATTTTAAATTCATCTTTTGGGGCTCCACATTCAGGACATTTGAAATTTTGAAGTAAATCTTTGAAAAGAACATCCATTTTAGCCTCATCATACTCCATACCACAGTTCGAACAGATATAAGTGTATAATTCTAATAATTTTTTCAACTCATCTCTGTTAACATCTTCTTCCATCTTATTATACACGAAAGGCATAGCTTTATTTTCACCAAATAGAATTGCTCCTTTAAGTTTATTATCTTTTAAGACTAATTTTTGATAGCAGCAATCTTTTTTATCAGCTTTTTTAAGAATCTCCCAGCTCCCCCCTTCTTCCTTAGTAGGATCTATCGTTCCTATTGAAGTTAATTCTAATCCAACAATTTTGAGCGTATTTTTGGGAGTAGTTCCCTTATAATCTGTTTTTTTAAGTCCTAGCACAGATGAAGCTGCTATTTTTGATTGTTCCATACAGGCAGGAATAATGCCCCAAATTTGATTTTTATATTCTATACAATCCCCAACAGCATAAATATCTTTTTCACTAGTTTCTAAAAATTCATTTACAATAATGCCTTTATTTGTATGAATATTTACTTCTTTAGCTAAATCTATTGTAGGTCTTATACCTGCTTGTATTAAAACAATATCAGCATCTAATGTTTGTCCATCTTTTAATTTAATCCCAGTGACTCTACCATTTCCTAAAATTTCTTGAGTAGCAGCATCTAAGACTACTTTTATTCCGCGGCTTTCAACCTCTTCTTTTAACATAGTACCACATTCTTCATCTAGTTGTCTTGGTAATAATCGAGGGAAGAATTCTACAACTGTGGTTTCTAAATTGTAATCTTTTA
Source organism: Promethearchaeota archaeon (assembly GCA_016839585.1). Classification (GTDB taxonomy): domain Archaea; phylum Asgardarchaeota; class Lokiarchaeia; order Sigyniarchaeales; family SOKP01; genus Loki-b32. Next base: position 100,577 of record JAEOTZ010000072.1, read on the forward strand.
TTTGATTAGCCAGTTCTAGACCAAGTAAACCCCCACCAATAACAATTGCTTTCTCGACTGCAAATTTCTTTATGTAATCTCGAATTTCTAAAGCATCATTTATGCTCCGCAATGTGAATACTCCTTTTTTTTCTGTTTTCATTTCTGAAGCATTTTTTATTGGTGGAATGTTAGGAACACTCCCCAATGCCAGAATGAGTTTATCATATGAAAAAGGGGTTTTCTCTCCCTCAATATAAATAATTTTATTGTTTGGATCAATTTTATTTACCTTTTTATTCAGACTTAATTTCAAATTTTTATTCTTGTACCACTCATCCTTAAAAACAATTAAATCGTCAATTCTAACTTTTTTAGAAATTAATTCCGGTAATTTAACTCTTGTATAGTAAGGATAATTTTCTTGGGTGAATATCTCAATCTCTATTTCATTATTAAGATATCTAATATTCTGTGCTGTAAATGTCCCGGCAACATTGTTCCCTATAATTACAACTTTCATAAATGTTACAGTCTTACCATTTTATATTAAAGTTTTTGTTATAAAATGTTAATCTTAGTGTAATTAGAGCTTGAATGAACATGTTCGAAATTAAAAATATATTCAAATCTCCATACAAAATAACTATGATAGAAACAAAACAAAAAATACTCAATAGAAAAATAATAAAAATTGACGAGGATCTTTGTACGGGTTGTGGAAACTGTGTTATTACCTGTGCTGAAGGAGCTTTGGAAGTTATAGATGGAAAAGCTAGAGTAGTAAACGAAATTTTCTGCGATGGATTAGGAGCATGTATAGGAGAATGTCCTGAAGGAGCTCTTGATATTATTGAAAGAGAAGCGTTAGAATTTGATGAGGAAGCTGTTGAAAAACATTTAGAATCATTGAAGCATATGGAAAAAGAGATGAATGCGATTGGAGAAAGTACTACAAATGAAGCGCCACTTCCTTGTGGTTGTCCCTCTTCAAAAACAATAGTATTTAGTGATATAAAGGAAGAAACAGAGGTTGCTGGAAAAATTACTTCAACATTACGACAATGGCCTGTTCAAATGCATTTAATCTCTCCTATAGCGCCATATTACCATGGGGCAGATGTTGTCCTTTCAGCAGATTGTGTTGCATACTCGTATGGTGATTTTCATAGGGACTTTCTAAAGAATAAATCTATTGCTATTGCCTGTCCTAAACTGGATCAAGGTCGAGATATTTATATCGAAAAAATTAAAGCCTTGATAGATGACGCTAAAATTAACACTCTAACTGTTGCGATGATGGAAGTTCCTTGTTGTTCGGGATTATTAGCGTTAGCCCAAGAAGCAGTTAAGAGAGCAAATCGAAAAGTTCCAATAAAATTTATTATTATTGGCATAAAAGGAGATATTTTAAAAGAAGAATGGATCTAATTTTTTTTATTTTTTTTAGAGTTCAAACATAACCTTTTTCTTAATTATCTTCCTCAGCATAACTGATAAGGCAGATTTTGATTTCCCTAGTTTATTAGCTAATTCTTCTAAGGATATGTTTCTAGGAATCTCAAAAAATCCTAAAGAAATTGCCTTATCTAGAACATTAGATTGATCATAAGTTAATTTGTGTTTGTCATCCTCTAGGATATAAGGCGATTTTCCAATCCTTAAAAGTTCAAAATCAATATTTCTTTGCTCGAAAAGCGTCAATAATCGATCAATACTTTTTCTACTAGATATTAGACGCCAATAGGCATAACCATCTTTAACTCTTACTGGAAAATTTATTAGAACTCCACATTTAATTACGGCATACAATAGATATGGGTCCTTGGTTTTTACGTTAAACTTAACTTTTCTAACTTCTTGCTCTAAAATACTAAATTCAAATACAGATGGATGATTTTTGATTTCTTGAATGATCGAATCTATGTTATAATGCATTATCTCAATTATTGAGTTTCCTATTGATTTTTCCAGATCATAAGGAAGAAAATATGAAATCTCCATTTTCAGATCAGGAAAATTTTCAAAGAGTTCTGAAATCCATAACCCATCTGGAAATTTTATCTTGATTCTAGCTAAGCTCGATTTACTTGAATCCATCCTTAATTATTAGTGTTTAAGAATTTAAAACTTTTTTTTAGATATTAACAATATATAATTATATTATTAGCTAAATTGTATTATAATGGTTGAAAATCAGAATTTATTGTTAGGGATATGCGGAAGCCCGAGAAAACAAGGAACTGAGTATGCAGTCCAGTATGCTTTAAATTATGCTAATGAAAAGTTTGGATTTGAAACAGAATACTGGACTATAAGAAGTAAAGATATTAACTTTTGTATTCATTGTGATTATTGTATTAGAGAGAAAAAAGGTTGTGTTCATGAAGATGATCTGCAAGAACTTTATCCAAAAATTGAAACTGCAAAATTTTTACTCTTTGGAACACCAGTATTCCAAGGAAACTTATCTGGGCAACTAAAAACGGTAATGGATCGATGCCGTGCTTTAGTAGCAAAAAGTCCAAATGTATTAAAAGGTAAAGTTGGAGTGGCTCTAGCAGTTGGTGGAGATCGAAGTGGAGGGCAAGAAATTGCTATTAGAAGTATATTAGATTTTTATCAGCAAAACCATATTCATTCAGTCTCAGGTGGAGCTTTTGGAGCTAATTTGGGCGCAAGTCTATGGAGTAGGGATATGGGTAAACAAGGTATCGAACTAGATGAAGAAGGACTGAGAACATTACGAAAAGTAATAAAAAGATTAGCAGAATTTAAATAATGAAATAAATTTAAGAAAATTGGACTCCTTATTCTTTTTAACTCTGCAAAAACACTTTTTAATTAAATAAAATAAGCAAAATTTTTATTTATTCAAGTGCCCTATTCAATGGGTTTTAGCTTTAAGTAACCAAATTGAGGTGGAACTTATGGATTATATGACGTCATGTATCATTCTTAGTAATCTTGTTTGTATTCCTGCTATGGGTTTGCTATTATGGCAAATGGGTTGGAAAAACTGGTCAAAGTGGTTATTAATAATACCATCAATCGCTTTAATGGATTTAGATCATTTTTTATTAACGAATGTACCTGGTTTTGGAGCTGAACCAGCATCTGGTCAGAAAATACTGCATGTTGCTCATACTTTTGAATTTCTTGCTCTAGAGATAGTTCTAATCTTAATATATTTCCTATGGGTGGATCCTCGACAAGACCGTAATATAAAAACTTGGTTTTTTCCCTTATCCCCAGATTACTCTAAGCAATGGAAATATTACCTCGCATGGACAGTACGTATCCTTATTTTCGGTTTAATAATTCACTGGCTTCTGGATTTGGTCATTTATACAGTTCATCATAAATGGGACTATCTATATGTTTCACTTGTAGAATACTTTTTACATCCAACTTAATGAGAAATAAAATAAGGTTATCAGAATTTAAAAAATAAACAAAAAAATTTAAAAAAAATTATTTTACTCCAAATAATTTCTTAGCCTCTTTTTCTCTGAGGCCAGAAATACCCCAAAGCTCCTTAAACCAGTATTTTCCTTTATGTATTACTACAGGGGTATTCACAATACATCCATCAGCATCACAAAACGTTGTTAGAAAATTATCATCGTGTAATAAGTTATGTACAAACTCTTCGTCATTAATATCTCGTTCAACGTATTTAACATCACGTTCATCCAACCACTCTTTTAATTCATGACATCTCGAACAATCAGTTTTTGTAATTAATAAAGGTGTTTTTGCTTCCATATTTATAAAATAAGCATATATAGTAAAAAATCTTTATCTTCTAAATTATAAATTTAGCAAATGTGAAAACAATTTTCAATGGATTTAGAGAAGAAAATCTTATAAATCATATAAAAATGTCAAAATTTAATATTTTAAAAAATAAAAGGATAAAATCAATTTCTCTTAACATTCTTTTTCATTTTCAGAATTTTTTAATAATTTATTATGATCAGATTCTTATTTTTCAAGTTGCTTTTCTTGATTAAGATGGATCAAAAAACTCAAAATGAAGCTTTTAATAAATACATAAAACAGTTATTTGAGGGTTCCAGTTGGAAAGAACGGGCAATAGCCGCTCAAAATATTGGTAATTTAAGAGAAGGTAGAGCAACAAATTTGCTTGCGAGAGCTTTGCAATCTGAAAATGATCCTGTTGTTATCAACCGAATTATTGAAGCAATGGGAGAGATTAGGGACGCGAAAGCAACTATACTAATTATTAATTTCTTAAAGAAAGAATTAGAAAAACCTGAAGAAAGTCAAGATAAAACTAGATTATTTATAATTATTGAAAGTTTAATGAAAATTGGAGATAAAAGAGCACTTGAGCATTTAGGTATTTTATTAGAATCTTGCCACAGTGATATTAAACAATTGACAGAGGAAGCATTTGAGTGTATTGATCCAAATTGGAGAGAAAATATTGAAAAGAATTAGCTTTTAAAAAGAAACTAAATCTAAAAATTTTTTAAAAAATATGGGGTAATAATATTATGTCTGAAATTATAGATAAGGTGGCCAATACCGTTGAAGGTTCCAATAAGAATAGAGATATTACAATTTTAACATTATCTACTTGTATGTGGTGTAAAAAATGCAAAGCATGGTTGAAAGACCGAGATGTTCACTATAAGTATGTAGATGTTGATAAAATTGATTTTGAAGATAAATCGAAAATATTAGAATATTTGAGAGAGACTTATCAATCAAGAATCTCCTATCCATTTATGATCTGTGATGATGAATTTGTGGTAGGTTATAATCCAAATAAATATGAAGAATTGATGAAAGCATGAAGGGATAAATATGGAAATGGAAACTAAAGAAGGAATGATGGAATATTGTAATAAAGTTTGTAAAACTAATAATTGGATCTTAAATAAGGATAAAAATACTCTAAATGATTTAATTGATGGTTTGGTAGAAAATAAAAAAAGTTATGATTATCAATCCTGTCCTTGTAGACTAGCCTCTGGTAATAGAAATTTAGATAGAGATTTAATTTGTCCATGTGATTATGCAAAATTAGATATTAAAGAATATGGGGCATGTTATTGTAATTTATATTTACGTCCAGATTTCTATGAAACTATAGAAAAGGAGTTTGTTATTGTTCCTGAAAGAAGACCGGTTGAAAAGGAAAAAGCTGTATTAGAATATTTTAAGTAAAATCTTTGTTTAAATAATGTTTTTTTATTAAGTCATCCAAGTATTAATTAGCCTTTTAGAACCTTTATTGAATACATAGATTCCTAAATTCAAATCAATTTTTTATAAATAAAATCCTTAAATAGTTAGTATTATCATTTTATAATATGCCAGATAAAGAAATATCAGATGATGAATTAGAAGAAGAATTAGAAAAAGCTTTTAGGGCTAATGAAGCTAAAAAGGATCACTGTGGAACCGCTATACCTTCTAGTAAGGAAGTTGGAATTCAAAGGACTAACGTAAAACTAAAAAAAGAATAGGTTTATTATAGTTTTTATTTTTTTTTCTTTTTAATTTCCATTAAGAACTCTTAGAATTCTTTTATTAAAAAATTAATTAAAAGCATAAGTTAATCTAAAAGAGTTAATGTTGTCTTTGCGCCAATCTCATCAAATTCAGAAGGTTCCATTTTTAATTCTTTACTCGTAATTTTATTTGCGATAGAAGCCGCAAAAATTGCCCACGGGCAAATTGCGTTTGTTAATTCCTCTTTAGTCATTACACTTCTCACTTGAGCAGTAGAACAATTCACAGATTCGATTGTAAATGTCTTTTCCGATTCCCATTTAATTTTAATCTTTTCAGCCATACCAATCTTTTCTGCCATTCTCATAAATTCTTCCAGCGCATCAGATAAATTCATTTTTTCAAGTTTCTTCATATCAAATCCAGACATGGTCATCATTCTTTCAATAAATTCATATGTTCTTGGAACCACATATTTAAAAAGAGTTGGTGTACCAAGTAATTCCTTAGCAGATTTTTCATAACCAAACGTAATTCCATGAAGTATAAAGGCAATCTGATTAAACGCAAATCGCCTTCTCTCTTTGGTAGTTGATCCTTTTTTGATTAAAACTATAAAGAAAAGAGCAATTCCTCCTATAAATGGAATAATAGCAGCCCATAAGAAATTTCCTGGAATAAAATTTATTGTAATTCCCTCTGAATCCCAATTAGGCTTAACAACGTAATAAAAATTAAAAAGGCTTGTCCAATGTGATAAACTCCATCCTATAAAGCCAATTGGACCCAAATACTGACCAAATTTATAAATTTCATCTTTTTTAAATCTTGCGAATATAAATTTTATTGATACAAGAATAAACGCGACAAATCCTCCAATCCAAGAATGAGTCCAAACCCCTGACGGACGGTATAATAAAGGATCCGAATCAATAATATGGAGGGAAAACATATAAAGACATTGTATAGTTATAGCGTAAAATATAGACACTTCTACCCATCCAAATCTTTTATGATATTTTACGATTGTAAAATCTCCCTTCATTAGGTTTAAATCTCTTATATTATATAATCCAATAAAATCATTGGCTAATACAAAGCAATATCCTATAATAGTTTGTAATATCATAAATTCAATCCATAATTCCATACCCATTTAAATATACACCTAATTCAATATCTTATTTGAAAATAGAGATAAGAGACGATTATAAAATTAAATAATTATAATCATATATATTAATTTTCTAGTTATAATTTATATGGATTTGACTAAAAAATAATTTCATTTAAGTTTTTCATATATATTTGCACAAATAGCTTGAATAAATTCGAAATTATTAAAATCCCGAGTATTCCCAATTAAGGTCAGAGCAAAATTATTAAAATTCATACATATAGTAGCTAATCTTTCTCCTCCAATACTTGCATTAAACAATGTTCTATTATATATTTCTTCACTAACTTTCTTAGAAGATGTTAAAAAGCTTATAGTTTCTGGAATATAATCAGAACAGTCATATGTTGCATCAAAAATATTTGAAAAAAAGACTTTACCCATTAAATCGACTAAATATATTTGTTTAATATAGGGATCCCATTCTAAACTTTCAAATTTTTCTGTTAATTTCTTAGGTTTTTTAAGGTATTTATCTTTATCTTTAAAAAATTCTAGTGCTAAAAATTCTTCTTCAAAGCTTTCTAATAATTGATATTGTCTGACAACCAGAATCATGTTTCGAGGCTCAACTAAAAGATTTTCATTACGAGCTGTATTAAGAAGAATCCAATTTAATTTTTCATTAAGATTATTTTGATATAACAATTGAGCAGATTTCAGGATCAGGGGAATAAGAAAACTAATTTTATCTTTATTTACATATTGTTTAGCATGGATATAAAATATGTTACCCCCTTTCGGTTCAAGAAGTATTATAGCTTTCAAAGACGTTCCTTCGTCAATATTTTTTATAGAATCATTCAATATGTCTAAACCATGTGATTTTATAATTTCTTTCACATTTTTACCAAATATTTGATACTGTGATACTAAACCATCAAATTTTTTATTAAGACTATCGACAAAAAGGTGAGTGAATTTTTCCATAATATCATGAATGACTGCGTGTAATAATTCTATTAATTCCTCATTTTTTGTAGTAATTACAAAAGTTAATTTTTGAAATAGCTTGTTGTATTTCTCAAATATAATCTGAGTTTCTTTTAATTTTAAAGATTTAATATCTTCACCTCTTTCTACCGTAGCAAAACTATTTATCGCAGTCAAAAATCCACTAAGTAGATCATCTTTACCATTACCTTTATAACTCTCTGGATGCCAATTATATAAAAGCGCTCCAGATTCATTCATAATTAATAAATCATCAATCATCTTTACTATCGACTTTAAGATTTTATAATTTGATAAAGTTTTTTAATTAAAAAATTAACTCTTGTTTTTATAAATTATACTTCTAGAATCCAATTAATTATTAATTTCTCTATAAAACTTTTAAAATGAAAAACAAACTTTTAATAAAGTCCACCTATTTCATTTTCTTAGGTGTTTGTAGTGGAAGAGAGAATAAAAGGGAGAAAAAATTTTCCAACTGATGAAGTAGACCCCAAAAATTTTCTTAGTGATGCAGAGGTAAAGGATCTAATGAAAAAAAGAGGAGATTTTAAATTTTCTCACGAAGACTATTTAAAACTATATAATTGCGTTCACTGCGGAGAATGTGAAACTGAAGATTTTCGATTTCTCTTAAAACAAAAATATATTGAAGATGGAAATACATTTGAAGGTAAAGAAGAGATGATTGAATATTTTGAGAAGTTTCGATCACCATATCCTACTAATAAAATGCGTATAAAAAAACCTAAAGATATTCCAGATACCTCAGAAACACTATTTTTCATGGGATGTTTATCGACAATACGTATCCCGAGATACACGGAACATGCACTTCAATTTCTTCTCAAGAATAAGGTAGATTTTACAATTTTAAATAAGGAAATTTGTTGTGGTTGGCATTTATTAGCAAGTGGATTGAAATCTGAGTTTGAAGTTTGTAAAAAAGAAAACATCAAAATTTTTCAAGACTATAAGAAAATAATTTGTCTATGTCCTGCTTGTTACCATCTTTTTAATGTTACTTATAGACCAGAATTAGATGACAATATCGAAATAGATTATATAGCAAATTATTTGAAACCGGCTGAACAAAAAAAAACGGGGAGAGTGGGAATTCAACATCTCTGTCAACTTATAAATAGGGGTAGAGAAGGAGTAGATAGTTTTGTCAACAATATTCTTAAGAAGAGCGGATATAAGGTAACTGATGTTCCACATTGGTGTTGTGGTGGTGGAACTGGTTGGATGGGACGCACAGACATAATTGAAGCTATAGCTCGTAAAAGAATGAACGATTTTGATCGAGATGATATCGATTTTGCTACTACATACTGCCCAAGTTGTTGGTGGATTTTAGCCAGATTTAGCAAAATTTGTAAGATTAAGCCAAAAGCTAAGGATTTATTCGAATTATTATTATAGGAGGGGCACATGAAGGAAGAATATACATGCCCCTGTCGGGAAGTTGACCCGATTAATTTTCTTGAAAATGAGGAAGTTGACTGGTTAATTAAAAACCGGAAAAAATTTAAATTCCAACAAGAAGATTATTTAAAACTTTATAATTGTATTCATTGTAATGATTGTGGCACCTCTGAGCAACGATTTATTTTAAAACAGAAATTTTTAAAAGATGGAAATAAAATTGAAGGTTTAAACCATACTATAGAAAAATTAAAGAAATATGGAACTCCTTTTCAATACAACAAAAGTCGAATTAAACACATTGAAGGAGTATCTGAGGAAAGTAATACTTTATTATATTTAGGTTGCTTTACAATAGTTAAAACCCCTCGTTATGGAGAAAGCATTATAAAATATCTTTTGCAGAATAATGTTAAATTTTGTATTTTAGAAGAAGAAATTTGTTGTGGTTATCCTATATTATGTACTGGAGAACTAGATACATATAATCATTTAGTGGAAAGAAATTTAGAGCTATTTAAGTCAAAAGGTTTTGAAGAAATAATCACCGTTTGTCCTAGTTGTTATATGGTATTTAAAAAACATTATAGTAATAGTAATATTAAAGTGAAGTATTTTACTGAGTATTTTAAACTTCCAAAGAGTAAAAAATCTGGAAACCTAATAATACAACATGCCTGTCCTTTAAAAAATGGGGAAATCCCTAATATTGCAGACGATATTGAAGATCTTTACAAAACTATTGGGTATAATGTATTAAATTCTGTACCAAGAAATTGTTGTGGAGGTGGTGTTGGTCATCAATTACGAACTGAAATATCTGAGGCAATTGCTCTAAAAAGAATGGAAGATTTTAAATTAAAATTACCTAATGAGAATAATAATTATATTACTACTTACTGTCCTGATGCGTATTGGATATTAAAGGTATTTGGGAGAAGGGCTAAGATAGATTTTAAACTAATAAATATGTGTGATTTACTTAAATAGTTAAAGGGAAATTTAAATTTATTACAATAACTTTTTAATTTGATTAATCTTGGAACCGAATTTGATTGAAATCAAAGAAGATGTGACAATAAACCACAAAAAATTCACTTTAAAAGAGTTTGGAGGAGCGTTTGGAGATTGGGGTACGTTAATTCCATTTATTATAGGGTATATATCAATTGTAGGTTTGAATCCTGCTGGGATCTTTTTTACTTTAGGGATTACTAACATAATTCTGGGAATTCGATTCAATTTACCACTTCCAGTTCAGCCTCAAAAAACTATTGGAACAGTTGCCATTAGCGAAAAATGGGATTCAAATATGGTGATCTCGACTGGATTCGGAACTGGAGTTATATGGTTCCTGCTTGGGTTTTCAAAGAAATTGAATAAAATAGTTGAAAAGGTTCCTATTGTTACAGTGCGAGGCATTCAACTTGGTTTAGCATTTATTTTAGGGTGGACAGGTATTCTTTTATTCAAAGACAATCTAATGCTTGGTTTTTTTTCAATTGTTATAATCTTGATATTAATAAATAATAAACCCATCCCTTCAGCAATAGTTCTTGCACTATTAGGTATAGCATTAATATTTTTCACTGGCTCTGTTCAATTTTCAGAAATTAAATTTGGTTTACCGATATTTGATTTCCAAATTCCAACTTTAAAAAATCTTCTATTTGGTATGCTTTTTGCTGGAATTGCTCAATTATTTTTAACACTAACAAATGTTATGATCGCTACAGTAGTACTTATCAAGGACTTATTTCCTGAAAGAGAGCATGAGGTTGATGCAAATATTTTATCATTTAATATGGGAGCTATGAATTTAATTAATCCTTTTTTTGGAGGTATGCCTTTATGTCACGGATCTGGGGGATTAGCGGCTCAATATGCTTTTGGAGCTCGAACTGGGGGATCCATGATATTAGAGGGGATAATGGAATTAGTACTTGGCTTATTCTTGTCAGAGACTCTATTTATACTTTTTAATGAATTTCCTACTGCTATTTTGGGAGCAATGTTACTCTATACTGCTTTTTTATTGGGAAAACTCTCTTTTAAAGAATTTAAATTAGAGGTATTTCCTATAATTTTAATCGCAGCAATATTAAGCTTTATTTTTAACATAGCAATTGGCTTCATAGTAGCTCTAATATTATTTTTCATTTTTAGAAAAAAAATTGAGAAAACTAAGCGTAATCATTAAAATTTATCTTTTAAATTATTAATGGGAATTTATTAGGTTTTATTCAAGAAATATTCAAAATTAGGTTTTTTTATAATTTAAACGAATAATTCTTTTAAGTATGAAAGCAAATAATCATAATAGATTGAACTATATTGGGTGATTTATGTTATTTTCACAAAATGAAATGGATAATATCAAAAGAGAAATGTCTAAATTAAAAGAAAAAATTGTACTTAAATTATTTACTGATTTTAAAACTCAAGAAGATGGCACAAAACTAAGAAAGTGTATGGCTTGTGAGGGAACACATGAGTTATTAAAAACTTTGGAAAAGCTTTCTAACGGGAAATTGACAATAGAGGAATTATCTACTGAAGAGAATGAAGAAGAAGCAGAAAAATATAATGTTACTAGAATTCCTGCTATATTATTTGTTGATGAAAATGGCAGAGAAATAATTCGATATTCAGCTCACCCTACTGGAGCTGAATTTGTACCTTTTCTCAACAGCATTCAATACTTTTCAGGAGTAAGACCTTATTATGCAGATCAAATCCTTACTCATCTGAAAAAAATATCAAAGTCAAATATGAAAATTTTTATAACTCCTACATGCCCTTATTGTCCGGTAACTGTTCCAGTTTTAACCTTGTTCGCAATAGTTTCTAAAGGTAAGATTTCAGCGGAAGTAATTGATGTTAATTTGAATCCTGACATTGCTATGAGATATCAAGTCCAAGGCGTTCCCATGACGGTCATAAATGAAACAGAAGTTATTAACGGAATGTTTTCCCCTCAAGATTTACTAGATAAACTTACTAAAGGAGAAAGAGATTTTGGAGGGATGTATGCATAATGTCTCAAGATGATAAGTATAGAGAAATTATCAAAAGAGAAATGGCTAAATTAAAGAAGCCTGTTAATTTAAAAGTTTTTACATCCCAAAAAGTTCAACCTGGTGGAACAAAAATCAGAGCATGTATGGATTGTGGAGAATTTATGGCTTTATTGAGAGTTTACGAAGAAAATTCAAACGGAATGTTAACGATTGAAGAACTATCAATAGATGATAATCCAGAATTTGTAAAGAAATTCGATATTACACGCGTTCCAACAATAATTTTCATTGATAATAATGGAAGAGAATTAATCAGATATTTAGCAGCACCAAAAAGAGGAGAGATTCAACCTTTCATTCAAGCTATATTTACCTTTGCAGGAGCTCCAAATTATTATGAAGCTACTATAAAACAAAATCTAGATAGAATACCACCATCAACTATTAAAGTAATGATGACAGAGACTTGTCCTTATTGTCCTCAGGTAATAGCAATCAGTAATTCCTTCGCAATTGCATCTGAGGGGAAGATCAGAACAATAATCATTGATATAATGGCAAATCCCGACATTGGGCAGTATTATGATGCTGCTGGTGTTCCTTATACCATTATAAATGATCAAAAAACCTTGGTTGGAATGGTTGGACCTAATGAAATATTACGAGCATTAATTGGAGGTAATATACATGTTCAATATTGATATGGAAAGCATTGATTTAGAAAAAACCTATGATTTAATTGTTTTAGGAGGAGGTCCAGCTGCAATTGGATGCGCTATTTATGCTGCTAGATTCGCAATGGACGTACTCGTCGTAGGTAAAACTTTTGGAGGTTTAATTGCTACAACTCATATTGTTGAGAATTATCCTGCGATTACTTCAACAAGTGGTCAAGGTTTAATGGATATGTTTAAGGATCATATGGATTCACTTAATATCCCATATATATCAGATGAGATACGGAGTATTGAAAAAATTGATGATCATTTTGAACTGAATTCTTTCTTTCAAAAATTTAAAGCTCATACAGTTTGTATAGCCACTGGATCAGAAAGAAGGAAGCTTGGTATTCCAGGAGAAGAAGAATTTGCAGGTCGAGGTGTTTCATACTGTGCTACATGTGATGGTCCTTTTTATAATAATAAAATTGTATGTGTGATCGGTGGCAGTGATTCTGCTGCTAAAGAAGCATTATTTTTAGCACAAAATGCAAAAAAAGTGTACATTATCTACCGCGGTGAAGAAATACGTGCTGAACCAATTAATAAAGAACGAGTCTACTCAAATGATAAAATTGAAGTTATTTATAATACAAATGTAGTAGAAATTAAGGGGGATAATTCTGTAAATTCAGTTATTTTCGATAATGGTAATAAATTTGAGATTGAAGGTGTTTTTATTGAGATAGGTTCTACTCCAAATTCAGATTTAGCGAAACGGATTGGAGTAAAAACTAATGAAAAAGGTGAAATTATCATTAATAGAAAATCTGAAACAAATATTCCAGGTATTTATGCAGCTGGTGATGTTGCTGATGCTCCATTTAAACAAGCAATTACTGGAGTAGCTGAGGGGGTAATTGCTGCATACTCTGCTTTTGATTATTTTAAGGGAATGAACATCGAATACTAAAACAATTTTATTAATTTTCTTAAAATTATATTATCTTTTTTTAGCCCTAACTTTTAAATAATTCTTTTAATATGGATAATTAGATGATGTAATTTGAATTTTACAGAAATCAGTAAAATTAATTCAAAATGAAATTGATAAATTTTGCTGGGTTAATGCTTTTAAGTAGTGGACTGTTGATTTTCATTACACTTTTTTTTACTTTTATAAGATCAAGACCTTTTAATGAGGCAATCCTCCTTAGTGTTTTTATAAGTATTGTACCCTTTTTCATATCAGGCTTTTTAATTGAGATCTATTATGGGTGGAGCGGTCTATATAGGGATATAATTGATGATGCTCAAATTTATTTTCCTAGATTTAAACACGAATTTAAAGATGTTAAAGAAATTCAGAAAATTTTAAAAGAAAAAAGAGAAGAATTAGGTTCACTCAACAATGTCCATTTTAAATCATATATTGTCGATATAATGAGAAAAGATTTAAAATGTGAAATAAAATATTTGAAAAGGCAACTAACTAAGGAATGAATTAGTTTAAAATAAATATTTATTTCTAAAAGATAAAAGGAATAAGTGCTTTCCTATTTTTGGGATAATCTTTAAAAGTTTTGAGATACCATTTGTGATTACTTCTTGCTCTCGGTCCTAAATTGGCAGTAGTCCAGATTGCAAAGACTAATCCTGGTAGTGACCATGTCATAATCGCCCAACCATACCACTCTATTATTTCCCCTAAATAGCTAGGACAACTTATAAATCGAAACATACCTCCATGAGGGATCTTAAAATCAGTTTCACCGGGGATACGTAGATTTCTGATTATATGATCAGAATGTATATGCATGAAAAAACCAGTAAAGAAGAATAATATGCCAATAATAAACATTGGGGTGAGAAACCAGCTTGTTTCATAGCCTCCTGAAAGCTTATTAATCCATCGTCCCTGAAGATATGCATTTGCAGAATTAAATATCATCCCAAAGAGAATTATAGTTATTGGCATTGGTCGTTTCCCTCTTATTAAACTGGGAAAAATAAATGTCCGGTATCCATAATGCATGAACCATAACCCCGAAAATAGAAGAGTCATGAATTTAGTTTGGTAATCTCCTATTATATAAAAGATAGCATAAAGAAATACTGTTGGAATTTCCATTATTACCCAGCCTAATTTATCATTAATGCTTGGTCCCCATTTTTTAGATATATGTTGTCCATATCCTGCTGTTATTTTTAATAATGATATAAAAACAAAGACTGCAATTATGATCATAACAACCATAAACCAATTGAAAAAAATACTATCATCCATTTTTATAAACCTTTTAATTGCTTAATATAAATCTTCTCTTAATAATAACAAAAAAGATTAATCAACAATGTCTTTATAACAATCTTCTGGATAGAAGTTATCTTCATCGTTAGTATGGTTTGGGTACCAAGCTTGGGCAAAGAAAGGATTTTTCCTTGCTTGTTCATCAAAATTCCATGGTGGAGGTAAGCATTCAGGGCACCAATGACCTGCTTTAAGGACAGTATATGGTCTCAATTCAAATTCATGACCAAATGCACATTTCCATTTGAGCTTAGAGTAAATATCTCCATCCCATTGAGTTGATAGACATTGACCACCTCTGAATTCTGCAGCTCCGTTTATGTCTTTTAAATCCAGTTTCTCCTTTGATTCATCGTACCCATGTTTGAGTGGATGCCATACTGGTTCAGGATGCATTTGAGGCATGTCCACACCCCAGTCTGAAATAGACTCAAATTCCTCATAAGAACCATAAAATGAAGAGATTCTCATATCCATCTTATTTTTATACCAATATAATGTTCCTGTTTTATCCATTGCTAATTTTCTTAATTTTTTATAAGTGATTTTTTGAATCTTTTTCTTTAACCATGGAATTTTATTACTCAAATAAGTTACGATCTTCAAGTAAAACGGTCTATTCTTTCTTAAAATTTTAAAATACTCTTCGATAGAATCATTCCAATTATTAATGTATTTATTAAGTTCCTCGCTGTCATCAAAATATTGCACATGAAAGTTTCTTAAGGCAAACCAACGACGCTGAGTTACATCATCAATTTTTCCTACACCATTCATTTCCATTGCTTCATTTAAAAAGTCATAGAATGTTATCCTGCAGGAGGGTCCTCCACCCATATTATAACATCTTCTCCAGAAGTCAGAGTCTTCTGGAACATCTAAACAATTAATTAAACCTTTACCCGCATCTTTTGATGTATTATTTTCCATAAAGGTATTAATTGGTTGATGGAACATAATTGGATCCATAAGAGACATTATATCAGGAATCATAATAAATGTCTGACGGAGTGAAGCCCAGTACTTAAGGTTAGATTCACAAAGTGCCATTTCTCCATTAATTTTTGTGATAGCATAGAAATCAAACACACTGGGTTTGATAGGATCACCGATCCTACCATGATGAATAGGAGGTAAGCGATCACCCGTTGCTGCAACAGTTCCTATATATACAAATTTGATATGATCTGCACCTCCAGGTTGAGATTCTATCGCTTTAATGATATATTCAATGGCAGTTGTATTTACAGCTTTAGCCATCTCTGGATTACGGTCTGCTGCAGGAGGAATAAAACCCATCGGACAAAGACACCAATCAATCCCTTTACAAGCTTCTTCAACATCGTTATAATTGGTAGCATCTCCCCAAATAATTTTTAATCCTTTTCCTTCTACTATACCTTTTCCAGGAATGGGCTTAATCCCACATTTTTTTTCATAGGGCTTAAAAATTTTTTTATTTTTCTTAGAAGGATGTTGAAGTAAGACAATATTATATTTATCCTTTTTTACCCATAAATTTTTAAATGCTTCAAAACCCATAGAACCACTTGCACCAGGTAAGAAAACTGTTTCTTTATTCATTTTGGATTTACTCGAGTCTTACCTCCATTCTTGGTTTTATTAATCATTCTTATAATATCTTCTTCTAAATATGATTTATATTTAATAATAATAAAGAATTAAATTTTATTCTCTAAAATATATATGTTATTATAATGAGTGAAGCTGAAAACAAAGATGTAATAGAAAGTTATAAGTTTCACCACATTGACACAGGTAAGTGTCGTCAATGTAAAGAATTTTCTTGTGAAGAAGCTTGCTTTAGAGGAATTTATAAAGTAATTAATAAAGAGACAGTTCCTAAATCAACTGTTATACAAAAGCGAGAGGATCACTGTGTTAAATGCCATATTTGTACAACAGCATGTAAATTAGGAGCTATTACTATTGATTAGACTTTATACGTCTTCTATATATATTAATTATTCGATAAACTTATAATTTATAAATTGTTATAAATTGTTAGCAATCCTATTCTAAAAGAATAGTAATAAAAAAACTTAATTAAAATGTTATTATGATTAGTCAAAAGTTAAAATTAGACGATATAGATCGTCAAATTATTACATTAGTACAAGAAGATCCGAATTTAACTCATACCCAAATTGCAGAAAGAATAAATCGTAGTCAGCCTACAGTTGGGATGCGTATTAAAAAACTTGAAAAATCGGGTATATTACAATTCCAACCTGGGATCAATTTTAAAAAAGTAGAATTGTTTTTAGCAACAGTGGAGATCAATTCAAGTAATCCTGAAGAAATTATGGAAATGGCAGCTTATTGTCCTTTCATGCTTAACGCTTTCAGATTGAGTGGAGAACATAATATTTGCATTTTATTAGCAAGTTCTAAACTTGATAAGCTTGATGCTATCGTAAATTACCATTTTAGAAAAAATCCAGAAATATCTTCAGTTTCATTGGAAGTTGTGACTGATATTGCTAAAGATTTTATATTGCCAATCGACTTTGACTCTGAACATCATGAACCCAATGAAGAAGTAGGTTGTGGAGAGAAATGCAAATATAAGCTAGCCAAGATGCAAGGTAAAACCTAATCAAATTTTTAATCTTCTTGTTTAAGCTCATTAAACTTGAATCTTGGTAAATCTTCTTTAAGATTGCATTCAGGACCGCAGTATCTACCATCAAAATTCTCAATCGTGAAATCAATTGGGACTACGAAATCATGGATAGATTCTATTAAAATATTTGTTTTTACATTGATTACATTAGGGTCTCTTCTAAAACATAAATCTACTAATTTTTCGATTGTTTGTAAATCTGAAGCGGCAATAAAACAGAATAAATTAAATTCCCCAGAAATTTTAAATGCATGATTAATAAAGGGGCAATTTTCTATTTTTTTTACAATATTTTCAACATCTTTAGTTGAGATATAGGTAATAGCAACTTTGATATCAACTTCTTTTACATTAAATCCAACTTGCTTTGTTAAAAGATGTTTTCTTTCCAATTTAATGATTCTTGCACCTACTGCAGGCTGGGATTTTTCAATCTCTTTAGCTATATCAGAGTGAGTTATATCTGGGTTTTTCTCAATCATTTCGATGATCTTCTTATCGGCATCATCAATGCTTAATAATTCATTAAAACTTTTTTTCTTCATGTCCATTTTATTTCATAACCTCACGTTAATTTAAACTTATTTTTAATAAATTTAAATTTTTTTAAGAGCTTAGTTATAGAAATTAATACTATTAGAGATAAGCATTTTAATTTATAAATATTAACCATAAAAATGATATATTCAACTTGGATTTATACTGTCAAACAACAATTTAGAACTTATTCGAATTTAAATTTATAAGTAAAATTAAATTGGAATTTATTAGTTGAATATATTTACTTTAAAAAAAAAGCATTTAAAATATATATAGATGGTAGAAATGGATGGAAAAAGAATTTCTTATCATGATTCAGTTTTAAAAGTGTATGAAAGAATTAAAAAAGATGGAGTAATAAATATTTGGGACCGTTTTGAGCAACAAGGGTTTGGTGGCGTTCCTGATAAACGATGTCCTTTTTGTTTAAAAGGAGCTAGATGTGATTTATGCTCAAATGGTCCATGTCGAGCAGATGCTTCAATCGATAAGAGAGGAGTATGTGGTATTACTGCTGATGGAATGGCAATGCGTATGATGCTTCTGAGAAATATAATGGGTGCTTCTACTTATCATTATCACACAGAACAAACTATTAAAACTTTGAAAGCAACAGCAGAAGGAAAAACACCATTTAAAATTTCAGAACCAGAAAAGCTTAAGAGCTTTGCAAAAAGACTTGGTATTGATGATTTAGACTCTGAAAATGGATTAGCTATTCGCCTATGTAATTTTGTTAAAGAGGATTTTAACAGACCTTATGATCAGCCAAGTAAAATTGTTGAAGCTTTAGCACCAAATGAAAGGAAAGAAACATGGAAGAAACTTGGCATTTTTCCAGGAGGTATTTATGGAGAGATGATGCTTTCTTCAAGCTCTTGTCTGACTAATGTTGATGGTTATTATGCTAGTTTAGCTCTTAAAGCTATGAGACTTGGAATTTCTATGGCTTATCAAAGTCAGATAATTAATGAATTTTGCCAAGATATACTGTTTAACATACCAAGGCCCCATAAAATGCGTGTAAATTTAGGAGTTTTAGATCCTGATTATGTTAATGTTTTACCTAATGGACATGAACCATTTTTAGGATTTGCTATGGTTCAAGTTGCCAGAAAACCAGAATGGCAAGATAAAGCAAAGGCTGTAGGTGCTAAAGGTCTTAGGATAATAGCCAATATTGAAACAGGACAAGAAATGATACAAAGATGGGAAATGGATGACGTTTTCTATGGGTTCACAGGTAATTGGATAATGCAGGAAGCTATTTTAGCTAGTGGTTGTATTGATATTTTTGTATGTGATATGAACTGTTCGATGCCTATTGATCCAATTTATGCTGAGAAATACAAATTTAAATTAATCCCTGTAAGTGAAGTAGTAGCTTTCGAAGGAATAACAGAAAGAGTAGATTATATTCCTGAAGAAGCAGAAAGACAGGCAGAACAACTTTTAATGATGGCAATTGACAACTTTAAAGAGAGGAGAGCGAATGTTGAAGCTGTTACAGGATTGGATATGAGTGAAGCAATGGTTGGATTCTCTACTGAGAGTATCCTTGATGCACTCGGTGGAACTTTAGATCCATTGCTAGATGCTATAAAAAATGGTTCTATAAGAGGAGTTGCTGGATTAATATCTTGTACAAGTTTAAGGGATTTTGGTCAAGATGTTCACACTATTAATATAGCTAAGGAATTGATCAAGAAAGATGTATTAGTTCTATCAATGGGGTGTGGAAATGGGGGTTTGCAAGTAGCAGGACTTTGTTCTCCAGAAGCAAAAAATCTAGCAGGTCCAGGACTTAAAAGTCTTTGCGAAAAACTCGGAATACCACCAGTTTTAAGTTATGGAACATGCACTGATACTGGTCGTGTAGCAGATCTTATTGCAGCAGTTTCAAATGCTTTAGGAGGAGTTCCAATCCCAGATTTGCCTATCGTGGCTGCTGCTCCCGAATACATGGAACAGAAGGCTACAATTGATGCTGTCTTCGCGCTAGCATTTGGATTATATACATATGTGAACCCAGTGCCTACAGTTACAGGTGGTCCCGATCTAGTTAAACTTTTAACTGAAGATTGTAAAGATATTACAGGTGGTATTTTACATGTCGAAACAGATGCAATTCAAGCAGTTAATTCTATGTTAGAACATATTGAAATAAATAGGAAAAAATTAGGTATATAATTTTTTTTAATTTTTTTTTTATATTATACTTCTAAATGTATTAATAACAAAAATTAATATAGTAAATCCGATTAAACCAATCACAAATTTTATAGGATCTCCTTTTTCTTTTTCTGGAATAACTTCTCTCACGATTAAATATAAAATAACACCTGAAATGAAAGAAAAGAAAATATAAAGGAGTTCTAAATTATGGGGTAAGATTGATTTTAGGACAAAGCCAATAAAAATTCCTGTAAGTGCTGAAGTTGCTAGAATATACTTTTTTATAGGTTTTATATCATGTTCTATTGTCTCATAAATTTCCAAATCAGTAAATATGATATGTGCCTCTGATCTCTTTGTTATAACTGTTCGAAACCAAGCAAATATAAAAAAAAGAATCCCAGCTACTAATTCGATACTTAAAAGACCAACTAAAATAAGACCTACAAGAATATGATAAATATAATCAGTAAAATATCTGAAATTAGTTAATTCTTTACTAATATGATTTTGAATTTTTGTTTTATATTTTTCAATTTCATTCTTCATTTCTACTTCTTGTTCCTTCAAAATTAAGAGAGTTTGAGAAATCTCTTTTAAAGCAGCATCATCTAATTCTTTATGTGATAATTCCCTTGTAAGGATGTTTTCCATATTGTCTTCTACTGCTTCTAATGTATTCTCTTTTGTAATTAGTTTCCGCATTTTTTTCTGGGTTTTTGATTCAACTTTTTGTAAAATTAATTTTTCGGATATATGAATAAAAGAAAATCCTATTAAAACAAAAAGGTACTCAAAAAGTTCTGAATGAAATGGAAATTCTGGTAAATTCTCACCAATTTCGGGAAGGACAACAAGAAAAAAGTAAGAAATAGATATTCCTGCTATAAGGGAAGCGTGTAATTTAATTATTTTATGTTCGTAATAATCAGAAATAAAAAAGAATACTCCAAAAATTAAAGAAAGAATAATAACCATTATCAGACTGTCTGTCATTATTATTGTTATTATTTTTAAGATTTTATAAAGTTTTTAATATAAAGTCATAAAAGTGAAATTTAATTTATCAACTTAGGAACCATATTCTTAATGGTGAATATAAATTCAATTTTTAATTATTACTTCAAGCGAAGATATTGCTTCGATGAATATTCGTAGTAAATTAATCAATTCAAAAGCCTTTGATTTTGAGGAAACTGAATATTTTTGGCATAAAAATTCGCTCTTTGAATTTAAAGGATTTTCTGGCAAGAAGGAACAAAATCTAAATTTTGATGCTGATCAAATATATCTTGGTTTAACAAAAGAATCCCTTATATTTTTGAATGATTTAAATTTAGCTAAATCTAAAATTAATCCAGATTTAATTATTTTTGCCAGTCGTCATAGATCTGAAGCTCAACGACCTGCTTTTTTAGCTCATCTTACCGGTAACTGGAGTAGCAAAGCTGAATTTGGAGGTAATCCTCGTGAATTATCTTTGGCAAGTGCTCTATTATTTAAAGCAGGATTTTTATCTTTGATAGAAAACTCAAAATCTACAGGCTTAACTAATTTTTCGACGGATATTGAAGTGACTCATCATGGTCCTACTACTTTACAGAAACCATTAATTTTTCTGGAACTAGGAAGCACTAAGGAGGAATGGAATAATAGCGAAGCTGGAGAGGTTGTAGCTAATTCTATTATTAATGCAATTTATAAATATTTAGATTTTAAGAAAAAAAAAGATCATCAAATTGGCTTAGGATGGGGAGGTACTCATTATGCTCCTAATTTTCATAGATTAGTAATAAATAGTACTGTCGCCATGTCTTTTATATGCCCTAAATACTATATACAAGAACTAAATAGGGATTTGATTTCACAAATGATAGAAAATACCCTTGAAAGTGTTGACTATTTTATTATTGATTGGAAAGGCACTAATTCCGAAGATAAAAAGCATTTGATTCCTTTATTAGAAGAGTTTGATATCCATATTAAAAAGACTAAAGAGTTTTAATCACCAGAAGATTTTAAATATTAAAAAAATCAACTAGCTTCGTTTTTTATCTTTTCATAATATTTAATTAAATTTTTTAGTACATAGTGAGTAGGAGAATATCCTTGAATTGCTGATTTCGCCAAAACTTTAATGAGAAAATCGCGATGTTTCACATTCTTATCAGGAGTGACATTTAATTCTCTAATATTATAAAAGCTGCGTACAAATAATGTTGGCCAATCAATAAGGGCTTGTAGTGTTTGACTATATTGTTCTTTACCGTCTTTACTTAATTCTAATTCCTTATTTAATTCATAAAAATTACTTTTTCCTTTCTTTTTAATCTTTATTATTCCATCTGCTTTAATTTCATTCATAATTTTATTTAAATCGGCAGATTTTACATTCTTAATATTTAACTTTTGTAGACTATCAAGGATCTCAGATGTTGTTTGGCCTTTTAACTTAATTAACACATAATTTCTTGCTATAATATTATATTTTAAAGGAACAGATTCATGATCTATTTTATTATATTGTATTAAATTGCCCAAAATCTGTTTTGCAACGAAATATTTAAGAATAATCTGATCATCTTCAGAAAAATCTTTTTTAAACAAATCAGAATTAAAATAATGATTATATAAGGTTTGTAATAATGATTTTATGGAATAAAATCCATCAACTACAGATTCTTCAACATTTTTCAAAACACTGATTCTGTAATTAACATCATTAAGGAATTTTTCTTTGTCTAAAGGTATTTGGCGAACAATATGAGGTTTGCTATTAAGAGGTTTTAAATATTCATCCCATTTTTTTTTAAAGCGATAAGATTGAGTTTTTACTATATTTGAGAGTTTATGTACAACTTCTAAAAGTTTATTTAAAAATTCCGCTTCAGAAACTTCAGTCATTCAAGAAATACCTTAACTCTATTACTCATATTTTTTTAAGATTTTTTTTAGAGATAATAATATTAAAATCTGAAAATTTTTAAACTTTAGAAAAAACTTTAACAAAAATTAACTGTTATATTGAATAAAAAGAATTAGTTAATAAGATTTAAATTGATACTCTCAAATAAGGTAAAAAAAACATGAAGATTGACCATATCGCAATAGCTTGTAACTCCGAATTTGACTCAGATAAATTTTTTACAGATTTATTAGGTCTGAAAAAAGTGAGAAAATTTATGGTTTCATCAGAACTAATAGTAAAATTTTTTGGAAGAAAAAAAGAACAAGAAGTTATCCGATATGAAAATGAGAACTTAAGTGTGGAAGTATTTATAATAAATGATAATAGAGAAGCAAAGGACATTTATACTCATTCTTGTTTGACAGTAAAAAATCGAGATAGGCTTGTAGAAAAAGCATCCTCGATGGGCTTTACTGTGATAAAGGTTCCGAGGAAGAATAGTAATGATTATTATCTTTTTATTAAAGACTCATTCCAAAATCTTTATGAAATAAAAGAAGAATTGTAGTAATTATATTAACTTCTTATATATAGGTAGATTTTATAGATTATTCATCCCATACTGCTGATGCGAGCAAATGTTCAATTCTTGTTTTCCTTGGTCTAATAAACTCTGTATGATGCTCTTTTCGTTCTAATAATAAACTCTTCTCAAGATTAACTGAGCTAACCATATACACTTCTAAATCCCCCTCATCAAGATAAATATGATTAAAACTAGGGGTATCATCAGCTCGAACTTTGTTTGAAGCCGAAGTACCACAGTAAAGAAATGTTGTATTAGATGAATTTTCCCAAGATATAACATAAGCATGAGGAACATGGCGATGCCCCATCAATACTAAATCAATTTCAAATAGTTGGGTAAATTCTAAGATTTCACCAGCATCTCGAACGGTAGTAAATTTTTGTCCAGACATGGGAATGGGTATCAAATGATGATGTAATGCCATTATTCTATTTTCTAAGTTCTTATTAAAACATCTCCCTACCCAGTCGAGTTGTTCATCCCCAACCATTCCTTCAGCCATGTCATCTCTAGCGGAACAAACTCCAACGACGATAGTATCTTTATCTTCAATTATCATTCTAGATCTTCGTGGTCCAATAAGTTTCTCAAAAAATATAAGACCTGAATTTTTTGCATCATGGTTACCTGGTACTGCAATAAATTTAGTAATCTTTTTTATTTGATCAATATATTCGATCACTTTTTTGAATTGAACAACTCGACCCTTGTGAACTATGTCCCCAGTGCATATGACGACATCGGGTCGATTATCTTTAATATAATGGATTATATTTTCCATATAATCAGGGACAAACTCCGACCCATAGTGAAGGTCGCTTATCTGTATGATTTCTACCATTATTTCTCGCCATTTTTATGATGATTAAAAAAATGAATAATCTCTACAATGTAATTTATTATGCTCAAAACTATTTATTTTTAATTAGTTTTTTAAAAAATAGAATGGAACTTTAAATTTCAAAAAAAAAAAAATAATTCAGTTAATAAAATTAAAATTAAAAAATTTAACTATAACTTTCTAATTTAAGCTGAAAAAAATTACTATTAATTTGGTGTTTCAATTTTCGCTGTTTTGTTAATTGTTCAAGACTATTCACGTTTCTACAATAATCGCAAATACCATCTATAAAAACATAGCGAACTTTTCCACATTGGGGACACCAAAACTCTTCTTTAAATATTGGTTTCATACTTTTATTCACATCACTTTTATTCACTTAATATAAATAAAAAAGAAATTAGATATAAGCTCTCTCACCATATTCTATAAAGTCTATATAGTCTATATAGATATAAAAAATGGTTTGAAGGATGATTTACAATGAAATTTAAAAGTTTTTGTTAAAAATGTAAAAAATATATAAGATAATAAATACAAATTTAAATGATAAATTAAGCTCTAAAGAAATTTTCTTTTATATGTTGTAAAACCTTTACAGAGGATACTCCTTTTTTAGTTATGAATCCTTGCCCAAAATCGGCTTTACCTCCACCTTTTCCATTAAAATGTTTAACTGTTTTTGATACTATAGTCCCAATATTAATATCAGATTTCAATAATAAATTCCGCCCTGACATGGCCATAAGTATAATGCCTTCCTCGCTTTGATTTGAAATAAATGTAATGGAATTTGGTTCCTTTTTCAGAAGTTTCTGGCTCAAATTCTTTAAATCCTCTGTGTTTAAATTATTTGTTGATTCAAAAATTAACTTAGTATTTTGATAATTCTGAGCATTTTTTATCATTTTTTGAATCGATTCATCACTAAATAAATCCTTGATGTCAGACAACTTTTGTTTTCCTTCTACCCATTCATCATAAAGTTTTTGAATTTTACTTGGCACATTATCTTTTTTAATACTTAAGAATTGAGAAATTTCTGTTAGCACATCACCTTCAAATGTTTCAGAGGAGGTTAATTGTAAATCACTCTCATTTACTTTACCAGATTTAAGTGCTCTATTGACATTTCTCCACTTTTCAAATAATTCTTTTACTCGTCCTACGAGTTGCTTACGATCAACATTAAACAGAACCTTTAATTGATCAAGAATTTTTTTATGCTTTTGCCTTAACTTTTCTGTAGCCTCTCCTGCTGTAAAAGTAAGCCTAACAATGCCATCTTGAATCTTCTGTGATTTTGTAATGTGTATATAACCTGCTTCAGAAGTGTTATTTAGATGTGTACCTCCACAAGCCTCTACTTCAATATTTGGGATTTCTACAATTCGTATTTGCTTGCCAGGCACAGCTCCACCTTGATATATTGTCATTCCATATTTCTTTTCTGCTTCAGAGCGAGGAATAAAACTAAGATTTAGATCTATCGCTTTATCAATGATTTTATTAGCTTTTTTTTCGATTTCATTTAATATTTCTCTCGAAATTTGTTCATTGTGAGTTAAATCGAGGGAACTACTCTTAAGTGTCTTCTTTGCTCCCGCTTGATTAATATGGCTACCTAAAACTTCACGAGCAGCTGCATTTACAATATGAGTAGCAGTATGGTGTTGCGAAAGTTGTTTACGCCAATTTTTATCAACTTTGATTTTAACTATATCACCTTCTTTAAATTTTGGCTTCTTTTCAAGAACGTGAATTACATGATTACCTTGTTTAAAAACATCGTAAAATTTTTGACCATTAATATCACCTATATCATGGAGTTGTCCTCCAGAAGTAGGGTAAGCAACTGACTGGTCTAAAACAACCATATTATCGATTATTTTCAAAACTTTAGCGTTATTAGATATATTAGTATAATCATAATAATACAACGATTTGGTTTCAGGTATTCCTGCTAAATCTAATTCAATTTCTTTTTGGGTTGCATGAATCTGCTCAGTTTTTTCATGTCTTTCTACGACCAAACTATAGAAATTATCAGGTATCTTTACTATTTTATTAAATTTTTTGGCAGTTTCTTTTACCAATTCAGGATTAATACCATTAGAATCATATAATTCAATTAAAGTTTCAATAGTAATTTCTCCTTTTTCAAATTCTTTTTCCAATATTCTTTTTGCTTTTTTCTTGTTAGCATAATATTTCTCCTTTTCAACATTCAAAATTTTCCTAATTTCATTCAAATGTTCTGAAACTTCTGGAAAAATATCTTTTAATTCTTTAGCATGCCAATCACAGACATCAGAAATATCGATATTCCAATTAAATTTATCTATAAAGCTTATCGCACGTCTAAAAATTACTCTCAGGTTATAACCCCCTCCCACATTAGAAGGAAGTTTCCCATCATTAATAGCAAATAGTAGACTTCTAGCATGTTCTGCTATAGAATATAAAGCGGTCATTGGTAGTATTTTATTTATAAGTTCATTCGGATCCATATTTAATTCATTCCCAACTCTTTGCCATGCAGAATCCATATCATCAACTTCATCAATGTTTAAAAAGGCAGAATAACGGGAAAATCTATTATATAAGTGCAAATCTAAATCGATATTGGTGATTTCTCTTAATTTTGACAATACATAAGGAAATATTGCCTCATACATATTAGGGGTTCCCTGCGAGAACCAAGCAACTCTCTCTTGACCAAGGCCCATATCTAATACTTTGAGTTTAAGTTCTTTTGGACCCTCGGGGGATTGTTCAAACAACATATATACTTGATTAAAAAGCTCTACACCTCTACTAAAAAATTCTAAACTACAACCAAATGAGCCCCCACCTGCCCAAGAATCTTCATGTATGGTTAATTCTTTCTTTGGGACACCAACACCTTTGTGAATGAAATCGTGCATGTCCATAAACAGTTCACCCTGATTCCATTCTTCTGGTGAAACGAATGAATGCTGCCCAATCATTACAAAGCCTGAATTATGTGAACCTGTCAATCCTACGTTTTCGATATCATTGAATCTTAGACAGAATTGAGGTATTAAAAGCTTTTTGGCAGGAGGTTCAACTTCACCTGTAATTACATAAGGTTGGAAGGCAGAGATAGAAGCTATAGTAAATTCTGAAGTTGGATTCCACCTTGCCACACATGGGTATCTTTTTATTGGAACATACCCCCTTGGCTCTAAAACTTCTACAATCTTATCCCATACTCCTATAAATGAGAGCTTTTCTTTAGATGGATTATTTACAGTAACTTGAAAACCTCCAGAGCACATGGGGTCTCCGCATACGGTTCTGTCTTCAAGTACTGTCCAAAAATAATTACCACAACATTCGCAGTGTTTTCTGATATATCCTAAATTTTTAAGTTCTTTAGTAGGAAAGTATTCATCAGGATTTTTAGACGCTATCTTTTTGAAAATTGACTTTAATTCTTTATCCGTTTGAGCGTGTTTCAATTTATCTAAAGCAGCTTTAGAAAGCATTGTAATACCACGATGTATAAAAAATAAATAATTACCTTATGAATTTAAATAATTTATATCCTAAAATTTTTACCAAAATATTAATAATTAATTTACTTAATTTGTGAAAACTAACATATTGTCTAATATCTATATAATCTCTAATACTTGAAATCTTGAATTTGAAATAAATAAGTATTTTTATCATTCCATATAGATAAACCTTTTAAACAATAGAAATGATTTTTTATTTGCAAAAAAATTCTAATTTGAATTAAAATAGAGGTGGAAATCAAATGGCTCATATTTTAGTTACAGGATGGTACCCGCCAAATAAGGGTAAGGAAATGGTGAAAGTTTATACTTCAAAGGATAAACCAGCTTATCCCGATTTCGTAAAAAAGATTAATAATTGGGTAACAGCATCCACAGATGGTCAAATTAAAGCATATGCCGTATATGAATGTCCAGATGATAAAATACTCGATACAATGAAAGCAATTGCTAAAAGATATACTTTATATTCTACAGTGGAAGGTTACAGATACTATGCTGAGTTATTGATGGATGCTGAAGAAGCTATCAAGCTTTTATTCTAAAAATAAACCAATAATCTTTTTTTTTAATTTCTAATACTCCTCATTTGGTGCATTTATTTGTATGAAGTAAGCTTAAATGTAAGTGATACTTTTTAAAATAAAAACCATTTTTTTTATAGAATGATTGATGATTTTCACGCAATACTGTTGATACTGGTTTTATTTGCGATTTTGATGGCTTTTTTTTCTCAACAAAAGTTTGATTATTTCCCTATTGCATTAATCATAGGGGCCATCGCAGTAGTTTCAATGCTCACATTTACTGATGTTGAAGAGGAAGAAATTCTTGGGTTTATTAATTTTAAAACGTTAATCTTCCTATTTGCTATGCAGATAGTCATCTATTTTGCTATTGATGACCGAGTTTTGGAATATATCGCAATTAAATTGATTCATATCACGAAAGGAAATAATCGGTTATTCTTCTATATGATTTGTCTGTTTACGGGCATTATTGTCGGCTTTATAGAGGATTTAACCCTCTCATTGATATTGGTTCCATTGATTTATAGGACATGCCGATTTTTAAAGATACCTGCTGGTACATACATGATGGGAATGACCATTACTATTAATATCGGTGCGATACTCACGCCTGTCTCGAGTTTAAAAAATTTAATAATCGGTCAAGAATTTAATTGGGGTTTTGGTGAGTATTTTGCTAATATGGGTATTTTATTTCTAATCACGTTAATATCCACCATTTACTTGATTGATAGACTTCTATTAAAAAATGAAGAAAAACCAACTGAAGAAAATAAGAAGATATTTTTATCAATGATTGACCCCGGGGTTGTGATCAGGAATAAGAATTACTTTTTAACGACAGCCTTCATTCTTCTCGCCACCTTCGTGTTCATGATCTTAGGATTCGAACCTGCTCTTGTCGCTATCATATCTGCAGCTATCCTTCTTCTTACTCACTCTAAGAATTCGAATTTCTCAGATCTTAAAAACGATATTGAGTGGAGAATCATCATTACTTTTGCGATTTTGTTCATTCTTTCGAATTCTTTATCAAGATATGGCTTTTCAGAGTTAATCTCCACAGGTTTGGTAGATTTGGTGAATGACAACATTTATCTTGCCGTATTGATAACATTAAGCCTCTCTTCTCTGTTCTCCGCATTTCTTGCTGGAACACCTGTTACCATCATTCTTCTCCCGATTTTTTCGGCATTCATAGGAGAAGGTTTCTTTCCTAACCCAATCATAATTGCTTTCATAGGTGGTGTTAACATGGCAGGTAATTTTTTACCACAAGGCTCTGCATGTGATCTTCTCACCCTATCAATGGCAAAAAAATATGAAGTGGTGAATTTGAATTACAAGCGTTTACTAAAAAATGGCTCATTTTTCGCAATGATTCACTTTTTAATTATATTGGGATATACAATGCTTTACACATTAATTTTAAGTTAAGTGATTTATTACTTTTTATAATTCTAGAACTTGAAGTCTTGAATATCCTTCTTTAATAAAATCATAGTCAAGAAGTTCAATTTTTTCAGGTATAATTTTTAATAAAAGCTTTCTTTTTCCTCGGACAATTTTCTGAGCTTTTTCGAATTCTTCATCTCCTTCTTTTAAAAATATAATTCTTTCTTTCCCAGAAGCCGTAATCTGCATTCCTTGGATTTTTCCTTCAGATAAGGGAGTATAGATGCCAATACTAACAATTGGATTGTTTTCAATATTCTTAACTTTTCTTCCAGGGGCAGGTCCTACATATATATTAAAACTGTCTTTCTCTGTATAGAAATCCATAGGAGTTGCTCGGGGGATATTATTGCTACAAGTACACAGTACTAACACTTTTCTTTTATCCAAGAAATTTAGGATCTCACTTTTTAATTTAGCTTTAGGCATTCCACTCATTAAATTTATCACGTTGAAATTTTATTATATGTTATTATCATTAAAAACATACAAACAAAATAAAGTTTAGAAAAACAATTCTAACTTCTGAATATTATATAGTTTTACTAAAAAACAAGAATTTAAAAAAGAGTTAAATTCCAACTACACTTATGGGCACAGAATCATTATCTGAATCTATAGCTGCTTTCACATAGGGAGAAACTGGTCCATTTGCTACAACCATAATTTTTATCTTTGAACCTAAGGTTGCATCCATACTTGTTCCGAATTTTAGCTGTGCACTCTTAGGGATTTCATTTGAAATAGTCGAAATGACTTTATCTACATTATCTAAAGATAAGGTATGATCACCTGTTACTGATACTAAGCATCTCTTAACTTGACTAGGATCTGGCTTCAAAAGTGGATTATTTAAAGCCAATTTTGATTTTTCAATTAAATCTGATTCATCTCCTAAAGATTCAGTTATTCCGATTAATCCAGAAGGATATTTTTCTTTCCGTTCAAAGACTCTTTTTACATCTGCGAAATCTATATTTACTAACCCACAATTATTAATCAAGTTCACAACTTCACCGATATTTCTTATTAACACTTCATCCATTATTTTAAAACCTGTAATCATAGGGATCTTTCCTACAATATGTAATAGATTATCATTTGGGATTGCAATTAATGTATCAGAATACTCGGCTAAATTTTTAAGACCAGAATTGGCTCTAATTAATCTTTGATCACCTTCAGATTTAAATGGAAGTGAGCAGAATGTAACAACTATACAATTATTTTTTTTTGCTTCTTGTGCTATAATCGGCGCTGCACCTGTACCTGTACCTCCACCTAAACCACAAGTTAGGAAGATAATATCAGCATTCAATGTTTTACGAATTCTTTCACGATCTTCTTCTGCAGCTTCAGCTCCAACGGAAGGATCATTTCCAGAACCCAATCCATTACATCTTTCTTTTCCGATTAAGATTTTATGTTTTGCATTCGAATAATATAAATCGTGAGCATCAGTATTAATATTTAAAGTTTCAGCATCACTAATACCCATATCCTCTAATCGGGAAACTGTGTTGTTTCCTGCCCCACCAACACCAACAACCAAAGATCTAATTCTTAAAACTTTTACTAAGTCCGAAAGAAACTTATCATCATCACAGACATTATCAGGATTTGCATTTTGTTTATGAAAATTTTTGATTTCATTAAATCTTGATCTTACAGATAAACGACTTTGCGCTAAATCTGTTAAATCAATTCGTTCCTCATCTTTCAATTTTATCAGCATAAACCAAAGTTATTATAATACGAGAGAAATATTAGAATAATATATGGAAGTAATACTTACATAATATGAGAAACAAACTCCCAAACTCTTATCAAATTACAGTTTTACAATATTTTAATACAACAAAATCATCAAATCAAAAAATCTGAAAAAATAAGTCTTATTTTAATTATTTATAATCTTATTGTTCGTGTGAAATAAATGACATACTTTAGTAGAAGAAAATTTATAAGTCTGAATTTTCATGAATATAGTGTTAAGGGTTTTAAAATATGGAAATTGATAATATAAAAAATACTAGCGGTAAATCTGACAGTGCTTCAGAACATAGTGATTTGATAAATGTAAGAGCTATAATTAGCTGTCCAAATTGCGGCTATAAAAAGAAGTTTAAAAATCAATTTCCTCGGAATCAAATGGAATTATTAGTTACCTGTGTTAAAATTTTCGATTGGCTTACATGTAACAAGTGTGGAGAGATGTTAAAATTAGATTTAGAGTTCAATGTTTAATTATTAAAAATCCTTAACAGATTTTTTTTAACTGATAAGTAAAATTTTTATTATTATAATTCAAGTTTTATTTGACCGTATGTACCTCCTCCTCCAGGGGTATACTCAATCTCATTATTTCTGAATGCTTTTATTATAGAACCAATATTTTTATCAAAATTATCGATTTTATCAAGTGGAAGATCGATTAAAATCTCAAACTCAGTGCCCAGTTCATCAATTATTTTATTATATTCATTTAAAACTGATTTGCTTGTTGTGCTCTTTATTTTTTTGAGGGAGCGGATGATATCTATTAATGGAACAGCATTTATATAATTGGGTCTATGATCTGGATGAACAGGTTTCTCATTTGTTGAAATAACATCAATTCTTTCACTTACACCTAATTTTACTTTATAATCTTTACCTATTTCTTCTTTACAGGCAGGACAAACCATTTTATTTTTTGCTACTTGGTTAATATATTGAATTTTAGCTGCCTGCGGGTTATTCGTGAAAATTATTATGAAATCTTCCGTAATTGAATATTGATTAAATACATTCTGAATATTTTTTTTTGATTTCTTAAATAGGATTCTCCTTCGACACTTATTACAAAACATATTATAGTATTTTCCAAGCTTAGGATGTAGTCCTACATTTAATATAATCCTTCTGTTTTCTTTTCGTTTAATTGCTAATAATATTTCTTCAAAAGAAGGATTATCAATATCAAATTTGTTAAATTCTCTGCCTAAAGATCGAGGATCTTGTGAATGGGCATCGCTATTACTTAAAAATGTAACATTTTTTAGGCATTCTAACCTATCTGCGAGATCACTATTAGCAGATAATCCTAATTCTATAAAAGAGACTTTTTTGTTTGCATCTTGATAACATTCTTCAAGAGTCTTAAATTTATTCTGCCGGAATATTGCTTTAAAAGGTGTAAAGGCATGTGCTGGACCAATTAAAACCCCTTCTTCCGATATTATATCAACTAATTCTGCGGGAGATAAATTTACTCTTGGGCGACCCCCCCATTGATCTAAAATGTTTTTTGAGTAAGGTGCTAACTTTTTTTGAATTTTTCTTACTGTATCAAAACTTTCAAAAAAAACAACTTCATGCACACTTTCTTGATCTTCTATTTCAGATTGAAGAATAAAATAAATATCCTTATAAGAATACGCACCATCGCTATTCATTTCTAGTTTTTGTTCCAAGTATTTTAGCCAATCTGGTTGTAATACATCTCCTGTCCCCAAAATATTCAAACCTTTTTTTCTACAAGTTTCAACCATCGTATCTAAGCTTAAGGATTTTGAAACTCCAATAGAATGTGGAGAATGAATATGTAAATCAGCGTTGTATATTTTCATTGAAATATCTATGGTTTTTAATTATTTTAAAATTATCATTTTATCATTAATCTGATCAGTTAATAATATCCGAAGATATTCTTCTTTATCTTGAAAATTAACTTGTTCTAGCTTTCCCTCAACTAAAATAGTTTCACCTTCTTTTGCATGCTCACAAAATCGACCTCTAAATGAGTTTATCTCATAAATATCTTTAACATCAATCTTATTGGAAATAAGTTGACTATCTAATAATCTCAAACATTTAATTTTGTAAGAGCAAGGAGTAAATATTGAATCTTTCGAATCTGTAATTATCGCTTTTATTTTAAGCCTTCCATAATTTTTATACCTATAATCATAAAAATTTCCCTTCCAATCTTCGGGATTTTTTATATACCTAATAAAAAAATCAATTCTATGAAATTTTCCTTGATGAAGCTTTCTTTTTTCACTTATCATGAAATCTTCAAAAGAGATATCAGATCCACCAACTCTCCAATTATAATGATGTCTAAATTCTTCTAAAGTATATGTTCTACAATTCTTTGATTCAAATAATATCTTTTTTAATCTTTCTTGGAATTTCAAGCTTGTTTTTGTGCCATAAACTATTATATCAATATCAGAATCATCCTTATTTAATCCAACCATAGTAGAACCTGAAATTCCTATTGAATTTTCAGAAATTTCTCCTTTTGTAATGAAAAAGTCACAT
This sequence comes from Promethearchaeota archaeon, assembly GCA_016839585.1. GTDB lineage: Archaea > Asgardarchaeota > Lokiarchaeia > Sigyniarchaeales > SOKP01 > Loki-b32. The sequence continues at coordinate 135,130 of JAEOTZ010000072.1, forward strand.
AACTCTTTTGATATTTTCTCATTATTATTCATAGTTACTTTTTCTTTCAAAATTTTGAAGAAATGTCTGGGGGTATATATATGCTTAATCTCATCATTTTTTACTCCTTGTAGCTCTAAATCTAGCTCTTTAGAATAAAAAAGATAATTAGGGAATTTCTCTCTTAAAATTGAATATCTTTCATTAATATTGTAGATTTTTCTAAAACGCATACCACTTTTTATCCTATCTCCTTCCGGATGTGGATAAAATCTTAAAAAGCAGATTTTTCTATCATCAGGATGGAGTAAGCCCTTAATATCAAAAAATAGATTATGTTTCTTGGTTTCTATATAATCTCCTTCAATTCCTTCAATAATTTCCATGAATTTCACTATAAGATTAATTAATATTTTGAAGGAGTCTTTGTTTTAATTTTGTATTTTGGGATAGTTTTAGCCTTTCTTAATTCTTTTTCAAAATCTCTTTTTTCTCTTAGAAACCTCTCCTTGTCTCTTTCTAATTTTTCTCTTTCCCGTTTTATTGTATTTTTCTCATTATGTATCATTGATTTTTCTTTTTCCAATTTTTTATACTCATTATTTAGTCTTCTAAGTTTTTCCTCTAAGTCAGGAATTTTGCGTGTTAATGTGTAATACTGATCTTCTGCAAGAGGAACTTTTCTATTTAACTCTTTTAATCTTGCTTGTTGTTCCCGTTTTCTCTTTTCCAAAGCGTTTCCATCCCTTTCTACTTTATCTCTATATTTTTTCAGATCTACTTTTTTCTTATCAATTTCACTAGCTTTTAGATTTAAATCTTTTATTTTATAATGAGCTTTTTCTCTATCTTCTTTTAATTTTTGCTTTTCATCAGAAATTCGATTTTTTTCACCAAAAATCTCCCTCCTAAAGTTATCAATTTCCGTATTTAAATTATCTCTTTCTTTGGTTAGATGCTTAATTTCGTTCCTTAAATCCATTAATTTATTTTCTAAATCGTTAATAGTTCTCTTTAAAGCACTTTCTCTTCTTTCCATGTTAGGTATTTTAGTTTTAATTCGTTTAATCCTTTCTAAATCATCTCGAATTCTTTCTAATTGTCTTTCTTCCTCATCCAAATGATGTTTTTTATCAAAAATATTATTTTGTAGGTTAGTTATTTCATCTCGTAATTTATCACGATTATTAGAAAGATTTCTTATCTCTAATTCGGTCTGTTTTCTTTTCCTCTCAAGCTCATTTAGGTTGTTATTATACCCTTCCATTTGTTCGAGAACTTTCTGCCATTCACCTTTTTCTTTATTTAACTTTTTTCTCTCTTCTCTAATTTTATTTAGCAATTTCTTATCTGGTATTAATTCTAAATACTCATCTGGTGTTTTTTCATGAATTTCATATTTAGGAGGTATCTTATCTTTCATATTTATTCATTTTTCTTAAAAATATATTATTAAACTTAAAAATGGGTTGATTAATAAAGATTTTAATTTATTCTTATGAGATATTTTATTAAAATCTATTTATATAGAATAATTTCTATTATTTATATAAAATCATCCCTAAATAAAAGTAAAAGTCAATTATTAAATAAATGGTGTAGAATGATGGGATTTGATGACGAATTTGATGAGGATTTCGATGAAGAATTAGAATTTGATGAAGATTTAGAAGAATTAAGTTCTAAAACTCCAGACGATAAAGTTGAATCTAAAACTCCTGTTGTTAAAACTATTCCTGAAGGGAAAAAGATTTCAGTATATTTTATGTCTACTATTGGTCCAGGTGAGAAAAAACAAAAATTACTTATAAATTCAGGAAATCATGTTGGAGATATTAAAGAAACTGTAGCAAATTTATTTGGTTTAGATCCTGTTGATTTTCATTTATCTTCAGGTGGAGTAACTATGGATGAGAGTTTTCCTTTAAAAGATTATAATGTGAATGATGGAGATGACATACTTTTAATTCCTGCAAGTACTGCTGGTTAAATCGTTCAAAAGAGTAAATGTTTTTAAAATTAGAGCCTCTATTTTTAATCTTTTTCTTTTCTTGATGGGATTAGAGCAATTTCATCATCATCATCTATATCATAGTCTTTTATTTGTGAGTTTTCGTGCAATAATATACCTCCAGAGGATAACAGAAAATCTTTTAAATTGTAATTAAATAATATCCCTACTCTTTCTTTCACTACACTTATTAACTCAATAGTGTTAACAATAATTATTTTCGTTTTTTCGCCCGGCTCAACTAATGATCTTATATAAATTCGGAGCTGGTCTTCCATTTTAATAGGATTCATTGGTGGTATATATATTATCTCCTCATCAGTTTTATCCTTGCTTTTCAACATATTTTCTATTAAACTTTTCCTCTCATTTGGGTCAAAATATAACATTTCCCTAATAAACACTATTTTATCCATTTTTGATAATCCTAAAAGGTTTATTTTATCTAATTCTTCCTGATTAAAAACTGAAAATATATATTTGTCTATTACAGGAATATTTTCATGTGATTCATTTGATGTAATGTATTCTTCTATTGAAGGCATTGTATCGATATAATTTTCAATAATATCTACTATTTTCTTTTTAATCGGCTTTTGTTTAGCAAAATATTTCTTTTCTCTTATCTTTCTGTCTTGACTATCTTTGGAGTGTAAGACAGTATAGATAGTACTTGTGGATAATACTGCGACACTACCAATAGTCAAGAAGAGAAATAAAGGAATACTTTCTATCTGTAATAGGAAAAAAAACATATAGATTAAAAGAAAAATACTATAAAGAGTTATAACACTTAAAATTCTGTATTTGTTTCTCATAATTTTTTAATTAAAGTATTTTCTGAATTTTAAATAAATAATTTAAAATATAAATTCCATTGGAATAAAATTGGAGTTTTTATATTCATACACCTTGAATTGATTTTTTAACTTTAGAATATTTCTCTGAGTCTAATTTAAATCCATTTCTATTTTTAATTTTTTCAATTTTAATTAATTTCAGGTTTTTTAAAATATCGATATATTTCTTAATAGTACTGTGATTTTTTTTTAAGCTATTTGCTATATCTGTAATTTTTAATGCTTTATTTTCTTTCTTCATAAAATTAATTAATTTTTGAACGATTTCTTTATTTAAATAAAAGTAAAACTCATCAAGTTCAGAATTTGACTCAAATTTGAAGAAAATTCTATGATTATTGATTTTTTTTGATCGAATAAATTGAAATTTTTCTAGACATGATAAATGCCATAAAGCTTGATTACTTCCGATATTTAGAGCTTTCATTATTCCATTAATATTTGAAGGTTTTCTTTTAATATAATTAAATATCTCATTCCTTTTTGGATGCTCAACGATATTATTTTTCATTAATCTAGTTCCCGGGATAATAACTCGCCTTTTAATTAAATCCTTTAAGATTAATTCTATTCTATTCTCATTTATATTAGGATTGTACCTTACTCTATTATTTATAAATGATATGATCTCTCTTATTGAAAAGAAAGTTTTTTTTGTTAAATACTCTCTTACTAATTCAAGAACAACAGATTCTGCATTATCCAGAAAACTCATAAGCCTATACTTTCACTATGTTAATAAATCTAATTTTTATAATTATATACTCTCTCTAAAACCATAATTTATGTATTATATATATTAATAGACATTCATACAATTTATACTATAATTTCTTAAGAATCCAATGTGTTTCTTTTTATTTTTGATAAAACCTTAAAAAACTTCAAAATCATTCCATAGGGTTTTATTATATCTTCTTAATGCCATTTTATTAAGTTTTAAAAAAAAATTATAAAATTTTAAAAAACCAAAATTGGAAGTGATTTGAATGAGTTTTGATGAATTTGATGAAGATTTGGTTGGGGAAGAACCAGTAAAATCTAAAACTCCCGCAACTAAAACCCCTTCAGCAGGAAAGAAATTAACTCTATATTTCATGTCAACTATTGGTCCTGGTGAAAAGAAGGAGAAATTAACTGTGAATGATGCTAATCATGTAAGTGATATTAAGCAAACATTAGGGAATTTATTTGGACTTGACCCTAATGATTTTCATATATCATCTGGCGGAGTTACAATGGATGAAAATAGTCAATTAAAAGACTATAGTGTAAGTGATGGAGACGATATTCTTTTGATCCCTGCGAGTACTGCTGGGTAAACTTATATAATTTTCTTCATAAATTATAATATAAGGGCTTAAAGCCCTTTATTTTTTTTTTATTTTTTAAATATATAATAATGGTGATTATATTGGATAAGGATTCAGACTTTTTTACAAAAGAATTATCAGTGGAAGAGAGAGATTTATACGATCGTCAATTCCGTCTTGAAGGCTGGTCCCAGAAATTAGTAAAAAACACCAGAGTATTAATAGTAGGAGTTGGAGGTTTAGGATGTGAAATTGCTAAAAACTTAGCCATGCTTGGTGTTGGTCACTTAGATCTCGTTGATTTAGATATTATTGAACATTCTAATTTGAACCGTCAAATACTTTTTACAGGAGCGAAGATAGGAGAGCCTAAAGTAGTGGTTGCTGCTAGAAAACTAACTGAAATTAATCCTAATGTTATTATTAAGGGATATCATACTTCTCTAGAAAGGTTAAATCCTGCTGTATATCAAGCTGCTGATGTTGTTATAGGAGGTCTTGATTCTATGAATGCACGACTTAACTTAAATGCACAATGCATAAGGTTTAAAAAGCCATTAGTAGATGGAGGTGTATCTGGTTATTATGGTCACGTATACACTATCTTCCCTTATCAAAATGCTTGTTATGAGTGCAATCCATTACCAGTAGTAGAGGGTGATGAGATGGCTGCTTGTACAGTGGTTGGGGTCCCCAGAAAAAGGATTCATTGCCTTTTTAAAGGAGATATGGCATTTAAAGAAAACTTTGACAGAGATCCTAATCCAAAAGATATAAATGATATTAAGTTTATTCAAAAGGTCGCAAATGAATTGGTGAATAAACATAATTTCTTACCTGAATACACAGAAGATGACATTGTGAAAATTATTGATAGACATGATCCTGGTATAATAACTATAAATGCAATTATTTCTGCTTTACAATCACATGAAGCAATAAAAATTCTACATTGGAAAGAAGGTCATAAAGGATTAGGTGAACCTATTAAAAGTTATGTTATCTTTAATGCAATGACAATGAAATTTTACCATATTGAGAAACATAGGAATCCAGAATGTTCTCAGTGTGGTAGAAGTGTTCGAAGAGTATCTATAAAATTAAGATCTCAATCACCTTGCATAAATATAATTAAAATATTAGAGAAAAATGGTTTTGAATTGGATCCTGATTATGAACCTGTTCTAACTTTATTAGATTTCAATGATATTAAAATTGTAGATTTAGAAAAGAATCCAATTGAAAATGGGTTAAGAAATTATGAATTCATAACTAGTGCTGGATTTAAAGATGGAGAGATTTTTGTAACCTTAAAATTAAAATAAAAATTTAATCAAAAAATATTTTCTATAAAAATTTAAAATAAAAAATTAATTAATATGAAAAAAAAGGGTTGAGAATATGAGTATAAGAAGTAGTAGAATTTCCCAAGATTTTGGGGGATTAAAAAAAATGTTAAAAGAAGGATCTATTGTTCAATTAAAACCTTTTAATCCTAAAAAGAAGAGTATTGATCACTTAGCCATCTCTTTTAGAGGACCTAAAGGGACAGTATATTCAGGTGGTCTTTTTAGATTGGAAATGAAATTTCCTGCTCAATATCCTAAACAACCTCCTTTTGTAAGAATGCATACTCCAATTTGGCATCCAAATTTTTGGCCAAAACCGAGTGAATATAAAGGACAGAGAAATATTTGTTTAGCATTAGTAGATCCCTCTTTAGTTGGTAAAAAAGGTGGATGGAGTCCATCAAAAACCGCTGTCACGATTGTTCAAGCAATAATTGCTATGTTAAACACCCGTGGTAAGTACGTAAATCCAACAGATGTTTTTAATAAAAAAGCAGCATTAGAAATGATTAAAAATCCTAAATTTTTCGATAAAAAAGTCAAAAACTTAGTTAAAAAGTATGCTAATGAGAAATGGTGAAAATTTAATGAATTATGATAATAATAATAATAATAGTAATTTAATCAAAGAAGCAATAAAACATAAAATTAAGGAAAAAATTAAAAAAGAACTGCTTGAAGAGATATATACTGAATTAAAATCAGAAGAAGAATTGATAGATGAAATAACTTCTGAATTTAGTCAAAATAAGCCTTCAGATCATACCAAAAAAATTAACATTACACATGAGAATTCATCAAAAGAATCAGAAATAGCATATATTAAACATAATGACACTGAAGCCAAGATAACTATAACAGTTAAAGCTATTCTTAAGATAGCAAGCCATTCTTTAAAATATGCTCACTCTAAGATCCCAAGGGAGGATTGGGTTGAAGTGATAGGGTTACTTGCCGGCAATTTAGATAATTCTGGGCGTATTCTTCATATAGAAGATGCTTATCCAATGGGTCATGGTACAGCTGTTTATGCTGAAATTAAAGATTATAAAAATTATGTGAGAGCTTTTAAAGATATTAAGAGGAATAAATTATACATCTGTGGATGGTATCATTCTCATCCATCTTATGGGTGTTTTATGTCTAATGAAGATATAGGAACTCAAGCTAGATATCAAAAATTATGGGATAAGGCTATTGCTCTTGTTATAGATCCATATCAAATTGATGGTACTTCATTAGGATTTGAGATTTATCGTGCAAATATCAGAACAAAAAAATGGTTTTCTTTACCATATAATATAAAAGGGTATTTAGATGTTCGAATGTTGCCTGAAATCTTGGCATTTATGAATCCTATTATTGAGGGGAAACCTGTTTACTTGGAATATGATGAAGATTAAATTCTTTAATATGTGGTGATTCTTAAACCATGGTGAAAACTAAAACTGTTGCGATATCATTAATTATCTTTTTAATCATAGGCATAATCCATGGTGCTATTTTAGACTCATTTAATGTATTTGTAACTTGGTTATTAATTGGTTTATGGATAATATTTACTATTAAAATTTTAGAAAATGTAAAACGTCACCGCGAATTTAATTCACCACACAATACTGCCTTTTTTGTCATAATCCCTTTATTTATCGGAATTTTTTACTCTATTTGGGGTTATTTTACCGGTATTCTGGCTGAAAACCTTCTAGAGGGTTCAGATCTATATTTTAGTTGGTGGAGTATCATTTTTGGATTTCCATTTGTATTATATGGCGCTCATTCTTTATATCGTTGTTTTAAGAAATATAATGTTATTTATTTTGGAACGAAATCAATAAAAGCTAGGTTATTTGGATATATTTTAACCTTTATTGTTCTTCTTTTTATAATATTTTATTGGATTATTTTTTATACTGTTATTGAATTCTATAATTTTCCATTAATCCCGCTTCACTTCTCTGTAGATCTTAACCTTTTATTATTATTCATAATTACAATATTGATATTAATTGTTTTTGGATTTATTAGTTCACAAAGACCATTGCCAACATTAACTCGTGATTATATAGCACAACGTACTAGGAGAATAAATTCATTAACATCTCCTACTGCATTATCTTCGCCTAGAAGACAAAGACAAACTGTAAGTACAACAATTAGATCAACACCAACATCTAGAAATATATCTCGAACAACAAGATCAAGTACTCAATCATCAAGAACAACACCAACTTCACATAGACAAACAAATAGAACAAGAACAACAAAAACTACCCAAACTAGAAGTGTAAAACCAACATCAAAAAGTCGAGATCTAAATAGATATAAGCCAATAGGATCATATCTATCACAGGACGATTTTAAATGTATTTTTTGTTTTAAATTACCAAAACTTCCTGAGGATAGAGGGAGAGGGATAATCTTGTGCCCACATTGTAGATACCCAGCACATGCAGATGAATTTAAAGATTGGTTACGAACCTCAAATCTGTGTTCACGATGTAGTACCCCTATTCCATCTACCTTTAAAAGTAATCCTAGGATAATTAGTGTAAAGGATTATTTAATTATCTATAGACATTTTTTAAGAAAAAAGAACTAGCTGAATAGAAAATTTGTAAGAAATTAAATAATTAACTTTTCAATTTTAGGTTTTCTTTTAATTCTCCAACTGTAGTTTTTAATTCAGCATATACGTTATGTGGATGAATAGATTCAAAGCTTTCTATTTTAAATTTTATTTTAAAGTTATCTTCAATATTTGGAAAATCTCTTAAAATGAAATTCTGTGCCATCTCTCTAATGACATCCTCAGAAAATAATGGTTTCAAATGAGCACTTCTAACTAATTCCGCTTCTTCTGGTCGTTTTAAAACAGATTGTATTTTTCCACTCATTGACATCTCGATGATATCAATTATATCTAAAACATCAATTTTATGTTTATTTAAATCCTTAATTTGTACTATAATTGTACCTACTGAACGTTGATTATGTGATGAGAAAGGAAGTATATTGATTAATTTTTTAATATCTTCTTCTGAAATGTTAATATCTTTTCTAGTTTTGATAATTTCTTCAGCATATTCTTGAGACATTTCTTTTGCGCATGGACAAACAGTCATTCCCACCGCGCTTGCTCCTATAAAATAATTAAAATCCATTTCTCCCGATTCTTTTATTTTTGCTTTTGCAAAAGAGGTTATATCATAAGATTTTTGTATGGTTCTTTGCTCATTTTCCCTAACTTGAACAACAATTTTCCCTTTCAATTTAACATAAGCTCTTGAGGTATATGGATGGCGTTCCAATATTTTTTTTACAATTCTATCAGTGACAACTTCAATTGCAGGCGTAGGTTTAAAAATGACCTCATTTATAACTTCTTCTATAGTTTCAGAAGTTCTTGACATATGAATACCTCGTTGTTGAGCAGGAAGAGCTATTAAAGCTGAAATTTTTGGATAAAACGAATATCTTTTATCCTCTTGAACAATTTCGACTTTCTTCTCAAGTCCTACTATGCCAACACGATCTATTGCTATGTCTATTCCTGAATTAGAACTCTGTAAATCCATTTTAAACTTATGAATTTTGTACCACCAATTTTAAAAAAATAAATTCTATAGTCTAGTTTTATAAAAAGATTAGATCTAATTTATATATTAGATATAAATTTTATAAAAATTCGAGAAGTTAATGCCTCAGAATCAAATTTTTTGCAGATATGCATTAATTGGTGATAATTTAGAACTTAAACAGAATGTTAGTTTAGATATTAATGACGAAGGAATGATTATAAATATAGAATATGATGAAATTCGAGAAGAAATAGATATTTCGAAGGAAAAAAATGTTTTTTTAATGATTCCAGGTTTTATCAATTCACATATTCACATTGGAGACAGTTTTGCAAAAGAAATGGGATATAATCATGACTTAAAAAAAATTGTTTCTCCCCCTTATGGGCTTAAGCATGAACTATTACAAAAGATACCTGAAAAAATAAAAATTATAGGAATGCAAAATGCTGCTGCTGAAATGGTTTCAACTGGTATAACGTGCTTTATTGACTTTAGAGAACGAAATATGGAAGGTATAAATCTTTTAAATAACGCATTAAAAAGATTTCCAATTAATTATCTAATTTTTGGGCGATTTGGTAATCCAGAAGAAATTGAATCTATTTTTAAAGTGGCTGATGGTATTGGTTTACCAAGCTATCATAATATTTCCTCTAAAATAAAAGAAATTTTGAACTTTAACAAAGAAAAGTTAAAAAAGAAAATCGCTTGTCATTGTGCTGAGTTAGAAAGAAATGAAAATTTAATAAATGAAATGTTTAATGAAGGTATAGTTGATATTGTAATTCATGGAACTCATTTTATTAAAAAGGATTTGATCCATTTAAATAAAAAGAATTTATCTTTAGTTCTATGTCCAAGATCTAATGGGTATTTTGGAACTGGATTTCCTCCCATATTGAATATATTAAAATTGAAGATTCCAATTTCTTTAGGAACTGATAATGTAATGGCAAATAATCCTGATTTATTTGAAGAAATGCGTTATTTTTACAGAATAGCGAGAGTATTGTGCAAAAATGATATTAGCGTGAAAATTAGCGCTAAAGACATTTTAAAAATGGTTACAGTTAATGCTGCAAGAAATTTTAAAATCGAAAAAAAATTAGGTTCTATTTCAAAAGGAAAAATAGCTGATCTCTTCCTTATCAATTTAAACGATCCAAACTTTTATTCAATAAATATTGACATAAATAAAATATATCCGCTAATTGTACAGCGTACAAAATCAGAAAATGTTAAAAAGACCTATATAAAAGGAGAACTTGCGTTTGAAAGAAAGTGAAAAAGTTGTGATTAAAAAACCTTATGTTTTGCTAAGCGCAGCAATGTCTATTGATGGAAAAATAGCTTCAAGAGCAGGAGACCCCGAATTATCTGATGAACAAGATTGGAAAGAAGTTCATAAAATTCGTAGTAAAATGGATGCAATTTTGGTAGGAAAAGAAACAATTCTAAAGGATAACCCAAAATTACACATTAAATTTCATGAGCACAAGGGGTATTATCGAATTGTTGTAGATAGTAAACTAACAATACCTTTGGATTCAAATGTTATTAGTTTTCAATCAGAAATTTATCCCACTATAATTTGCACTACTGAAAGAGTTCCAATTAAGAAAATTAGACAATTTGAGGCATCTAATGTGAAAATTATCCAGTCTGGAGCAGGTAGGAGAGTTAATTTAGTTAAACTAATGCCTCTTTTATATAGATTAGGAATACATTCAATCTTATTAGAAGGAGGTGGTACTTTAAATTGGAGTTTTATTAAAAACGATTTAATTGATGAAATAAGACTGACGATTGCTCCTTGGATTATTGGAGGAAAAGATGCTGTAAGCTTAGTAGAGGGTGAAGGTTTTGAAAAAATGATTCAAGCACCCAGATTTAGATTGCTTAATATTAATGATAGAGATAATTATGTTGTTTTAAATTACAAAAGGAGCGATAAATGAATATTCAAGACGATTTTGAACAATTAAAGAATTTAACGTTAAAGAAAATAAAAGAAAAAGTCAAAGATATTGTAGCTCAATTACCTACTAATGAGCAAAAAGTAATTACTTATTCAAAAAATTTCACAATTTCATTATCAAATTATTGTCAAAACTTTTGTGGGTATTGTTTTTACAATTTTAGAATTCCTAAATTAGATGGTCAAAGTAATGTAATATTACTTGGAAATGAACAAATGCAAACTCTAATTCAGATGGGTATTCGTTATAACTGTAAAGAGGCTTTGATAATGTCTGGAGAAAAACCAGATAGTTTTAAGGAAGTTAAAGATGAATTAAAAAAGAGAGATTGCAGTGATTTTATTGAGTTTGTAAAAGATATTTCTAACTACTTACTAGATTTTAATTTATTGCCTCATACAAATTTAGGTATACTGACTATTGACGATTTGAGACTATTAAAAAATTATAATGCCAGTATGGGTTTGATGCTTGAGAGTACCAGTATGGATTTATTTAAGAAAGGAGGAGTACACGAACGATCTCCAGGAAAAATCCCTACTAAACGAATAAATCACATAAAGAATGCAGGAAAATTAAAAATACCTTTTACAACAGGATTATTATTAGGGATTGGGGAATCATTAGATGATAGAATAAAAGATTTGTTTTTAATTAAAGAAATTCATGAAGCTTATGGCCATATACAAGAAGTTATAATCCAGAATTTTGTAAATAAACCAGGAATTCCTTACCAACCAAAAAAAGTAATTAATATAAAAGATATCCTTAGAATTTTTGGAACTGCGAAAATTATCTTTGAAAATGAAATTGCGATCCAAGTTCCACCAAATCTCATATCAGGATATGAAATAGAATTTATTGAAATGGGAGTAAATGATTTTGGTGGAATTTCACCATTTTCTTTAGATTATATAAATCCAGAAAAGATATGGCCCCAGATTGATGAATTAAAAAATATATGTGAGGCTAAAAATTATATACTCCAAGAAAGGCTTCCAATATATGACAAATATATACAAAAAAATGGTTTCTGTCCAGAAAATATTAAAAAAACTATTGATAATATAAATTATTGATGATAGCTTCTCAGATATTCAACCAGATAAAAACTGAGACAAAGAAAATTTTAAAAAAAGCGTTAAGTAATAAAGAGATTTCTTCTGAAGAAGCTTTAAAATTATTAAAAGTTCATGGTAAAGAATTTTTTGCTTTACGCTACGTAGCAGATCAAATTTGTTATGAAAAAAAGCGAGATATTGTGACTTTTATAATAAATAGAAATATAAATTTTACAAATATTTGTTTTCAAGGATGTAAATTTTGCTCATTTAGTCTACCTGCAAATCACGAAGATGCATTTTTATTAAGTATTGAAGAAATAAGAAAAAAAGTCATTGAAGCGAAAAATTTTAATTGTACAGAAGTATGTATTCAAGGTGGTATAAATCCTCAATTAAAATTTGATTATTATTTGGAAATTATCAAAGCTGTCAAAAAGATTGATCCAAAAATTCATATTCATGCTTTTTCTCCTCAAGAAGTATTCTATATGTCAAAGTTATATGGAGATACGGTGGAAAATACCTTGAAAGAACTTAAAAAATCTGGTTTAGATTCAATACCAGGGACAGCAGCTGAAATTCTAGTTGATAAGGTTCGTAAGGTTATTTGTCCTAATAAAGTTTCCACATCTCAATGGATTGACATTATCAAATTAGCTCATAAAACTGGTATACGAACGACTTCAACAATAATGTATGGACATATAGAGACATTATCTGACAGGATTAAACATTTAGAGATTTTAAGAGAGATTCAGAAGAAAACTAATGGTTTTACTGAATTTGTTTCATTACCTTTTGTTAAGGAAAAGCCAATTTTATCAAAACTTACAGATTATCCACTAAAGCCTAGTTATGGAATGGAAGATTTAAAGTTATTTTGTGTTGCACGTCTATTTTTTAATAATTATATAGATAATATCCAATGTAGTTGGGTGAAACTTGGTCCCAAACTTGCTCAAGTTTCTCTAAACTATGGGGTGAATGATTTTTCAGGCACTTTAATGGAAGAAAATATTTCTAAAAGTGCCGGAGCAGAATTTGGTGAATATTTACCTCCTGATGAAATTATTGAAATTATTAAAGCTGCTGGAAAGCGCCCAGCTCAGCGGGATACGCTTTATAATATTATGAGATATTATTAGATTAATTTAGCTAATTTACTAAAAATTCCAAAACCAAATAATGCTCAAGGTAGAGTCTTACATGAAATATTTGATTAGTTAGAGATTTTGATGACCTTGTAAATAACTTAAGATGTATTGTTGCGTTATTAAGTCTGAACTAACCACACCCAATACTTTTCCTTCATCAACAACAGGTATAGCAGAAATTTGATATTGCTCAAGTTCTCTTACAATATCCAAAATAGTAAAGTTCGGAGATGCTGTGATAACATTCTTAGTCATAATTTTATCAAGCTTTACATCAATAGTTCCCTCAGCAGTAGCTTTTGTAACGTCCCAATCTGTTACAACTCCTACAAGCTTATCTTTAGAAAGAACAGCAATTATCCCACTCATACTATTTATGATTAATGCCGCCGCTTCTTGTAAATTACTATTAACATCAATGGTAGGTATTGAAACCATGATTTCTTTTGCAGTACGTTCACTTTCTTTTGCAGTGAGGCGCTGTACACTAATACGTTCAGCAGCTGCGAAGGGAAGCATATCTGGATTGTTAGCTAATAAATTAACTAATTCAATCATATTATTATGAATAACATCCTCTCTATATTCTTCTCCAGCTGTTAATCGTCTTTTTGAGAGTTCGGAAAATTCAATAGCATGGTCTTTTAGCCAACTTTCTACCGCTATATGGTCACCTAACATTTTTTCTGGGATTTGTAAATGATCGGGTGTTTTGATAATATGTTCTTGAGCAGCATAGATGACTCCTCCAGAATTAACTAAATAATCATTTGCAATCATTACTCCTTTCTCACGATATACAATTTGTTCCATACGAATACGAGCAGCTTTTCTATTTGGATCTGGAGAATAGGTATTAGCCCCTTCCACAATCACTGACCATTTACCCATCCGATCCACTGTCGTTGAAGGATCCTCAGATTGCCAGACCCCCAGATAATTAAATACAGGCGCAGCTGGAATCATACAAAAAGCATTTTCTAGAAGTAAATTATTGGAATTAGTAGAAAATTTTGTAGGATGCTTATAACCCTCTCTTATAATTTCATTTTTAAAATATATATTCGTAACTAAACGTTTTTCTTTCCACAATTTAAAAAGATCTTCAACTGGTAACCCAGATTCATTATATAAATAACCTTCTAGATCACTAATCCCAATTATTTTAACTTGTGGAATGCGTTCTTTTAATATACGTGCTGAATGAGCTCCAACAGCACCAAAACCTTGAATTATAACTTTAAGATCTTTATGTTCTGGAATTTCTAAATTAGCAAATTGTGGAAGTACTCTTAATCTAGGCATAATTTCTAGCAAAGTCTGTAAAGCAATCACCACGCCCCCGGCAGCAGCACCTAATTCATCGATACGATTACCTCCCATATCGAGTGGTTTGGATACGGCACTATCTAGCCCATTTTCTATTGCAATTGTTTTCATATCAGCATCATTTGTACCAACATCAGGTCCTGGGACATAAATACCTTTATAACGACGAATTAGACGAGCGAAACCACGAACTACTTCAGTATGTTCTTCGGGTGTCAAATTCCTTTCAGCAACTATTCCTGCTTTTCCACCACCGTAAGGTAAGTTAGCAGCAGCATTTTTAAGTGTCATACCCCGAGCTAAATTATAAATATCTGAAGGTGTGATATCTGGCAACATTCTAATACCCCCCATCGAAGGACTTCCCATTGAAAGATTATCAAGAACTAAATATCCACCTATTTCCAAAGAAGATACCTCATCCCACAAACAAACAACAAGTTTAGGACCAAGCTTATCACAAATAATTCCTAGGTGAGATAAAAGATGGAGATCCAAATTAGTAAATTCTAAATAACACTTTCCATTCTCCTTTTTAGTTCTCGCTTTCAGAGTACCCTCTGGAAGGTGTTCCCTAAGAAAAGTTTCCATTCTTTTTGGTATCATAATTTTCTGCCGATATTTAATTTCTTCAAATTAGTTTTAATTGTTAATATTCGCAATTTCTATATAGAGTATATTATTAAAAATATTTTTTTTATTTTTACAAAATTCAATCTTATAATTATTCATCTTGAATATAAGGTTTCCCCAGCTTTAAACAAATTTCTGCTTTCTTTAATTCTCTACCTATATAATTAATATGAGAAAGATTTTTAGTTAAATTTTCTTCTATAATTTTTTTACTCAATGCTTCTGCATTGGTTCCAATTAAAGTTTTAAGCAATTTATGTTTATTTGAGAAAAATAGTACATAAATATTTCTTGAATAATGATCAACATAAATCTTACAATATCCTGTTTCATCTGGAATATAATTAAGATTAAGTTTTTCAACAATTATTGCATTTTTCCCTTCAATTTCCGGTATCACTTGACTAGTTTTTCCTTTAGCTTTAAAAATTTGAATTCCTTGATTAATTGGGGGTGATTTATTACATTTTGAAACGTAAGTTAACTTTACACTTTCTTTTAACTCGGCAACACCACCCATTAACTTTGTGCTATGCTCAACAGTAAATATTAAACCCATATCTAATTCAATTGCTATACTAGCTAAAAGTCCATTAATTCCGACAGAATCTATATCCATTAACTCAACTACATTTGATATCCCAAAAAACATTGGGAGCTCTAATATTGTGTTTTTTAGTTTGGTAATTTCCTTTTTATACAAAAAATAGGCTTCTAATGAATTACAAATTCCTGGAGTGATTGGTGTTTCAAGCAAAGGATCAGCTATTAATTTCTCGAAACCAATATCATGCATTCTTTTCGTCAATTCAAGCAAATTATTAACTCGTGTTTCCGGGTCTTTTGGAAAGTATCCCTCATTAATTTTAGTTGGTAATATAACAATAGGGATATTTCTTGGAATATCTGAAAATTCCATATAATTTCCTAAATCTAGGCTAAGGATTAAATCGATTTTACTCTCTACAGC
>JAEOTZ010000073.1 GCA_016839585.1 Promethearchaeota archaeon
ATCCTAGCTTTCTCATATCTAGTTAAAAAAATTGTTCCTATCTTGACATACTTTCTGACTTCTTTATAAATTTTTCTTAATTCTCGAGATTCTAAGAAGCTAGACATGGTTTTGCAAACCAAAAAAATAAGTAATTAGATTTTAAAACGTATGATTTCATATAATCTTTTCGATTTTAAAAGTCATTAAAGTAAATGTGCGAGGAGATATAGCTTAACATAATTAATGGGCCAAGGGAGAATCGAACTCCCGATCTCCCGCATGTGAGGCGGATATCTTTGGCGCTACATAATTAGCAAATTATCCTATACCACTAGATCATTGGCCCGGTGTTGTATATATTTAGAAATAATGAGTAATATGAATTAAATTTTACTTAATGATATAATTGAAATCGACTTATTAATTTATTAGTAAATTAATTTAAGAATTTAAGAATTATTTAATGATCCTATAAAGTCTATCAGTTTAAATAATTTTTTTAAATTTTTCTATTATAAACCGAATTGGAATAAAATTCTCTGGTGATTTTAGTATCAGATAGTAAAGAATACATATCACATCCTTTAATAAAACAAAATCAAATTTTACGAAGGGATTACCAAGAAAACATCTTTATAAATTGCTTAAATCGTAATTGTTTAGTTGTTATTCCCACTGGGCTTGGTAAAACAATTATTGCGCTAATGCTTGCTGTGCAAAAATTATCGGAAAATCCTAATTCAAAGGTGATATTTTTAGCTCCTACAAAACCATTAGTGGAGCAACACTATAAATCATTTTTAGATCTGACAACTCTTCCTGAAGAATCACTAAAAACGCTTACTGGTACAACATCTCCAGAGAAAAGAAAGGATCTATGGCAGGATATACTGGTCGCTTTTATGACACCTCAAGTGCTTCAAAATGATTTAATTTCAAATTTGTATTCAATTACGGATGTGTCATTAATAATCTTTGATGAATGTCATAGAGCTGTAGGAGATTATGCTTATTGTTTTATAGCAAAGAAATATGTAAGTCTCGTAAACAAATCTCAGGTCTTAGGTCTTACAGCTAGTCCAGGCTCTACTCGAGAAAAAATTAATGAGATTAAAGATAACCTATTAATTGAACATATTGAAATTAGAAGTGATAAGGATTTAGATGTAAAACCATATATCCATAAAGTAGATAATAAATGGATAAAAATTAAATTACCAGATGAGTTTTTAGAGGTAAAAAGGATACTAACAGAAAAATTAAAATCCAGTTATAAGTGGTTAAAGCAGAATGAATTAATAAATACTTATGATATAAATAAAATCACTAGAAAAGATCTGCTCCAATTAAATAATAAGGTTAACCAAATGATATCCACTACTAGAGCAGATGTAGAAAAATTTATCTTATTTGACGCTAAAAAAATTCTTGCTAATGCGATTAGATTATCTCACATGACTGAATTAATTGAAACTCAAGGTATTAATGCATTACAAGAATATATAATGAAAAATGAAGATAAAATTCTCAAAAATGTAGCAAATAAATCTTTAAAAGAATTATTCCATGATAAGGATATAAAGAGAGTAAAAAATCTGACTTTATCAATACTATCAAGGGGCATTGTTCATCCAAAGCTAGAAAAGTTAAAGGAAATTTTACAAGATCAACTGATTGATAATAAACTTTCAAGAATTTTAGTTTTTTGTCACTTCCGAGATTCAGTTAATAATATCGTCAGATTTTTTGAAAATGATAAGTTAATAAAAGCTCATAAATTTGTAGGACAACAATCAAAAGGATCTGATAAAGGATTAACCCAGAAAGAACAGATAAAATTGCTTGAAGATTTCAAGGAAGGCATATATAATACTTTAATAGGAACCAGTGTTGCCGAGGAAGGACTAGATATAGCTGAATGCGATTTAGTTGTTTTTTACGACGTTGTTCCAAGTGCTATTCGGCATATTCAACGTAGGGGACGTACAGGAAGAAAAAAAGAGGGAAAGGTTTTTGTGTTAATGGCAGAGGATACTAGGGATGAGGGTTATTATTGGGCAGAAAAAGTTAAAGAAAAAAATATGTTAGAGAGTTTAAAAAAACTAAAAAGCTCAGAAAAAGACTATGAAAAAGGTAATGATAATTCAAGAGCCCAGCAATCCTTATTAAGTTATATTGATCAGAAAGAAAATCATATAAAAGAAGAAAAGAATTTAGAATCAAAAAATACAAAGACAGTACAGGAAACTATAAATAAAGCTCAATTGGATTCAATAGAAGAAAAAAATGATTTAATAATAATATGTGATAATCGTGAAACTGCCTCTCCAGTTGTTCGAATACTATCTTTAATGGATATTGATATAAAATTACGACAACTAATAGTTGCTGATTATATAATTTCTAATCGTGTTGGGATTGAAAGAAAAAGTGCTCAAGATTTTATTGATTCATTAAAAGATGGAAGACTTTTTAATGAGCTATTCGAATTAAAAAAGAATTTTGAAATGCCCATATTAATTTTAGAAGGAGATCCATTTTTAGAATCTAACATAAATCAAAACGCTTTATATGGAGCAATAACTTCAATCATACTGAACATAGGGATAAATGTTTATAGAACAACCAATTCTGAAGAAACTGCTAATTTTTTGTATCAATTAGCTAAAAAAGAACAGTCAAAATTAGTAAGTTCAATTAAATTGCGATTTGAAAAAAAACCAATTGAAACCTCTCGTTTATTAGAATATATAATCGCTGGATTACCCGGCGTAAATGCCTTAAGAGCAAAAAATTTATTAAAAGATTTAAAAACCTTACAAAATATCTTTTTGGCAGATATACCTGAATTAACTAAAATCGAGAATATTGGTAAAAAAATAGCGCAACAAATATTTAAAATTAGTAGATATAAGTACAAAAGTTATAATTAATTTTGAGTTATAAAGATTAATTTAGGATATTAAAACTATAAAAAAGTTTTTTATTCTTTTCAATAATAATTAATAATATTATTGAATTTAATTCAGTTGTATTATATTTTTTAGAATGATTATTTGAGCGAGAAAAGATATGATAAAGTTTAAAGTTGTTGTTGCAGGGGCTAAAAATGTTGGAAAAACAAGCTTGATTCGTAGATATGCGACAGGGAAATTTGATAAATCAACATTATCTACAATTGGTGTTGATTTTGAGACAAAAAAAGTGGTAGTTGATAATACAGAAATTTTGTTGAATATTTGGGATTTTGCAGGTGAAGAACGATTTCGGGTCTTATTTCCTTCTTATATATCTGGAGCTTCTGGAGCTTTGATGCTATATGATGTTACAAATGAGGATTCATTAAATGATCTTTATGACTGGATAAATGTCATCTCATCTGTTCCAAATGCCCCTAAAACAAAAATTTTGATTGAAGCAAAGATTGATTTAGAACGTAAGGTAAAAAGAGAGGATGCATTGAAGGCGTTTGAAAAGTTTAAGTTTCAGGGAGATTTAATTAGTACTTCTTCTAAAACGGGAGATAATGTTGAAAAAGCTTTCGAAATGCTTGGAAGAGAAATAATAAAAAATTCTTTAAGAAAATGTACTAAATGTGGAGAATTATATCCCTTAGAAATGAAGTTTTGTCAATATTGTGGAACTAAAACTAATTAAAGCTCTCGCTCTTTATATTTGCTTGATTATTTTTCTCTTTTTATAGAATAAAGAACTTTAGCATTAAATATAATTTTAATTTCTTAAAAATGCTTTAAACTTAAAGAAAAATTTATTTACAAGAATAAATAAAAAAAAGTATAGTAAAGGTTATTGAAGTATACTAAAGGTTATTGAAGTTGTATTACAATTTTGATGAAGATATTCAAGAGATAATAAACCGATTAAAACGTGAAAATATAACTTTTGAAAATAAAGTAATTTTAGTAACTGGTGGGGCAGGTTTTCTTGGCTCATGGGTGTGTGATGTATTAGTAGAACAGGGTGCGTACTGCGTCTGTTTAGATAATTTAACCTCAGGACAACCTGAAAATATAATACACCTTATGCAGAAAGACAATTTTCGCTTTATCAATCATGATATATCTTATCCTATATACTTTGGCTTTTCTTATCATCCATTGGGAATCTGTGTGGATGAAATTAAAAGAATTGATATTGTTATGCATATGGCAAGTCGAGCTTCACCTTTTGAGTTTGCAGAAGAACCCATATCTATTTTGAGAAGTAATACACTAGGAACATTGAATACCTTGGGGATTGCGAAATTCCATAATGCTATATTTTTTTATACAAGTACTTCTGAAGTCTATGGAAATCCACCAAAAGAATCTGTTCCTACACCGGAAAGTTATTTTGGACATGTAAACCCTGTTGGACCTAGAAGCTGTTATGATGAGTCTAAAAGAGCAGGAGAAGCATTTATTAAAGCTTATGAACTTCAACATCAAATGAGAACAAAAATCGTGAGAATCTTTAATACAGCAGGACCTAGAATACGATATGGACCTGAATTTGGAAGAGTTGTTCCCAACTTCATACACCAAGCCATACACGATGAAGATATTATTGTTTTTGGAGATGGATCACAAACTAGATCTTTTATCTATGTAGTCGATGAGATTGAAGGGATACTCAAAATGGTTCATAAAGATGAGGCCATTGGAGACGTTATTAATTTGGGTAATAATAAGGAATATACAATTCTAGAATTAGCTAATATCATAAAAGATTTAACGAATTCTAACTCAAAAATTATGTTTAAACCATTACCTATTGATGATCCAGTCCGAAGGTGTCCTGATATACAAAAAGCAAAGGAAATTCTCAATTGGGAACCAACAACGTCTCTAAAGGACGGTTTGAAAAAAACAATTGCTTGGTTTAAAGATAATGAGCGTAAAAGTTAAGAGTAATGAAAAAATAAACCTAAAGATCAGTAATAAACAGTTTGAGATTATATTAAAAATCTGTTTAATTATTGGTATTATTATAATTTCAGGTTTTATATTCTATTACATTTTTACTCCTGAGCCCGGATATGTTACTTTTGGAATTTTAAATGAGAATCAAAAGGCTGAAGATTATCCTACCGAAGCGCCTGTTAATGATAGTGTTTCTTTTTATGTCACTGTAGATAATTATTTAAATAAAGAATTTACGTTTCGAATTAAAATAAAGAAAGGAGATAGTAATACTGTACTTAGTACAGTATTTGGCACAAATGGTACTCTTCATTCTATAATTGGAAACTTTACTTTAAAAAATAACGAGAATTGGATTTCTGAAAAATTAAATGTTTCTTTCTCAGAAGTAGGGGAAAATCAAATAATTTTTACTGAATTATGGCAGATCACTAGCGATGTTGAAGAGAAATTTTATAATATCTTGTGGCTCAGATTGAACATTACAGCTTAATTTTATCCACCGATTATTTGAACGTCCTTTACTTTAACAAATGGTGCGTGAAAAGAGCCATAGATTTTGAATTCTTTTGAAACAGCATTTATATTTTTGAAAAGATCTAAAAGATTAATTCCAAACATAGTTTTATTTAATGGTTCCTTAATTTCTCCATTTTTAATTAAATTTCCATGCAAAATAAGCCCTGAAAAGTCTCCGGTTGAAATATTAGGAGAATCTCCAGTATAATCTAAAAGAATTCCCTCTTTAATATCTTTTAATATTTCATCTTTAGAATGATTTCCTGGTTTTAAAATGAAATTAGAATTACCAATAGAAGGTATAGAACTATAAGAATTTCGAGATGCGTTGCCCGTACTTTCAATATTATCTTTTCCAGCAGTATAACTGTTATGTAATAATCCTGTTTTAAGAAATTTACCTCTTTCAAATATCTTTTTATTTTTGCAAGGAACTCCTTCACCATCAAATGATGAAGATCCAGTAGCACCATCAATTAAGGCATTGTCCTCAATATTCAAATAATTTGACCCTATTACTTCTTCTCTTTTCCCGATCAAAAAGCTTCTTTTATACTGGAAAGTCTCTGCATTAATAGCAGATGCTATCGGATTTAAAATTAAATTAATTGTACCAAAAGGGGTTAAAAGTAAGGTTACTTTCATACTTTTTATTTTAATCCTATTTAAATTTCTTTTAGCTTTTTCTAAAGCATTTGATGCAATTTTTTTTGTATTAATCTCGCTTAAAGTTCTCATAGATTGCCAATCATAGCCAAAAGAAGTTTCATTACTAACTTTATCTTTAACAATTATATTTGAAGATATTGAGCAACTGGTCTCTTTTCCAGTTATAAATAAACCATTTGAGTTAAAAATATAGGTTTTAGTATAATTGGATAGAAAATTACCAGATTGAGAAATCGCTAATTCATCTTGACTGCATACTTGAATTAAATCTTCAACATATTTTAGAGATTCGTCAATTTCTAAATTTTTTAAATTATTATCGTATAAATTCTTCACATCTGGGTATTTATTATATTGATTAGGTAAGTTCTTAAAATCAAGGTCTATAGTGCCAGCATTCATCATCTTAAGAGCAATACTTATCATCTTTTCAATTGATTTTTTTTCTACTCTATTAGTAAAAGCAAACCCTAGGGAACCTTTTTTATTAATTACTCTAATAGCAGTCCCATAATCATCTCCTACCTCACTATTTTTAACAGAATTTTCTTCAATTTCAATATTAATATGATTATTTTTCCCAAAGAATATTTCAGCACATTTCAGATCAGAGTTACTTCGCTCGGCTAATTTTAATCCATAATTTGCCAAGCTATAAACATCAGAATTATGGTCCATTTAATTTAAACCCCCAACTGTTATATCCTCAGTTCTTATATATGGCCCACCATCACATACTCTAATACTTTGACCACCTTTTCCACAGATTCCATCTGAATAATTCATAGTTTTTCCAATAGCAGAAATTTTATTAAGTACTTCAAGAGTCAAGCCAGAGAGGGATACGTCTCGCATTAATTCTCTTTTTTCTCCATGCTCAATTTTATATGAGAGTTTACATTTAAATTGAAAATTTCCAGTAGTAGGATCTGTGTACCCATATTGAAAATCTTCACATAATACCCCGTTTTTTGTATCCTCAATTATTTCTTCATATTCCCAATCTTTTGGTACTAAATAAGTAAAACCCATCCTAACTTGGGGTCTTGAACTACATGAATTTGCCCTGCCATGCCCATTAGATGGAACTGCCATTCTTGAAGATGTTTCTAAACTGTGTAAATAGTTTCTTAATATACCATCTTCAATTATTATTGTTTTTTGCGAGGGAGTTCCCTCATCATCAGTAAAATAACTACCAAATAATTCATAGGGCAAATTAAATTTTTTGCTTTGATTCATAGTCGGATCATCGATAATTTTTATATCATCCATAGCAATTTTTTTTCCAATTTTTCCTTCTAATATGCTTTCTTTATTTAAAACTAAATCTGCTTCACAAGCATGCCCAAAAGCTTCATGTATAAAAGTTCCTGTTAATTTTGGATCCATTATAACGGTAAATTTACCTCCAACTGGAGAATTTGCATTTAGTAAGTCTACTGCTTCCTTAGCTGTTTTTTCAGTCAAATTATTTGCTCCTTCAGTTTCACTTATTTCAAAACCTCCAATTCCTCCAATAGAATTTATGGATCTTTGAAGGATACCTTTCTCTTTGGCATAAATTAAACTAAATAACCTTAAAAATGATAAATCTTGAATAATATGGTGCCCAAATGAACTAAAAATCAAATCTTGGGAGTGCCCATCCAAATATAAAGTATGAGTATTTTTTATTTTCGGTGAATATTCTGAGGCGATTTTCTCATGACGCTTTACAATTTGTATTTTTTCATCAATGCCAATATCCTCTAATCTTTTTTTACAAGTAATTTTAAAATTTTTAATTAAGGGGTCTCTATTTCTAATTTTAAATTTATTTTTACATAAAGATTCTGATAATTTAGCTAATTTTACTGCTTTTAAAAATCCGTTAATTATAGTGTTCCTATTTGGATTTTTTAGAACATTAAAACCCCAACCTCCATTGACAAAAGTCCTAATTCCGCACTCGATAATTTCATATGACGATATTTCCTTGCTTTTTTGGTCAGTAAAGTCTAGATTAGTCCCCGTTTTCACTCCGATTCGAATATCCCAGTAATCAATTTTATCTTTAGCTATTTTTTGTAATTCGTAAGTTAATTTTTCATCAGCAATTTTTAAATCTTCTGCGATATCCAAGATAATCTAATTGATTGTTTAAATTTAAATAAGAATAATTAACCAAAGTGTTTAAAAAAGATTATTTAAATATCTATGGTTTTTAAAAAGGATTATTAATAATAACTTTTAAATTTGAGTGTAAAAATTAGAAAACCCCTTATCTTCCATTTTATTCTTCAATTCCTTAATAATTGTAATTGCTATTTTAATAGAACAGTTTTTAGTAAATTTTAGAGATTTTTTAATAAGAAATGATCGATTACATTTCCAACATTTTTTAGTTTTAATTATTCTTGTTGAATAGAACCATTCACCACAATGATAACACCGAAAAAAATAGAATTTCTGATTATACATTCCATAATATAATTTAAAGTATAATTTATAATGGTTTAAAGATTAGTAGTTTTCTAATTTTTTTTATCAATTAATAAGAATGATTTTTTATTGCTTTTCATCTCAAATGAAATATTATTAGTTAATAAATATCTAATAAAAAAGATAATATTACTATCCTTCATTTTTTCAATTAGGGAAAGTATTATTAGATGAGAAAAGGAATGGATCATAAATTTATTCACCCAATTGAGACACGCTATCGAACTGAGATAGCAGCTCTTTTTACAGAAGAAAAAAAATTAGAAAATTGGTTAAAAGTAGAAGCAGCATTAGCTAGGGTACATGCAAAGCTTGGTAATATTCCAACAGAAGCTGCTGAAGAGATAAGTAAAAAGGCAAATATTAAATATGTTAAAGTTGAAAGAGTTAAGGAAATAGATAGCCAAATACACCACGATTTGATGGCAATGGTTAAAAGTTTAGCTGAACAATGTGAAGGTGATGCTGGAAAATATATTCATTTAGGAGTTACCAGTTATGATATTGAAGATAGTGCTATGGGATTACAGTTAAAAGCGGCATTAAATTATATTAGAGATTCTCTGAAAAATTTATTAAAAGAATTATTAAGAATTATTGCTGAAAAAAAGAACCTAGTCTGTATTGGACGAACACACGGTCAACATGCAGTGCCTACTACATATGGAATGCGGTTTGGAATATGGGCATATGAAATTGATAGACATTTGGATCGTATTTTAGAAGTTTTAGAACGTATCTCGTATGGTAAAATGTCTGGTGCTGTGGGTACAATGGCTAGTTTTGGAAATAAAGGTATAGAAATACAAAATAATGTTATGAAAGAATTAGGTTTAAATCCTGTTCTTTTAGCCAACCAAATTATGCAAAGGGATAGGCATGCTGAAGTTTTGTTTTTAACTGCTTTAATTGGACAAACCCTTGCTAAGATAGCCCGAGAAAACCGGATTTTACAACGAAACGAAATAGCAGAAATGTTTGAACCCTTTAAAAAAGAACAAGTTGGAAGTTCTACAATGCCTCACAAGAGAAATCCTCACAAGTCAGAGAGAATCTGTAGTTTAGCAAGAATTATTAAATCTAACGTTATTCCTGCATTGGATAATATAGTGTTAGAAGACGAGAGAGATATAACAAATTCTGCTTCTGAAAGGGTGATTTTTGCGGAAAATTTCATATTATTGGATTATATGATTAGAGAATTAAACCGTAATCTTGAAGGAATTGAATTCAACGAAAGTAAAATAGAAGAAAATCTTAATCTTACTAAAGGTGCTTGTTTATCTGAAAGGGTTATGGTTGAGTTAGTTAAAAGAGGAATAGGAAGACAAGAAGGACATGAAATTTTAAGAGAAGCTGCAATAGTTTCAAGGAATGAAAATAAATTTATAAAGGATATTTTATATGAAAATCAAATAATCAGTAAACAGTTTTCTAAGGAAGAATTAGATCATTTATTGGATCCACATAAATATATTGGGACAGCGGTCGAGCAAACCGAAAATCTTTTGAAAATTCTAAAGAAAAAATATAATTGGTAAATAAAAATAATGGCTGAAAATAATAATTTATACTCACAATTGGGAGTTTCATCCAAAAAAGAAGATTTACACGAAGCAATTAAAGATGTTGATAAAGGAATTTTTCCAGGAGCTTTTTGCAAAATTGTTGAAGATATTGCAGGTAAAAAAGATTATTGTTCCATTTTCCATGAAGATGGAGCAGGCACAAAATCAAGTTTAGCATATATGTATTATCGGGAAACTGGGGATTTATCAGTTTTTAATGGTATAGTTCAGGATGCAATTGTTATGAATATTGATGATATTTTGTGTGTAGGAGCTACAGGAAATATTTTTTTATCTAACACAATTGCAAGAAATGCTAAATTTATTACTGGGGATATAATTTCAACTATTATTAAGGAATATGAATCCTATAGTAAAAAATTATCATCACTCGGTTTAAAAATAATAACTTGTGGTGGAGAAACAGAAGATTTAGGAGATCTAGTTAAAACTTTATCACTTTTTGCTTCAATTTTTACCAGAATGAAAAAGGAAGATGTAATTGATGCTAATAATATCAGTAAATCCGATATAATAATAGGTTTGGCTGGTTTTGGGAAAGCATCTTATGAAGATGAATACAATACCGGGATTGGAAGTAATGGATTAACCTTAGCAAGACATGGAACACTTAATCATGATTATTATAAGAAATATCCAGAATGCTATGATCAAAATACTGATAAGGATCTGATTTTTTTTGGTAGGTATAAGTTAACTGATATGATAAACGAGATTAATTTAACAGTAGGAAAGGCTCTCTTATCTCCAACAAGAACTTATGCGCCTGTATTAATAGAAGTTTTAAAGAACTATAGAAAAGATATTCATGGTATAATTCATAATACTGGTGGAGGACAAACCAAAAGTCTAAATTTTGGTAAAAATATAAAATATGTGAAGAATAATCTCTTTCCTCTTCCTAAAATTTTTCAAATAATTCAACAATCTTCTGAGACTAATTGGAAAGAAATGTATAGTGTGTTTAATATGGGTCATAGATTGGAATTGTATTGCGATGAGTCAATAGCAAAAGAGATTATTAATATTGCTAAAAAGTTTGATATTGAAGGGAAGATTATCGGACAATGTGAAAAATCCCCTATAACAGATAAAAATATTATTGAAATACAATCCAAATTTGGCTCTTTTAATTATAGTTAACACTACTATTTTATGACTGAATTTGATGTAATATGTATAGGAGCAGCTTTAGTAGATATAGTTGCTCAAGTTGAAAGATATCCAGCAGAAGACGATGAAGTCTATGTGTCAGATTTAAGATTATTATCTGGAGGTGCTGCTGCAAATACGGCTTATGCATGTGCTAAAATGGGTTTGTTAACGGCTTTTCTTGGAAAGTTGGGTCTTAATGATACATTCGGTAATAAAATAATAAAAGATTTTAGCGAAGTTAAAGTAGTAACAACATTAATTAAATATTCAAATAAATATGGCACTGGATCTGCTTATGTAGCTCTAAATCGAGAAGGTGATCGGAGAATATATGCGTATAGTGGTGCAGCTAATTACCTTTCTAGAGATAACATTATAGAAGGAGAAATATCCTCAACAAAAGCAATCTTTTTAAGCAGTTTAAAAAATTTGGAACCATTTATTAAGGCAGCAAAGATTGGGAGAAAAAATAAGATTCCTGTAATATTAAATCCAGGTATGTTAATAATTGACCAAGGCCTTGAAAATATAAAAATATTACTTGAATATATTGATATTCTTATTTTATCTCAGAAAGAGTTTTCGACCCTTATGAACATCCAAGAACGTGAGTTAAACTTAAAAACTATTGAGGGAACCATGAAAAAACTTATCAGGTTAGGCATTAAAGTCATCATAGTTACAAGAGGTGAGATTGGAGCTTTATTATATACAAATCTCGATTTTGGATTAATACCTTCTATTAAAGTTAAACACGTAGTAGATACAACTGGTGCTGGTGATGCTTTTTCTGCTGGTTTTATTTATGGTTTTGTTCAGAATTTAAGTTTTGAGTTTGAAGCTCTTAAAAAAAATGTAAAAATTGGAAATTTCATTGCTGAAAAATGTATACAGAAATTAGGAGCAAGAAATGGAATCCCTTTTAGAGAAGAATTGAAATTAGTTTTTCCCTAAATATAAATAATAAAGTTTTTAATTTTATAATTTAATAATTTTTTATTCAAGTATAATACTTTAAAATGATAGTTAATGGGGAAACCAATATATAAAAAGAAGAAAACTATTCTTAAAGAAAGATTTAGATTTCTTTTTGTAGAAGTTTTTTGGTATTTTATGATTATTTTTGGATTAATCTTTCTTTCTTTAGCTTCATTAGAGTTCTTTGCGGATAAAAATTCCGTTTCTTATGGGATTATATTTTATATTGAACGAGCTATATTGATATTTATTGCAGTACCGATTACTTTTTTCATTTCTAAGTTTCTATCACAACCTCATAAAAGAGAGATTATTATTGAAGAGGATATTTCTCCATTCAAAGGATTTTTTATGCTATATAAAGTAACTAAAAAGAATTATAAATTTCAATTTTTGTATGGCTTTTTAATATATTTTCTGGTATTTTTACCCTTAGATATTTTTACCTACCTTTTAATACCTGATATGGTTAGCTATCAAGCTTTTTCTTTAGGTTCTAACGCATCAAACTCTTATTTATTTAGAGACTATTTTACATTTTTAATATCTGTCATTATAATTCAATTATGTGTTTCTTTTACAGAAGAAACAATTTTTAGAGGTTTTATTACTAAATCGGGGAGTGAACATATAAATGGAATATCTGCTGTTATAATAGCTTCTCTTGCTTGGGGATTAGGTCATTTTGCTTATTATTTTGATCCTATAAGTGAAGCTTATCCATTTTGGTATCCCTTCATTTGGTTTACACAAGCATCCATAATAGGAATAATTCTTTCCCTTCTCGTTTTAAGAAGGAAATGGATATTTCCAGTAATTCTCGCACATGCTTTAAATAATATAATTTCAGCACATACCTTGTGGAATTTTTTTGATGGAAATGATTTTGCTACTATTGTTTTATTTCTTTATTATCCATTGCTAATTATAGGTATTATATTATTTATTTGGCAATTTCCAAGAATTAAAGAAAGTGTATCAATAGGATTCAAATTACTAAAAACATATTTCAAAAGTGATAGGGAATATTCGGAATCTCTTGGTGATAAGTTATTTATAATCTTCATAGATTTGTTGATAGGTATAATTGTTTTTTTAGTGGGTTTTATGATTTTAATATAAAGGAGTGATATTTCTATGAAAATTGGGATTTTAGCTGATACTCATATTACAATTAAAGATGACCCCCAGAAACTTGAGTTGTTAATATCCCAATTAAACCAGATATTTAAGGATGTAGATGAAATAATCCATGCTGGTGATCTATGTGAAAAATTTTTTTTAGAGGAACTTAATAAAATTGCTCCAACGAAATGTGTTAAGGGAAATTTGGACAAAATTGAGGATTTAGAAGATTTTATTAAATTTTCAGTTGGTTGTTATAATATAGGAGTAATCCATCAATTACCCCAAAATCTTGAAGAATTTATTAGAAAACACGATCTAAATGTATTAATTCATGGTCATGATCATCAACCGATCATAGAAGGTACATCCTATAATACACTTCTTTTAAATCCGGGTTCACCAACAAAACCAAAAGCACCTCCTCCAAAAGCGGGATTTGAACCACCAATTGCAAGACCAAGCGTGTTAATTTTAAATATCGATGAGAATGATATTATATCAACATTTATAATAAATTTAGATAGTATAAAAAAACAAATAAGTTAAAAATAAATATAAAATAGTTCATATTATTCATAAAAAGATACTTTATGAAAGAGAATCTTAGAATAATTCTCAGTTTTTCTTTTAGAATAATTTTAAATACTATAAAAGAGAGTGTATTAATTTGGTTAGTAGATTGGAAATGGTTCTGAAGGAACTTAATGAAAATGGTAATTTTCGAGCATCTTTATTCTCCACATCAGCAGGATTAGTTTTAGCATCTCAAAAAGCTGAGGATGTTGATGAAAGAGTAATCGCTGCTATGGGTTCCCTATTAAGCGATGCAGCGTATAAAGCTGCTGAAGAAATGAATTTATCAGAAGTCCAAAGTATGAAAATTAAATATAAAGATGATTATATTATCTGTCGAAATATTATTATTGAAGACAGTAACACACAATTTATATTAGCAGTATTGAGTGTATTACCAGATTCTGATGATGTTGAGAAATATTATGACCAATTGCTTGATTGGGCTGTAGATAATAGCTCTTCAGACCTTGAAAAGTTATCGACAATCTAATAATTAAATTTTCTTTTATATAAGATTTTATAATTTTTATTTTATAGATTGGTAAAATTTGAAAACTTTCTCAGAAATTTGGTCCTCATAACCCCAATAAAAATGGTCTGCTCCTGAAATAATTTCATATTGCTTAGGTTCAATATAATACTTATAATGGTCAAAAAAGTTATCAAATGAGGCAACATTATCTCTGTCTCCTTGAAGAAAAAATTTAGGTTTTTCTGATTGGGAGAGTTTCTTGTAATTAATTCCCATAAAATCCCAGGGAAAAGAGATAGCAATATAACCTATTACTTTATCTGAATGATTTACAGTAGAACAACCTATTGCAGCACCATAAGAATAACCACAAATAATAATTTTTTTAAAATATTTCTCATTTACTAAAAAATTGATACAAGCTTTGACATCACTTAATTCTCCTCTTCCATTAGAATGAGTACCTGTTGATCTTCCAACAGCTCGGAAATTAAACCTGATACACGAAATTTCATTTTTAATGAAAATATTAAAAATTGCAGATACAACATTATTAAACATATCCCCCCCAAATTTAGGGTGGGGGTGACAGATTAAAACTACATGCTTATCTTTATTTAATTTTGATTGAAAGTATTCTGTTTCGAGTTTTATCTCATTATTTGAGATAAATATTTTTTCAATTTCTACCATAATTTTATTTAATTTTTTATCTATAATAATAATACTACTTATACTTCCGCGATAAAAATGAGTTATAACAAAATTATAATAGAAAAAAAAATTAGGGAATTTCTAATAGAAGACTGTAATTATATTGACGTAAGTTCAAAATTTATCGATAAAGAAGCTCAAACTTCTTCAAAAATTATAGTGAAAAGTGATGGATATGTTTCGGGCTTAGAAGAATTAAAAATTTTATATGATCTTTTGAAAGTAACTACAAATTTATTAAAAAAGGATGCAGATGAGGTTAAAAAAGGGGATATCATTGTAGCATTAAAAGGAAAAATAAAAGATATACTTTTTGGAGAGAGAGTAGGCTTAAATCTTATTACCCATATGAGCTCTATAACATCAACAGTAAGAGATTTTGTTAAAAAAGTCAAAGATTCTGGTAAAAATGTTAAAATAGCATGTACTCGTAAAACAATTCCAGGAATGAGGATTTTTGAGAAAAAAGCAGCTGAATATGGACAGGGAGATCCACATAGATTTTCCCTAGATGATATGATTTTACTAAAGGATACTCATTTGAGATATTATAATGGAAATGTTGAAAAAATTCTAAAAGATGTAAAAAAATTAGCCAGTTTTACTAAAAAAATTGAGATCGAAGTTGAAAAAGTTAATGATGTTCTTATTGCGGCCGAGAATGGAGCAGATATAATTATGTTAGATAATATGAGCCCTGATATGGTTGAAGATGCTATAAATTTGCTAAAAATAAATAATTTACGAGAGAGTGTACTTATAGAAATTTCAGGGGGTATAACTTTAGAAAATATTATTGATTATTTAATATCAGAACCAGATATAATAAGCATAGGTGAATTAACGCAATTCCCATCGCATAAAATGGATTTTTCCCTTCGATTTGATTAAAAAAATTTTAATCTATAATAATTTCACGGATAGAACAGATAACATCTTTTATTTTAGCTAATTGCTTATACAAATCCTTAATTAACTCAATTTCTCCTACGAGTAAGATTAATTCTATCTTCTTTTCTGCGATTCGCCAATCTGTTATTGTTTTAATAATTTGATGGAATTTTGAGCATAAATCAGAGATCTGATCGATAATTACACTTTTAAAAGGATAGACTAGATTTATAGCCATAATTTTGTATCCCTTTAAATTTTCAAATTTTTCATGCTTTTCGATAAAGTTTATTATTGAATCTCTTAATGCTTCACTTTTAGAATTAAATCCACTTAAGTTTCGAACTTTTTCAAATCTATCTAATAAATCATCACTAATTTGTAATGATATTATTGGCATTATAATATTTATTAAAGAAGAGTTTATAAAAAAATTTATTTTAGATTTTGGAAAATTTATTTCACATTTTAGAAAAAGTTATGTATAAACTCTATACTTTGAGTCAATTCTTTTGCTGAGGACAATTCAATAATTAATGCCCCTGTATAATTATAACTCTTTATTATTTCAAAAATTTCATCAAAATTGACCTTTCCTGTTCCTAGTGGTGGATGTGTATCTGATTTTTTACTGAAATTGTCTACGAGATGAATATTTTTTATTTTACTATGAAATTTTTCCCATAGTAGTTTTACATTCCCATCACAGGTGTAAAAATGGCTTGTATCATAGGTAAGAAATAGATTAGATTGATGGATCTTAGAAAATATATCTTCAATGTTGTTTTCATCCAACATTATATAACAATTCTTTGGCATATTCTCAATACAAACAGTTATATCAATTCCATTTGTGAATTCTAATAAGCTTTTTACTGATTGAGCTAGTTGCATTTTATTAAATTCTCTAATAGAATTTATTAGAAAATTAGCTAGACCTGGATGAATTGTCATTATTTTTGCTCTAACTTTTTTACAGATTTTTGCAGTATTGCAATAAGTTTCTATAGATGCTTTAGAGATATCATAATTATGCGAGCATAAATTTACATCAATGAAAGGTCCGTGGATTTGCTTTTTTATTGAATAAGAATTGATTATATCAATATACTTTTGTTGGTTTGTACTATTAAATATTTCAGGAGGATCTAATACCAGTTCTACAACTTTAATATTATTTTCTTCAGCAAATTTAAGGCAATCCTCGGAAGCTTTAAGTAATAAGTCAAACAAGTTCTCAAACTTACCTAAAAGTCCATATTCGATTATGTGCCCTAATGAACTTATACCTAATTCTTGCATTCCTAATCAATTTCATAAATTTTTAAGATTTTTTCTTTCGCATACTACGAGGATAATTCGCAAATAAACTCTCAAAGTGCTTTTGGAACCTTTCAGCATGTTCTTTAGAAATAATTTTAGGTTCTCCTATTTGTAATGCACCCCAATACATTTTTGCAAGCTTTTCTACCAATTCAGCAAATTTTACTGCATGTCCTAAAGATTTACCACAAATAATTACTCCGTGATTAGCTAATAACGCAGCGTTTTTAATATCTAAAGCTTGAAGTGCTGTTTCTCCTATCTCATCTGTGTGAGCTTTTCCAAATGGAGCAACATCAACAGAACCTCCTAAAAAAACAACTTGCTCTTCCATTATGATTGGTATATTTTTTCTTACAATAGATAGTATTGTAGCAAAAGTCGAATGTGTATGAATTACGCATTGGACTTTTGGTCGTGATTTATAAATAGCTATATGAAGCTTTATTTCAGTTGATGGGAGTTTTTTAGCACTTATTGTTGTACCATCAAGACTCATATGAACGATATCTTCTATTTTTAAAGATTCATATTGATTAAAAGATGGAGTGATGAAAAATTCATCTTTTTTTACATTTCTTACGCTTATATTTCCTTCTCCAGCCTCAACTAACCCTTTAGCGAAAATTGCTTTTGCCCCTTCAACTAATTCTGACCTAAGTTGATCTTCCTTACTTATTACCATAAATATTATAATTAAAACTGAGTTAAAAATATATTTTGAAATTTTAAAGAGGATGTTTCGTTATGGTTTGGATTATTAGATATACTTTAAAAATTTTTAATAGTCTTTATCTTTAAATCTATTCTGATAATACCTAAATTGTCATATATTTATTAGATGTTTGAAAGATTTTAATTTTTTAATAGAAAACAATGACTAATATAATATTACATTGCGACGTAGATTGCTTTTTTGCTGCTGTTGAGATTAGGGATAATCCAGAATATAGAGGAAAACCAGTGATTATCGGAGCAGATCCAAAAGAAGGTAAAGGGAGAGGTGTAGTATCAACATGTTCATATGAAGCCCGTGAATTTGGACTTCATTCTGCTATGCCAATTTCCCAAGCATACAAATTTTGTCCACATGGTATATATTTAAGACCTAACTCCAATAAATATAGAGCTTCTTCAGACAGGATACATGCTATTTTAAGAGGTTACGCTCCTGATCATTATCAAAAAGTTGGATCAGATGAGGCTTATTTAGACGTTACGGATATTTGTACTAACTTTCAGGAAGCTAGAGATTTGGCTGATGAAATTAGAGAAGAAATACATAAAAAAGTTGGAATTACAATTTCAATTGGTTGTGCTCATACAAAATCTCTAGCAAAAATAGCCTCAGATTATAATAAACCTAACGGCACAACCATTTTTACTCCATATAATTTCAAAGAATTATTAAATGACTTGGATATTACTCGGATTCCGGGTATAGGGAAAAAATCTAAGTTATATTTTAATAATAAAGGTATTAAAACGATTGGTGATATAATTAGAACACCATTACATAAAATGATTGAACTTTTTGGAAAACATGGGAAATGGATTTGGAATATAGCTCATGGTATTGATAATAGAGAAGTAAAAGAATTTAGTGGAGCAAGAAAATCAATCAGCAAAGAAAGGACTTTTTATGAGGATACAGATAACTTCCAAATCATTTTAGAAAAATTGGAAGAGATAAATAACAGAATTCATAATACTTTAGAAAAAAATGATGTATTTTACCGTACTATAACATTAAAAATAAGATTTGAAGGATTTTTAACATATACTAGAGCAAAAACCCTTCCAATTCCGATAAGAGATAAAAATAAAGCATTAAACATTGTTTTAGTTTTATATAATGAATTTAAAGATAATAGTAAGAAAGTAAGATTAATAGGGATAAAGTTTTCAAATTTTCAACAAAATTCAAAGATTAAACAAATGCGTTTAATTAACTTTGCAGTTTCTTGAGATGATTTACAACTTTATCATGAATGATACCATTAGAAGCTATAACTGCTGGTTCACTCCACCTTAAAGCATCACCTTCAAACCAAATTGGTCTATTACTTGGATCAGTTACTTTTCCTCCTGCTTCTCTTACTATCAAATATCCTGGTAAAAAATCCCATGAAAAAGAATGTTCTAAATCAATTGGTTTAATATATAAATCAGCACTAGCATCAGCAATTTTACAGAACTTTAGCATACTGTCTATTCTTATTAATTTATTAATTCCCACTTGTTTCGCAAATTCTAAAACCCATGGTTTGTTATAATGTAATGAAATACATAATACAGCATCTTTTAACGAATCTTGATTACTTACTTTTAATTTTTTAAATTTTTTCCCTCCATATGATGCATTAGCACCTATACCTTTTACTGCTGAAAAAATAGCTAATCCTTCATCATCATAATTTGGAACAGAAATGACACTTGTTTTAGGGTCAGATTCCTCCATAAAGCCAATTCCAATTGCATATGACAATCCCTTGACATATCCTTGAGTTCCATCAATCGGATCTACTGTCCATTCTCTAGCAGAAGGTGAACCTCGATAATTTAAAGTTATTTTAATATCTTCCACTTTAATTTTTAATTCATCAAAGCATTCATAAATAAGTTCTTCGGATTTTGTATTAATTAAGGACCCTTCTTCTTCAGCTAAAATATGATCTTCTGGGAATTTTGCTTTTAAATTATGTATTATGTAAATTTGGGTAGCTAGATCTGCTAAAGTAACTGGTGACTGATCTCGTTTTTCAAATGATTTAAATCCTTTTTCTTTAAACCATTCTGGAATTTTATAAGCTTCTTTAACTAGATCAATAGCTAATTCAGATTCTTTATAGTACATATTCATATTTCAAATAATGTAAAGTTCTAAAAAATTATTCTGATAGTGATTATTAATATTACTCAACTTTCAATCTTCTTTATTCAACTTAAATTTTTTAAAATCCATCGTTTCCAAATCTATGGTTACAAAGATTAAATGATTTTCATGTTGGTGTGATTGCCCAGGTTGAATACAAATAGTCTTACCTATAGATGATTTCCATCTTCCTGAAACTTCGGGGCTCTCATGAATATGCCCATGAAAAGAGAGTAATGGTTGATATTTCTTTAAAAATTTATAAATAGAAATAGATCCTACTGTTCGACCATCATAGCATACATCAAGCCCTATATTACTAGGTGGCATGTGAATTATATAAATTGCTTTGTTCATATTTTCTGGTTTTATCAATTGATTCATTTCATCCTCAAGTGTAGGAAGAGTTTCTATGTATGACACCCAATCTTCAATTTTTATCCATCCATTTGGATTAGAGATGTATTGCTTCCCAATTTGTTTTGGTAATTTGAAATCTCTGTTATCCATCCTTGCCCTATCTTTAAGTCCAAAAGGAAGATCTGTCACCCAATTCATCCCAATAAATTCATACTCATGATCGTTCAATTGGAATTTTTTCTGGGCAACATTAAATACATGGGAGTATTTATCGCAAATCTCTTGAAATAGTCCATCAAATATTATACAATCATCATTACCAAGTTGACATGCAAAATAGATCCCTGAGGATTCAAATTTAGAAAAATAATCATCAAGAAAACCTGTTATAAATTTATCTTGATGTAGCAAATTCCCTTTAAAGAGAAGCATATCTCCTCCATTTATTATCATATCAATGTTTAAGGAAATAGCTTCATGAAAAACTCTTTCATATTTCCATTTTATTCCGTGTATATCTGTGACTAGAAGGAGCTTCAATTTTGTTAGCTTTATAATTTATATTATAATTTAATCATATTTTCATTTAGAAACACTGAATAAGGAAATTTTCAATAATATAAAATTCTCTCCCTTTTTAAAGACCTAATAATTAGCTTAGAAATTAATAAGAAATTTTTCATTTCATTTTAAAATAACAATCTTCTTATCTCATTTTCATAATCAATCGTTAAAGGAAAGGTATGCTTTAATTTAAGTTGTTCATTTCTACTTTTTATATCAAATTCATTATTAAGTTCTTTCAAAAGCCATAGTAACTTATACAGTTCAATTTTCTTCAAAAAATCTTTATTGATTGCATGATATTTTGAGTATCCTTCATAAAAAGCATCTATAAAATTATATTTCTCTAAGTTTTTTAGTGTTAAATATTCTATTTTAACAAAATCTTGTGCTCTACAACCAACACACCAATCATCAAAATCTATTAATCCGTTTACTAGAAAATTGGCAGTTTCTTCTTTCACAATAATATTTTGACCTTGAAAATCATTATGTATTAGGGCAAAATCAATTTGATCTTCAATTAATGCCTCATTATCTCTAAAGTAATCCCTTATCTCTTTTATGAATTCAAATTTGTGCCTTTTAGCTTCTTGAATTTGATTTTCTAATTTTTTATCAAAAATCTCTAAAAGTGAATCTTTTTTTTTGCCAATATCTTTTACATTTTCGTAAGGAGATTCAAAATTTATATTGTGCAATTTTCCTAAAACCATTCCTAAATCTTTAAATAAATTTAGGAACTTTGTTTTCCTTAATGTAATTCCTTCATTTAAATATTGTTTTAAATACCAAAGTAATGGTTTTCCGTGAATATAATCCTGTACTGTGAAGATATAGGGAACAGTTTCTTTAGTTTCATCATAATAAATCAAATTTCCTACGGATACAATAGGAGGTTTATCTTTATGGAAAATATAAGCCCCCATTTTACTCGATACAATACTATTTACCTGACCTGTGAGATTGTCTGTATCACCGCTTAATGTTCCATCTAAAAAGGGATATAATAATTTTTCTTTAACAATATTTTCAAATGGAAAGTTTTCACAAGTTCGAAATCTAAAAATTAAGTGATTATTTTCAAAATTAACTCTATAAATTGTATTAATTGTAGCATCAAATGGACCTATTATTTTTTTAATCTTTCCTTGTTCAATTAAAACATCTACATTTGAAAATGTCTTAATAATTTCTTTAAATTGATAGAGTTCTTTTTTCCCTAAGAAATATAACTGATAAATCTGCTTTTGGTTAACTAAATAATTCACAGTAGCTTCTATTCTTCCTTTTGTTATTTCATCTAAATCTATTTGACGTTTAGGAGAAATTATACTAATCTCTTTAATAGGAGTTTTCAATCGTTCTTTATAGAGATGAAGAAACGCGTACTTTAATCCACGTCTTTCTTTTCCTTCATTTATTTTAATGTCATATATCTTATTTCTTATATCATTTATTTGATCTTGTAATTGATGAACTTCTAATATTTTATCTTCAAGAGCAAAATAGTATAATTTTGAGCTGAGATTTACTAAATTGCCAATACTAGATACTATTCCACTAAATCTTCTTTCTTCTAATGAAATTAATTGGAAGAAGTTTTGAAAACTGTCTTCCATCCCGCAATGAACTGAAAAATCATCATTTAATAGTTGAATATAGAATTTACAGTTTTTTATATTGTAAAAAGAATCATTTAGTCCTTTCAGATTTGGGAAATCTCTTAAATAATTTAATATTTCGGGTTCTATCTCATTTCCAGCAAATTGATCTGGATTGTTGTGCAAATAAATCTGGTTTTTAAAATTAATTGCTCCTAATATGTTTTCAAAATATAATTTTAGACTCTCATTAGAGATTTTTTCTGAAATTGGGGGACTAATCATAAAATTGATATCATTAAATCTTTTCGCCAAATCTTCCATTTGATCTATTGAATTCTCGACTTCATTGCTATAAACTCCAACCATAATAGGATTTTTACCTCCTGAGGCTTCAAGTGCTAAATTAATAAGCTTAATCTTCTTGTCTAATTTATCTGAAAAAAGTATTCCCTCTCCCGTATTTCCAAAAAGAATAAGTGAATCAGCTCCATTTGTTAATATGTGACGAATTAAAAGAGAATTTAATTCCTCATTGATTTCAAAATCTTTTTCATAGAAAGTAACAGTATCGCAGATAGCACCACTAATAGTTTGCATTTCTAATCCCTTCAGTTGCTTATACTAAAAAAGAAACCTTGATCAGTTTTAAAATTTGGAAGATTTAGGATTTTTCAATTAATATATTATTATGTTTTCAAATAATAATATTTTATTTTATAAAATTAAAATATAATTAATTCTCTTGATAATAATCATTTATTAGATTTAAATTTCTGATTTTAGGGGTCCAAAATTTTTTGTAAAATTGATGATAAAGATATTCCACTTGTTATTACGGGAACTAGTCCATTTATAGGAGCAGGTCAATTTGGATTTAAAGGACTTGAGTGGCGTCAAAAATTTTTAAATAATCCGGATAAAATGCTGGAAATTTTAGAAACAAGTTATCAAGCTGGTGCACGAGGGATTGAAGTTATCCCAATAGGGAAAATCCTAGATGCTGCAAAAATTATGATAGATACTTATAGTGATTATGTTATTACAGGATCAACTTATCCAGGAATAGATCCTAAAATTGAAGCACTTATAGAAAATGGTGCCAAATTAATATTTGTTCACGCAATTATCTCAGATAGAAAAGGCAGAATAATGACTAAACTTTTAGATGCTATTTCGAATCGCGGAATAATTCCTGGGATTGCAACACATGAACCAGTATCAATGATAAGATATGTAATAGAAAATAATTTAAATGTAAGAGTGTTTTTAATACCTTTTAATGCAAACCGAGTATTTATGGGTAATGCTAAGGAATTAGAAGAAATTGTTGACAATACAAAAGAATACCATTTTATAGGAATGAAGACTTTAGCTGCTGGAGCAATTATCCCTAAAATTGCATTCAATTATATTTCTAGGCATAATATAACTGCTGTTACTATTGGAATGGTAACAAAACAACAAGCAGAAGAATCAACTAAAATTGCTTTAAAAGCATTAAGTAATAAAAAAGCATAATTATATTTTTTTAGATTCTTTAATTTATTATTTCAAATACTTCCTAACTATCTCTCCCCTTGGTTCTTTTTCCTCAAACAATATTGCTTGAAAAGAATATATTTTTGTATCCTTCATTTTCCATGCATCTTCAGGTAACCATGCTTTCATACATGTATGTGAAAGAAATGTTTCAATATCCCAATTTCTGTCATGATCTATTGGGACTTGGGGAAGTAGTAACCCTCTTCTCATCCCTTTTTCAGCTATAAGACCATCTCTACCTATTACAATTTTATCAAGATATTCTTTTGGATCATTTACATCTAATAATTTAGGGGGTGTTAATATAGATAATTCAATTACTATATCGTCCATTTCTTCAATTGTTACAGAAGGAAATCGTGGATCTTCTATAGCTGAACTAACCGAAACCTTATGAATCACATCATATAAAGGATATGTTGGTTCTATGTAACCAATACACCCCCTTAAGGTATTTCCACTAATATCAAATCTATTTAAGGTCACAAATGCTCCAAACATTTCTCCAAATTTATCTTTCATTTCTTGAGGAATGGGGATCCTTCTATTATTTTTCAAAAAATATTCGATATTTTCACGAGCAAACCTGATAAGTAGCTTACCATCTTCAATACTAAATTTTTCATCATTAGTCATTTTCTTGTTACCAATATTCTTTATTCTATTTTTTATTATGTTATTTATACATTTATATTTTATAACGATCTTTTTATTACTTTTCCTATTGGTTCAATAGCTTCAACATTTATTTCGATTCCACTTAAAAATACTTTCCAAATTTGAACTGATGTTTTTAAACTTTCGAATGGGGAATATTTAGCCTTACTTTTGAACTTTTTAGAATTTATGGTATATTCGGGAATTTTCCCCACAATAATCAAATCAGCGTCGTATCCTTCTTTTATTGACCCTTTATTTATTAAATTGAATTTTTTAGCGGGATTTTCTGATGCACATTTTACAAAATTCTCTAAAGGAAGTTGGTATTGAAAAACTTTATTAAGTAATAATAGTGGATATGTTTCAAAACCTGGAAAACCAGATGGTGCACTAGCATATTGTTGAGATTTTTCCTCTAAAGTATGTGGTGCGTGATCTGTTCCAATCAATTCGATATTTCCATTTTCAAGTTCATTAAATAAGAATTTAGGATGTTTCTCATCTCTTAAAGGTGGTAGTACTTTACCATAGTTTTCATTTTCTAGATTTAAATTATTTGATAAAAGTAAATGATGAGGAGTAATTTCAAAAGAAATTTTAAATTTCCTTTCAGAACCTAAAGTTTCTTTTATTACACGATAACTATTTTTACAACTTATATGGCAAAAATGAATAATTGGGTATTTTTCTGGAGTTAATTTATTATCGCTAATAGTTTTTTTATATTGATTTATAATAAATTTAACGTAATTTTCCTCCATATTAACAGAATGTAATTTATTATGAAAATCTAAAACATTTTTTCCTTTATTTTTAAATTTTTCAACTTTTTTTTCTTTTTCAGAATCAGAGATCGGCCAATCTGAATGTATAAATATTGGAATCTTAAATTTAGAGGAAATAATTAAGATAGATTGGATATTACGTGGGTCTTTCCAATCTATTTCGTTTAATGAGTCAAGTGGATAAATTTTAAATCCAATAACCCCTAAATCTATAATTTTTTTTATTTCATCCTCATCAATTCCTTTAGGAACCCCCGCAATAAATCCGACATTAACATAAATATTGTTTTCTGCTCTTTTTATCCACTTTTTAATTTGTGCTGTATTGATAGCAGGAGGTTTTGTATTTGGCATATTGAACACAGTTGTTATGCCAGAGAAAGCTGCTGCTTTTGTGCCAGTTATAAAAGTCTCCTTTTCGCTTTGTCCCATATCTCGCAAATGAGAATGAATATCTATTATTCCTGGTAAAACCAATTTATTTTGACAACCAATTTCTTTTTTATCTTCATTTTTTTCAACTAAATCTTTGTAATTTTTT
Source organism: Promethearchaeota archaeon (assembly GCA_016839585.1). GTDB lineage: Archaea > Asgardarchaeota > Lokiarchaeia > Sigyniarchaeales > SOKP01 > Loki-b32. The sequence goes on from JAEOTZ010000073.1 coordinate 26,337, forward strand.
TCGCTCAGGTTAAATTTAATTGAGTGTATTAACCCTTTATTAATGAGAAGAGCTCCCTTACGTATTAAGCCATCAGTATAAATTTTTACATTTTTAAGAATCATACGATTTTTAAATATAGATTTGTTGATCAATTTGAAAATTAATATATAAAATTTTATTTTCTACTCCTTCAATTTTTGAAAGATTTCCACATTTAATATTTTTCAACTTCTCAAATAGTTCGACAACATCAGAATTATCTTTTGATATAGTATAAGTTGGCATAATGAATAATAACTCACTTAGATTACCTAAAGTCTCATTACTGAAGATCATAAAATCACATTCTTCTCTAGAATATTGATCACTATCCAATATTAAATAACAGTTTTCCGTTAAAATTGATTTTAAAAAAGCGTAAAAAGTGTTGTTATCTTTAAAACCTCTAACAAAAATTCCAGGGGTTGATTTTATCCATTCTTTATATATAAGACTTTTATATTGGTTAGCTATGTCAATGGTCTTTTTTAGTAGTAATGCTTGAGATCTTTCATCTGGTCCTAAATATTTTAATTTTTCTCCTTTAAATTGTATTAACAAATGTTCATTTTGAAAATATAAATAGAGAGTATTGTATTTCCTAATTGAATAAGATAAACAAAATGTTTCTCTAATACATGAACAGAGTTTATATATTTCTAAAGGTGTCTTTCCTTTATCAATATCGCTTTTTGAGTAAATAGTTATATTTTTGACAAATAATAGGAAATTAACCAATTTTATCAAGAGAGCCTATTAATATATAAATTTATAAACCTCCAAATTGTTTGAATAATTGATCAAAACCAGGAGGGAGTTTAGGACCTCCTCCTTTTCCACCTTTTTTCCTCATTTGCATGAATCTTTTCATAAACTTTTTCATTTGATTATATTGATCAAGCATCTTGTTTATTACAGAATATTCTACACCAGATCCAATTGAAATCCTTCTTTTTCTAGTCTTTTTAATGATTTTTGGATTTTCTTTTTCTACTTGTGTCATAGAATTAAGTACCACTTCCCATTTTTCTAAACCCTTTTCCATGTCGTCTTTTAGAACATCTGGAATATTTCCTGCACCCATCATTGTAAGTATTTGTTTCATCTTCCCAACTTTCTTTATACTTTTAAGTTGTTCATAAAGATCTTCGAGTGTGAATTTTCCATGCATTAAACGCTTTATAGTTTCCTGATCTGGCATAACTTCTGCTTCTTGCACTTTTTGAATTAGCCCTTCAATATCTGGTACTCCCAATAAGGTTCCTACAAATTTTATTGGTTCAAATTCCTCAAATTCATCAATTTTCTCACCAATACCGATAAATCGAATACCAACTCCTGTGGCAGCACAAGCAGATAAAGCCCCACCACCTTTAGCTGTACCATCCAATTTTGTAATTATGATACTTCCTAGATTCGTAGCCTTAGCAAATTCTTCTGCTTGAGAATAAGCTTGTTGTCCTAAAGTACCATCAATGACTAGAATTACTTCATTTGGCTTTAGAGATTGCTCTATTTTTGTCATTTCTTCCATTAATTCCTTTTCTTCCTTATGTCTTCCAGCAGTATCAACAATAATAATATCAAATGCTTCTAAGATCGCTTTTTTAGTTTCTTTAACAGCAATTTTTATAGAATTTTTTTCATTTAGATTCCCAAAACAACGTACTCCGATTTTTTCAGTTAACTGCACAAGTTGTTCATATGCACCAGGACGCCATGTATCAGAAGTAACAGTGGCAACTTTAAAACCCTTAGCTAAATAGTATTTTGCTAACTTAGCAACTGTTGTTGTTTTTCCCGATCCTTGAATTCCAACTAGTAATATAACATTTTTTTTTCCTGGTTTTATCCTTATAGGAGCTGGTTTTCCACCTAAGATTTTTATTAATTCATCGTGAATTAATTTAATTATAAAATCTTTTCGCCTTGCTTTCTGCAGTTTAGTGTTCATTGCTTCCTTTTTAATATTCTCAGTCATTTCAAACACTAATTCAACTTTCACATCAGCGGAAAGCAAAGCTCTCTGTAGATCTTGTATTAAAGCATTAATTGCATCTTTGTCAACTTGGGGTAATCGCCTTATTTTTCTAATTGTATTATCCAAACTCCTGCCTAATTTCTCTAAAACCATAGTTAACCTAAATCAGATTTTATCTCAATTATTTATAATTTTCAAAAAATAATATTTTTCTTGAAATAAAAATAATATTATATAAAAGAATAGAATTGTCTGAATTAAAAGTATTTTGATAAAAAAAACAATCCAAAGGTGTAAAAATAATTGTCAATTAGAAGAACAGAAATACAGAAGCTAAAAGCTGGACAATACATCATGAATGAAGGTGAACCTTGTCAGATTAAGTCAACTGAGCGTTCAAAAAGTGGTAAACATGGACATGCAAAGGTCCGAATTGTTTGTGTAGGTATATTTGATAATAATAAGAGATCTTTAACCTTTCCAAGTGGTTCGATGGTTGATGTTCCAGAAATCGTCAAAGGTAATGCTCAAATCAATTTTATCGAAGATAATTTAATTAATATCATGAATCTAGAAACTTATGAATCAATTGATATAGAATGGCCAAAAGACGAAGAATTAGTTAGAAAACTTAAAGAGATACAAGCAGATCCAAATAAAATGTCAGCTTCTCAGATTGAATTTTGGCAACTTGCTGGTAAAACTCTGATCAATAGAGTTTTTCAAAATTAATCAAATTTTTTTTGAATTCTTTCTAAATAGATCAAAAGTTTTATTTTCTTTAAAACCATAATTTTTTTGAGAATTAAACATAAATCAAAATTAGTTTTTGAAATTCTGAGATACACATGGAAAAAAAAGCAATAGCAATAGCAAGCAGATTAGATTCTGAACGTGCGATAAAATTAGTAAAGAGAATTTTTGAATTTCTAATTAAGAAAGGTGAAGTTGTTTATTTAGAAACTCGAATTGCTCCTAGAATTTTACCACATAGTGCAAAAGATTTAATTCAAATGACTTCTGATAATATAAAATTTTTAATATCTACTGGTGGGGATGGAACACTGCTGCGGGTAGCAAATAGTCTACCACAAGATGATCCACCTCCGATAATAGGTGTAAATATCAGATCTTTAGGCTTTTTAGATGAATCTAATGAAAGAACTATATTTAAGGATTTAAATCAAATATTAAATGGTGATTATTATATTGAAAAGTGCTCAAAAATAACACCTTATATTGTAAAGAATAATTCTCAGGAAATTAAGCTAAATAATGCCTTAAATGAAATTTTAATTATATCATCTAAAAGTTCTAAAGTATTACAGATATCTGTAAAAGTTAATGGGGTTTTTTTAAATCGAAGTTATTTAGATGGATTAATTATCTCCACATCCACCGGTTCCACGGCATATAACTTGAGTGCTGGTGGAGCAATTGTTAGTCCTACCTTAGAAATTATGCAATTAACACCATTAAATAGTTTTGCTCGTTCTGGATTAAAACCAATAGTTCTTCCAATTAATAGTGAAGTAGAGGTTCAACTTTTAAGACCACGCTTAAATGCAAAAATCGTCATCGATGGTCAATATACTGTAAAACATATACAACCAAATACTAGAATTAGGATAAGAAAGGCATCCTCATACACTAAATTTATACGATTTACTAACAAAAAAGTAAATTACTATAGGCGCTTAAGGAAGAAAATTATAGGAACATTAAGGGTCCCCCTAGATGACAGCCCTGAAGAATAAAGATAGAGATAGAAGAGAAAAGATCTCAATTTTTGATGCTAATATTTTTCTAACTGGGATAGATTTCAATATTTTTGATGAAATAATATTTACTACTCCAGGTATTATTAATGAAATTAAAATAAAAAAGACTCATAGAAATATTTTAAACAAAATTCAAGTAGCTATTGAGACTAAAAAATTAAGAGTAAGGATTCCAGAAAGAAAATATATACAAGAGATAGAGAGAAAATCTATGATAACAGGGGATTTTAATGCGCTTTCAAGAGAAGATAAGGACTTATTAGCTTTAGCTTTAGAGTTAAGAGAAGAGTCTGATCAAAATATAAGAATGTATACTAATGACTATTCGATAGAAAATGTATGTTCTAAATTGAATATCCCTTTTTCACCAATATTTAAAGAAGGCATTAAAAAAATGATAATTTGGGAAATATATTGTCCTTTTTGTAAGCAAATTTACAATACAGACGATTTAAGTAAAAATTGTGAACGATGTGGATCACCGCTGAAAAGAAGACCTAATCGTAATAAACATTAGTAGTGGTAATTATATAAATAAATATCTATATATTAATATCGAAGTTAATAAAAAGGTAAGAATAAAGAAATGGGTATTAAAATTGGAGAGCTAGTTAATGAAGTTAAGCGAACGATCACATTTGAAAATCTCTTTCAAAAACGTATAGCCATCGATGCTTTTAACACAATTTATCAATTCTTAGCAATAATTCGTCAAAGAGATGGAACACCATTAAAGGATTTTCAAGGAAACATAACTTCACATCTTTCTGGTCTTTTTTATAGAACTATTAATTTTTTAGAGCATAATGTCAAACCAATTTATGTATTTGATGGTGAACCTTCTGTTTTAAAATTAGATACTATTAAAGAACGGCATAAAATTAAAGAAGACGCGAAAGAAAAGATGATCGAAGCTCAAGAAGCTGAGGATTTCAGAGAAGCCAAAAAGTTTGCTCAGCGGACTTCTAAACTTGATTCTAATATGATAGATGAAAGTAAAAAATTAATTGAAGATATGGGAATACCAATAATTCAAGCTACTTCTGAGGGAGAAGCTCAAATAGCATATTTAGTTGAAGCAGGTGATGCTTGGGCTTGTGCTTCTCAAGATTATGATACATTATTATTTGGAGGAGAAAGATTAGTTAGAAATTTTGCTATAAGTAGGAGCAGAAAGGTTAAAGATACTACTATAACACTTGATATAGAATATATATCTTTATCAAAGTTTTTAAAAAATTTTGGAATTACCCGTGAACAATTAATAGAGATGGGGATCTTAATAGGAACTGATTTTTATCCTGGTATAAAAGGAATTGGTCAAAAAATAGCTCTAGATTTAATAAAAAAATACGATTCTTTAGAGAATGTGATTAAAAATAAGGTTGCGATAGGAGGAAAAGAGATTCAAATAGATTTCGAATTGATTAAACAAGTAAAAAATATCTTCTTAGATCCAAATATTAAAAAAGATTATCAAATACCAAAACAAAAGGGTATAGATTATGAAAAATTAGGAGAACTACTCATTGAACAACATAATTTTTCTCATCAAAGAGTTGAAAATGCTTTAGATCGCCTTAGGAAATTAGATTCTTCTAAGGTTCAAGTTTCTTTGGATAATTTTTTTAAAAGAAATTAAAAGAGTCATGGTTCACAAAAGCAAAAATTTTTACAAAATTAATATTTCATTTATTTAATCAAATTAAATTTTCTTAAAATCAAGATAAGATGTCATCAAAAGATCCCAATAATAAGGACAAGGATAGCAAAAAAGAAACCAATACCCCCAGTGTTACTTTAAGGGTTCAAAAAGCCAAAAAAAGAGATATTGGGCGTAATATTATAAGGATTGATCAAGAGACAATGGAAAAGCTTAACATACAAACCGGAGATGTTATTGCACTTATTGGTAAGAAAAAAAGTGCTGGTATTGCATGGCCCAGTTATCCCCAAGATAATGGTTTAGGAATAGTTCGTATAGATTCAAGGTTACAACAAAATACAGGAACAAGAATCGATGATACATTAGAAATTTGTAAAGTTAATGCTGAGGTTGCTCAACTTGTTGTTTTAGCACCATCAAATATTCCTATTAGAAACGATCCTAGATTTGAAAGTTTCGTAAAGAGAAAGTTAAATAACTATCCTGTAACGCTTGATGATTTTATTCCTATATCTATTGGAATAAGTAGAGAAATACAATTTAAAGTAATAAATATAAGACCTAATGATGTTTGCATTATAAAACAAGAAACTATTGTTAATATAAGCGATCGAGTAACTGAAGATATAGAGAGAGGCCCTGATTATTTAACCTATGAAGATGTTGGTGGATTAGATAGAGAGATACAAAGAGTAAGAGAAATGGTTGAATTACCCTTGCGACATCCATCTTTATTCAAACGATTAGGAATAGATCCTCCTAAGGGTGTATTATTAAGGGGACCACCTGGTTGTGGAAAAACATTATTAGCCAGAGCTGTCGCTAATGAAAGTGAAGCACATTTTATATCTATCAATGGACCTGAAATCATGAGCAAATTCTATGGGGAATCTGAAAAAAAATTACGTAAACTCTTTATAGAGGCAGAAGAAAAAAGTCCTTCAATTATATTCATTGATGAGATTGATGCTATTGCCCCAAAGAGAGAAACAGTTACGGGAGAAGTAGAACGGAGAGTTGTTGCTCAACTTCTAGCATTAATGGATGGACTTCATGGTAGAGGCAAAGTCATTGTTATAGGTGCTACTAATAGACCAAATAGTTTAGATCCGGCATTAAGAAGACCCGGCAGGTTTGATCGTGAAATTGAAATAAAAGTTCCTAATGAAAAAGGGAGAAGAGAAGTTTTTCAAATACACACTCGAAATATGCCACTGGATAAGAAAATTTCATTAAAAGAATTTTCCCAAATTACTCATGGATTCGTTGGAGCAGATATTATGGCAGTATGTAGAGAAGCTGCGATGTCAGCATTGCGAAGATATTTACCAAAAATCGATTTAGAATCGGAAATTATCGACCCAGAACTATTAGAACAAATTGAAGTCACTAAAAGTGATTTTGATGAAGCATTAAAAGAAGTATTGCCTTCTGGAATAAGAGAAGTATTTGTAGAAATCCCTAATGTTACATGGGATCAGGTAGGTGGATTAGAAGATTTAAAACAAAAATTAATTGAAGCAGTAGAATGGCCTTTATCACACCCAAATATATTCAATCGTATGGGCATAACTCCACCAAGAGGAATCTTGCTCTATGGACCCCCAGGATGTGGTAAAACTCTATTAGCAAGGGCTGTAGCTACTGAAAGCAAAGCTAATTTCATATCTATAAAAGGACCTGAGCTCTTATCTAAATGGGTAGGAGAAAGTGAAAAAGCTATAAGAGAAATTTTTCGTAAAGCCAAAATGGCGGCACCTTGTATCATATTTTTTGATGAATTCGACTCAATAGCACCAAGTAGGGGACGACATACTTCTGATTCTGGAGTGAGTGAAAAAGTATTATCTCAATTTTTAACAGAATTGGATGGATTAGAAATTAAAAAAGATATAGTAGTAATAGCAGCTACGAATCGACCTGATATATTAGACCCTGCGCTGATTAGGCCTGGTAGAATTGATAGAATATTACTTGTTCCTGTTCCTGAGAAAAAAGGAAGGTTGGAAATCTTAAAGATATTTACAAAGGAGATGCCTTTAGTAAATAATATTAAAGTAGAAGAATTAAATGATTTAATAGAAGGATTTTCTGGAGCTGATATAGAAACCTGGTGTCGTGAGGCTGCTATGATAGCTCTTAGAGAAAATATCAGAGCAAGAAAAGTTTCTATAGAACACTTTAAGGAAGCAAGAAAATTTGTTAGTCCAACATTAACAGAAGAAGTAATAGAATGGTATGAAAAGTTTGGAGAAAAGCTTAAGAGTAGAAGAATTGAAGAATCAAAAGAGGATCGATTGTTTGTATAAGATTCGTAAAATTAATTTAAAAACAAAAATTAATTACTATAATTTTCTATTTTTAAATTTATAATAATGGTGAAATATTATCGAAACGCATAGATGGAATCAGAAGCCGCTAATCAATTCAATATTAGATATACTTATTAAAAATAAGGGAGAAATTTTAGATAAAAGGCTTGAGGAACTCTTGAAAAAAGAATTCCCTTATGTTAATTCTTTAATTTTAGAAGAGTTATTCATGAAATTAGAGAGTATGAACGTAGTAAATGTTTTTCGAGTTTCAAAGAATAAAAAAATGATAGTTCTCAATAAACATAATACATCAATTAAGAATAGTGTAATGAATGATTTATTGTAATTATTTATTCTGCCACTTTAAGCAAACTTGAGCTAATGAATTATCTTCAAATTGCGGTTTATATTTTCTTTCCCTAATATCAATAAAAGCAGGGTAATTCACAGCATTTCCCATCAACAACATTTCTCCTACACCCAAACTAGAAATCATACTTGCGTATTCCTGAGTAATTGCTTCTGAACTATCCATCAGATGTTTCAAATCATATGGATTTTTAATATTTAAAACCATCTTAGAATTACATTGAGAAAGAGCAGTAGTACTCAACTTTTTTGGTCTTTGGCTTATTAAACATAAACATGCCATGAATTTTCTTCCCTCTCTAGCAATCATTTCAATGATTGGTTTGGAAATAGCTTTAGAATGAGCTGCTTCAGGGCAAAATTGATGAGCTTCTTCTACAATTAACAAAAAAGGGGGAATCCTGTTCATTCTTCGAAGATAAAATAAGCGACTACATATATAATCAACAATAATTTGCTTTTTTCTTATACTAATTTCTTTTTGAAGGTTAAAAATTAAAATCTCTTGTTTATGTATAATTTTATTAAGTGATGGATTTTCTTGTGACCCAAAGAGTGTTAAATGGTCCAATTCTGATAACCAGCCTATTAATGCTTGTTTTGTGCTCTTATTTCCATCAGATTCATTCTCTATTATATCTAAGATATCAGAGAGAGTATACTTACCTTTTTTTTTATCATCTTTTTTTAACTTTTTGATATATTTAGCTAGTTCTCTTATTTGAACATTAGAAATTTGTTCTTGATACTTTTTGAAAGAATATTCATTTAAATTCGGAACGGCAATTTGAAAGTAAGAAATATCTTGAATTTTAACCTTATCTTTTAATTCAATCAAATCCTTTAAATATGAATATTCTCCATGAACATCTATCAATATAATAGCAGGAGTTCCAAAAGAACTGTCTCTTGTTATAAGCTCTTCAATAAGAATTGATGTTAAATAACTTTTACCTGCTCCTGAAATTGCGAGAATAGAAAAATGTTTATTTAAAAGTCTATCCATGCTGATTTTTGCATTGAAATTTGAAACTTTAACTTGTCCTACATTTAATCCATGTTCAATATCAAATCCCAGGAATTTGTTAAGGAGTTCTTCTTCAACAAGATAAACTTCTATTCCTGGACTTGCTGGATAAGTCATTCTTTGAATTTTTGATATTTCTTTTTCTTTATCATCTTTAAATTTAATAATACCTAGACATTTAACAATAGCTATTGCAAACTCAAAATCATCACTTGGAAAAAGCCCTTTTAAAATGTTAGGATTATTATTGTTATTATAAGCTTTAATTGTTAATGCATCAGAGAAATATTCATTTAATAAAACAATTTTTTCAATAATGCCAATTAAAAATCCTTCATTAGATTTTGTATAAACAAACAATCCTTTTCTAATAAAAACTCCATCTCTTCTTTTATTTATGACAAAAGGGAATTTTGATACATCTGGTAATTGTAAATAATTAAAAACAATACCAATTTTAATTGTCATATTTCAATAAATTATAAAGAGATTATCTAAAAATTACATTAAATTTAAAAAAAAGTAAAATAGTTTAAAAATAAAATAAGGGCACTAGATTTCTAATTTAAAAGATAATATAAAAAGAAAAAGGTTAAATTCATTTTATGATTGTTTTAAGGTTTCTAAATTTATTTTTCCTATTTTTCCAAAATACCTAATATTTTAAGGATTAAATAATATCCATTTTTCCAAAAGTATATTACAAAAAGTGCAACACCAGTAAGTGAAAGAAAACCCAATCCTATAAATAATACGAGGGGACCAGTACTAATTAAAATATTTAGAAGAGAAAATGAATCCGTTGAGGGTTCAGTTAAAAGATCCAAAACAATCGCATATATTACTCCTACAATAATACTTAATAAGCTAATTAACAATCCACCAGCAGCAATCTTCACATCAGTTCTATTTTTATATTTTTCCTCGAGTTCCCTTTTCTTATAAATAAAATTTATTAAGGAGCGAGAAGTTTTTTTAAATAATCCAAAAAAGAAAACCAAAAGAAAAAATAGTCCTGCTAAGAGACCCCCAATTATAGCAACTTGATATCCAAAATTAATTTCTCTAAATAATTCCCATTTTTCTGTAGGACTAATAAAGGCATCTGCAAGCGTCCAAACTACGCCTCCAATTGTAACTATACATCCAATAACAATGAAGATATAAAAAAGGGTAGCTATAATTTTCTGATTAGAAGTAGGGTCAATTGAATTATTCATTTTCATTTCAATCCCATATGAATTTAAATTTTAGTGAGTTTGAATCTAATTTATTTTTTATAAAGGATCTATGCATTAAAATTATGATTAAAAAAACAATATCAATAAAGATATATAAAATTGATTATTATAACTTAGATTAAAATTCTATTAAAAATATAAAAATTATTTAGAATTCTCAATTCGATTTAAATTATTAAATTCCTTATAGATATTTTTACTATTTAGATAATCATAGATTTTAACTGAGAATTTGTATATTTTATCATAAAATTCATGATTTTCGTTATTAGGTATCCACTTCTTATCGACCTTACATAAATTTTCTGCTGCTTTAGAGATATCAGGATATAATCCTGCTCCCGAAGCTGCTAATATGGCTGCGCCCAATGATGTGGATTCTTCAATTATATTTCTTGTACAGGTAATACCTAAAACATCAGCATATATCTGATTCCAGAAATCTGAACGAGAACCTCCTCCAGTTAACATTAATTCTTTAGGAATAATTCCTAATTCTTTGAAAACTTCCACATTTTTTCTTACTTCAAACGCCACACCTTCAAGAACAGCCCGATAAAGATCTTTTCGCTCATGACCTAAAGATAACCCGAAGAGTATTCCCTTTGCAAAGGGATTCCAATGAGGAGCTCCTGCTCCCACTAAATGTGGAATCAATATTAATCCATTTGCGCCAATTGGAGACTGTTTTGCTTCAGATATCATATTTTCATATGGATCTTGACCTTTCTCTTCTGCTACTAAGCATTCAGCTTTGCCTACTTGATCTCTGAACCATCTTAGTGTGGCTCCGGATGTGAAAATGCTAGCTTCTTGCACCCAAGATCCTGGTACTGCATGACAGCTACATATTACTCTCTTCTCTGGATCGAATTTTGGTTTGTCTAAATAAGCTAAAATAAAACTTCCTGTTCCTGTTGTACATTTGATATCACCAAGAGAAATTACTCCTACACCTAAAGCTGCAGATTGTTGATCTCCTGCACCTGTAACCACTAAAGTTTTCTTATCGAATAATGTCTCATCTGTTACAATTTCTCCAATATCTATTCCACTTTCTATTGCTTCTGGCATTTTATCTAAATCTATTTCAAGCTCGGAAGCGATTTCTTCTGAATATTGAAGGTTATTGATATCAAATAACATTGTTCTAGAAGCATTTGAAAAATCGGTATAAAACTTACCTGTTAATTTGTGTATTATGAAATCAGAAACTAGTAAAAATTTATGAGTTTTTTGATAAATATCTGGTTTCTCATCCTTGAACCATAATATCTTAGTAGCAGAAAAATATGGATCTATTGTCAATCCTGTAATCCTATAAATTTTATCTAATCCTAACTTAGATTTAATTGTTTCAACTTGATTTATAGTGCGTCGATCTTGCCAAACTAATGCATTATGAAGAGAATTTCCCTCTTTATCAACAGGTACTATAGTCTCTCGTTGATTGGTAACAGATAGACTTACAATATCTGTTTTATCAATCCCACTCTTTTTTATGGCATTATCAATAGTTTTTTTGATTGATTTCCACCACACTTTAGCGTCCTGTTCAACATAGGAAGGAGAAGGATAAAAGCTATTCCATTCTTGATAATCACTAGCGATTATTGTACCAGCTAAATCAAAAATATAGGTTCTACACCCTATTGTCCCTAAATCCAATGCAGCGACAAACATTTACTTCAAATCTCTTTAATTAAACTTTTTTATAAAATTAATTTATCAATATTCTTATAAGGATAATTATTAGTGCGTTCTTTTAATAAGTTTATGATTTAACTTCTTTTATATCCACAGCGAGGACAGACTAATCTACCAAACCCTACTCTATAATCCTTAAATTCTTTCATTAATTCATTGCAAATTGGACACCGTTCAATAGACAATTTTGGTTTATAAGATGGGAACCAAGCCCCTTCAATATTAGGCATATTCTTTAACATCTCTACATACTTTAATTTATCAACATAATTCTTATCAACTTGAAAAAGTTGTTGTTCCTCTGCGATTGATTTGCCTTTTGGTGCTAGTATCACTAAAAATTTAATGTTTGAAGGATTATTTAAAAGAGAAAGAGTTTTTAATATTGCTCCTTCTTTGTGTTCAGCGAATAATTTAGCAAGTTCGGGGGGAGCTAAAGCAACTAAAATACCTTGAGAATCCTCCCTTTCAGTTTTTTTTTCTCTTTGAAATAAAAATTGAAACATTCGATTTTGATTATCAAAAGCCCAAATAAAATTCCAATTAGAGATATCATAATCTTCATTATTTGGCCCAACAATTCTTTTTAGGCATTTAATCCATGAATAATGATTGTTATTATATACTTTTGAGAGGATATCATCAAAAAATTCCTGCTGAATAACTGGAAAGGTTTTAAATATATTTTTCAGGGAAAATAATTTAACTTTACTTAATAAGTTTGAATTGAGTGTATCCCAAGGTGTTAAGGTAAAAACTGTGAAATAACTGCTCATATAATAACCATATAAAGTTCACTAATAAAAAATTGACCTTATAATTAAAAAAAAGAATTATTAAATAGCAGTCATAACATTTAATAAATTAATATTTTAAAAGTGCTTTCTAGATTTCCTTTCTTATGAATGCAATTTGGGATAGTAAATCTGATACCGTACAAAAAGGTGACAATCTGAGAGATGTTACTCCCTTAATGGATAAAACAATAATAGATGAAACTGGTTTCACCCATTATTTTTTCAGTAAAACTGTGTTTAATAATCCATGGTACAATATCCCAGATGATGATCTAGAATTATTTAAAAAATTTATAGAAGGGGGATCAAGAGCCTATCCATCAGATGGTAATGTTCCTTGTGATATTGTTGCAAAAGAAGCAAGAATTCTTCTTAACAAAATTATTGATCTTTCTCAAGATTCTAATTCTCATCATTTTGAAGAGGCACGTAAAGCACTTAAAAATGGTAAAAATTCTCTCGTTAGAGGCACATTAAAACTTTACTTAGGTAAATATACGACTAGAGATTGGAGAAGAAAAAGATTTACTGACGATATTGATTTTTGGATTCGTCAAGTCCATATATTACACCATGTTTTAAGAAGATCTGGATGGTTAAGGAATAATATTACAAAGGAATGGGAAAAAAAAATTAAATGGAAAAATCTTTTGACGAAGGAAGAGAGAAGCGATACGCTTATAGCGGCAAATGATTTGGATCAGCTACTAGATTTTGGGGCTGGAAGTTATCTTGAGGGATCTAGTCTTAAAGAAATCTTCCAAAAAAAATTAAAGAGGGGACATGATGTTGATCTCAGTGATGTAATTAATGTTATAATGGTGAATGGAGCAGATGGTAAATATGTTGGAGATAAAACCAGAGAACAAGAATGGAAAAATGCTTGGAAGGCTTTCGAAGAAGCTGCAAATACAAGAAATACTAGAATAACATCCAATTTGATCTCATTATGTAGGGTTTCATTAGGAATTGCTGATCATTTAGAGAGGGTTAGCAGCACCATAAAAAAATATAATGATATAATTTTTGATAAAATAGAATATCCAGATAAGAAATTAGATAGACTCTGTAGAACTTCCATACATTGGAAGAATTATTTAAAAGATCACGGTTCTGATGCAACTAGGGAAATCCTTCATAGTTTTTATCACAAGCAAGTTGAAGAGAAGTTAAACCATGCAAAAAATCTGAGAAATTTTGTTAAAAAATTGCTGGGTTTGCTTAATTCTAAATATCAACATCTAAAGGTTATCTTCGATATTGAAAACTAAATTTAGATTAGTTTTCAAAATTTTTGAACCTGATTTATAATATCAAAAAGTTCGTAAAAGATACGTTTCACGAATATTTTTAGATTTATCATTTTTCTAATAGAACTATTAAAACTTGATTCATAAATAATAAGTAATAGTGAAAATAGTGATGATAGATGTATGATTATTTATTGAGTGAAGAAAATAAAAAATTTAGAGAAGAAATCCGTAAGTTTGTTAAAAATGCTGTCCCTCCGTCATTAATAAAAAAAATGGATAGAGATGAGATCAGATATCCTAGTGAATGGCTTAATGCTTTAGCTAAACAAAATTTAATAGGAATAAGGTTTCCTAAAGAATATGGTGGGCGTGGATTGAATTGGGAAAGCGAAATCATAGCTCAAGAAGAAATAGGAGTTTTAGGGAGTTCACTCGCATGTTTATTTTCCTTACCCAGTATATGCGGAGAAGCGTTGAATTTTTTTGGTACAGAGGAGCAGAAACAGAAATACCTTAAACCTATGTGTGAAGGGAAAAAATTTACTGCTGAAGCGCTAACTGAACCAAGGGGAGGTTCTGACTTTTTTGGAGCAACATGTACAGCTAAAAAAGAGAGTGATTATTATATTTTAAAAGGAGAAAAAAGGTTTGTTGTTGGGGCTGAGGGTGCTGATTTCTTTTTAGTTTATGCAAAAACAAATCTGGATCCAAATGCAGACCCTCGTACTGCTTTAAGTTTATTCATTGTAGATAGGACTGAAGATATTACTACCGAGTATCTCTATGGATTGTTAGGAACACGTGGAGGTGGTGCTGGGCGTATAAAATTTAAGGATGTAGAGGTCCCTCATGAAAACATTATTTTAGGTGAGGGTATGGGTGGTAAAATTTTTTACCAAATGATGGTTCCTGAACGTTTAACTACAGCTTCTGGATTCATAGGACTTGCAAGAGCATGTCTACAAATAGCAACAAAATATAGTACAAAAAGAAAAGCATTTGGTCAAACAATTAAGAATTTTGAGGGTGTTAGTTTTATGATCGCAGATAGTATTACACTTTTAGATGCTACTAGAGCAATTGTCTATAACACTGCAAAAAGTATTGATCTAGGAGCTCCACCTGCCTTACAAAGAAGATTAGTCTCTGAATCAAAAAAGTTTTCAACAAAAGCAGGGTGGAAGGTTATAAATAATGCAATGCAAGTAATGGGCGGTATTGGGTATACAACTGTGTACCCTATTGAAAGATTAATGCGAGATGCTCGAATCGGTGAACTCTGGACTGGAACCTCAGAGATAATGAATTTAATAATTCAACACGAGTACTATAAAGAAATTCTTAGTGAAAAATGGTTTGGACGTGATGTAGAACAAGATGCAATAGATAGTGAGGCGGAAGAAGAAAAACATTATGGTTAATAATTCTCTTTAATTTTATTTTTTTCTGGGTATTTTATTTTTTTCCCACATTAAACAACTTATTCCAATGCCTTCACTTTTGAATAATCAATAGTAATTGTACGCTTCGTCTCTATAATTTTTCCGATTATCAACACTTTTTTGTCTAGAAATTTATGCAATTCAGGATCTTTTTGCCATAAGTGAGTTTTTTTCCTAACAAGAATCTCCGACCATCTGTTTTTGTAATCGTCCAACGGTTTAATGAAATATTCAGGTCCTTCCGATCGTGTCCCCTTTCCTTTTATAATTGCGAAAAGAATTCCTCTAATTTCATTCATAGATTAAATCCATATTAATGATTATTGTAATAGATTAAAAATCGTAGGTTTTGATGTTTATTAAATATATTAAAAATAAATGAAAATAATTACTTTTGTTTTGATAAATACCTAATTTTTACAAGCAAATCTCTTAATTCCATTTTATCATTGTCAGGAGTAATGTATTTCTTTTTAACGCCCTCTGCGAAGGGAATTTTTTCTATTTTGTTTCCTTGGAGAGAGACCATATAACCAAATTCATTATTTAAAACTAATTTCATTGCTGCTAAGCCAAATCGCAATCCAAGTATGCGATCGAAACAGCTCGGAGTTCCAGCACGCATGGTATGACCAAGTACTACGCTTCTACATTCAAAATCTACTCCATTTTTCTGAAACTCTTGCTTTAAATCATCTCTTAGGTTTAACTCGCTAACAATTATTTGCGACATATTCAATTTTACTAGTAACGGATTACCATATGTATCTTTAGGTAACTTATCAATCGTTTCCTTAGATATTGTTTTAAAATCTCTATTTAAAGATTCTATATTTGGATATGCTCCTTCTGATGTAGCAATTATATGATACTTATAGCCAGCATTAACTCTCTTTTTCAAAACGTCAATTATGTCTCTCTCTAAATTAAATGGTGTTTCTGGAATTAAGATTATATCTGCTCCAGCAGATATTCCACTGTACATTGTTAAAAAACCAGCGTCTCTACCCATAACTTCTACAATAAATACTCTCTGATGTGAACGAGCAGTAGTAGTGAGATTATCAAGTGTATTAGAGGCTAATTGCACGGCACTCCAAAATCCGAATGTATAATGAGTTCCCTGCAAGTCATTATCAATGGTTTTTGGCACTCCTACTACTTTTGCATTGGCATATTTATGCATAGTATCAGCTACACCTAGAGTATCGTCTTCAGTTTAAAATAGAAACTATTTTAAAACTCCACCGATAGCTATTAAGGCATCTATTCCTAATTCTTCAAATTTTTTAGCCAATTCTTTAGCTTTTTCTTCTTTTGAATTCACTCCTTTGAATGGGTTAGTCCTACTTGTATATAGAATTGTTCCACCAACAGTATGTAAATCATCATGTTCAGCAATATCAAGTGGAATTGTTTTATTTTCCAAAAATCCTTTCCAGCCTTTTAGAATTCCGATACATTCTATGCCTGCATCATATGCTTTTAACATTATCCCATAAATTACACTATTTAACCCAGGGCAGTATACGACAGTCAAGGAAAGTCTTGAACATGACTCCGCCGCCCGTTAAAATTCCTACTTTTTTTATTTGATTACCCATTTCATTTCACACGTTTAGTTGTGTTAGATTATAACAAATTAATTTATAATAAAAAATTATGATAATTATATATTTTATATTTATTCTAATTCTATTTTCTCAATTTTCTTAAAAGTATATTTTGATTTATTTTTTGGAATTATATAACTCCCTCCTTGGGTATCAGTTATTTTTAAAGTAAACTTAAATTTCCCATCTATAGCTTTTTTTAAATTATCTAAGATTTCATCTATTTCGCTTTTTTCTGGATCATTATCATCAAGATTATTTCTATATATTAAGACAGCACTCTCAAATCTATATAATATACCTTCTACATTTGTATAATAGAAATCTGCTCTTGGACCAGGTTCTACGACTAAGTCTAATTCAGGAATTTCTAATTTTCCTGCTGGCGAACGATAGATTTTAGATTTGAGATCATCTTCATTCATTACTCGTAAAGTCATAATTCCTGGTTTTGTATTAGTAGTTAAAGGAATAACATCACTTTTATGAAAATCACATATATTACATACAAATTTTAATATGAGCATTTTGTCCCCATCGGGAACATCATAAATACTCTTAATTATATCGATTTTGCCTTCTTGACATGAAGGACATTTAAAGGAATATACAATCTTATTACTTCTTTTCTCTTTGGCCATATAAATATTTCCTAGTTTAAATTTTTTTAAAGTTGGATCAGTTTTATACATTAATTCATAAGATCGATTTACGATGGCACCGTTTTTAAAATAAATTAATAATTATAACAATTATTATTTTAAATTCTATATTATTGTTTCATATTGTAGTTATATAAGTTAAATCAATAGAACTTTTATTCATTGTGTCTTTATTGGATATATTACACTCAATTGAAATAAATTAAAGTCAGTTGAATAAATTGTCAAATAATGAAAAGATTATACAAATATCAATGCATTGTAGAGGTGGTCAAACTTGTATCACCGCCAGCCAATTGTTAGCGGAAATGGCATTTGAGGAAGGTTTCAAGGACACAATCGCAATTCCAATAATAGGAGCTGAGCGAAGAGGGGCTCCAATACAAGCATTTACAAAAGTTTCTAAGAGTAAACCAATTAAAACCTATGACAGTGTAGTAAATCCAGATTATATATTTATGTTTGATACATCATTATTAGATATACCAAAGATAAAAGCTACTATAAAGGAAGGTGTAAATCTAATAATCAATAGTCCAGATCCTATAGATACAACCGGACTCCCTAATAATATAAAGATCTTTATCGTAGATGCTACAGGTATTTGCATTAAACGAGAATTCATGCATTCAAGCGGACCAATTCTGAATATTCCTATGTTAGGGGCTTTTGGAAAGATTACGGGGTATTATAATCTTGAAACAATGGAAAAAGTAATTAAAAAGGAATTTGGAGAAAGTAGATTAGATAAAAATATGAGTGTTGCAAAAGACGCTTACGAATCAGTAAGGGAAATGTAAATATGTCTGAATCTGAAAAATGGAAGAAAATTAATAAATCAGTAAAAGAACGTCCTAAAGTTCAAGAATACAAAAATTGGAAAGAATTATCCCCAATTCCCATTTCATTACCAATTGATGGAAATATTGGTACAACTGGTGATTGGAGAACATTTAGACCAGTTATTAAAGAAGGTTGTAATAAATGTGGAATATGCTGGATGTATTGTCCTGAGGGTGTAATTAAAAGGAAAGAAGATGGTACATTTGAAATTGATTTACGTTACTGTAAAGGTTGTGGTATATGCGCTAAAGAATGCCCAACAAATAATATAGAAATGATTAGAGAGAGTGATATAAAAGATGACTGAATCTCAGAAAGATTTTGTCCAAAAGAGAGAATCTATCATTATAAAAGGAAACGTAGCAGCAGCTTATGCTGCAAAATCAGCACGAGTTCAAGTTATTAGTGCTTATCCAATTACTCCACAAACTACTGTGGTTGAAAAAATATCTGAATTTGTGGATAATGGGCTAATGCCAGGAACAGAATATATAAAAATGGAGTCAGAACATAGTGTTTTTGCTGCTGTAATTGGTGCAAGTAAAGCAGGAACTAGAACATTTACAGCAACATCTGGTCAAGGTATATTTTATGCGAATGAAATGATTCATTGGGCTGCAGGTGCTAGACTTCCCATAGTTGTTGCGATAGCATCTCGAGGACCTGCCCCACCATGGAACATTTGGGCTGATTTTACTGATGTAATAAGTCAACGGGATACAGGATGGATGAGTTGCTTTTGCTCAGAGCATCAAGAAATATATGATGAAATTTTAATGTCATATAAGGTGTGTGAAGATCATGAGATTCTTCTACCTAAGTTTGTATCTTATGGGGGATTTATTCTTTCACATACTTCAAAACCAGTCATTCTCGAAGATCAAGATCTTGTAGATAAATTTTTACCTCCATTACCAAGTGAGGAAGGTTGGCCTCATATCTGGATAGATCCAAAAAGACCAATGATGTTTGGGAATCTTATCATGCCTTCTAGTTTTTATTATGAATTTAGATTGAAAATTCATGATGCAAATATACGAGCGAAAGAGAAAATTAAAAAGGTTGCTAAGGAATTTGAGCAAACTTTTGGTAGAAATTATGGTAATGGATTAATTCAAGAATATAAAATGGATAATGCTATTGTGGGTGTGATTATTTATGGAGATTTGGCTTTACAAATGGAACAAGCTGTTGATGATTTAAGAGATAAAGGGTATAAAGTGGGGATGGTAAAGCTTCGCCATTTTAGACCTTTTCCAACAGAAGATATAATTGAAGTTGCTAAAAAGGTGAAAGTTCTGGGGGTTATAGATAGAGCAACAGCTTTTGGTTCTCAAACTGGAGGTCCTGTGAGTTGTGAAGTTAAGGGTGCACTTCATGAAACTAAAGGAACCGCAACAGTATTACCAGTTATTAATGGCTTGGGAGGAAGAGAAGTTACACTTGAGCAACAAAAAAATCAATTAATAAAATTAGTTAAATATTATGAGACCGGAGAATTTCCTAAAGATGTTATTCATGGAACTCTCTGGGATGGTTTATTGGAGGTTGAATAAATATATGGTAAAATTAAGAGAAGCTTTAAAATCTTGCCAGGAAGAATATTTCCTTCCAGGAAATTCTTGTTGTGCGGGATGTGGGTTAGAAATCGCCCTTCGATGGGCAATGAAAGCGTTAGGACCTAATACAGCTCTTGTGACCCCTGCTTCATGTTTGAATGTTGTAGTAGGATTGTGGCCTAAAACAGCACCTAATTTTCCATTTACAAACATGGCTTTTGCGGCGGGTGCAGCTGCAGCGACAGGTATGTCTGCTGCTTTCAAAGCGAAAGCATATAGGTTTCCAGGAAGCGGATGGGATGAGATGACATCACTTACATTTGCTGGGGATGGTGGTACTGCAGATATTGGGATTCAGGGTTTAAGCGGAGCAGCAGAACGAAATTCTGACCAAATCTATGTATGTTACGACAATGAAGCATATATGAATACAGGTATCCAAAGATCTTCAAGTACTCCTCATGGTGCATGGACAACCACAACCACAAAGGGAAAGGATCGCTTCAAGAAGAATCTTCCCGCAATTATGGCGGCTCATGATATGCCTTATGTAGCTACTTGTTCTATTAGTGAACCACTTGATTTATATGATAAATTTAAAAAAGCTAAATCGATTAAGGGCTGTAGATATATCCATATTATGGCACCTTGTTGTACTGGATGGGGATTTAATTCTGAAGATACAATAGAAATAGCTCGATTAGCTGTAAAAACAGGTTCATGGATTTTATATGAAGTAGAAAATGGAATCATGACTTTATCAAAAGCGAGTAGACTACTCTTGGATCCTTCTAAGAGAACTCCACTGATGGATTATCTTTCTAAACAAAAAAGATTCGCAAATATTTCAGAAAAGGATCTAATTGAACTCCAAGAATATTTGGATCATACTTGGAAACGACTTGAAGCTGACTTAAGTTGCCAAGACCAATATCCAAAATAATCTTTAAATTTTTAGTTATCTCATCTTATATTATTAATTTTAATTTTTGATTGAGCTCAAATGGGATTTTTAATAAGGCTGGCTGGGAAAGATTTAAAAGATACTGAGTTTTATTTACAAATTGCGGCAGAGAATATAATCGAAGGAAAAATAATTGCTTTTCCTACTAATTCTGTTTATGGTATAGGCGGTGATCCACAAAATCTTGATGTTGTTGAGCGAATATTTGAGATAAAATTTCGAGATCGATCTAAAGGATTATTATTACTCGTTTCTGACTTTGAGGAAGCTTCTAAAATAGTTGAATTTAATGAAGTTGCTAAAAAATTAGCGGATAAATATTGGCCAGGACAATTAACTCTAATTTTAAAAAGAAAGGAACCAAATATCATCCCCTTAGAAGTATCAGCTCATCAAGATACATTAGGTTTAAGAGTTCCTGAGAATAAAATCATTTTAAAGATTCTAAGGATATTAAAGGAGAAAGAGTATTTAGGGGGGCTAATAGGGACTTCTGCTAATTACTCAGGTGAACCTCCTTCTATTAGTGGAGATGAAGTAGTAAAAAAATTATTAAGCCCAATAGATTTAATAATAGATGGAGGGAAATCAAAATCAAAAACCCCTACAACAATTATCGACTGTACCACTCAAGAGTTAAAATTTTTGCGAATTGGAAAGATTTCTAAAGAAGAAATAAATGATTATTTGTCTAGTTTTCAATAAAAAATAATAGTGTGATAAAATTGAAAAATTTTAATTTGCTAGTCTCAACATCTAGGTTCAATGAAATTAATGCAAAGGCAGAACTTTGGTTTACACTATTAATATGCGGTGATGATTATCCGATTATCTCAAGATTAAATTTTCCGGGATTGGTATCAGGTTTAACCAATTTGAGTACTAAAGAGGTAGTTTTAAAAATTAAGAAAATTTTAGAAAAAGATCCATATTTTTTTCAATATATTTTAAAAATAATTCCAATAGATTTTGTTTGTGAGACAAACTCTCAAGTTATAAATCAATTAGTAGAATTGCATTATAGAGATTATTTTAATGATACAGATTCTTATAAAATAACATTAAAACGTAGGAAACATGAGCAAATTGAAAGAGTCAATTTTATACAAAAACTTGCTAAAAACATTCCTAATAAAGTAGATCTTGAAAACCCTGATAAAATTATTAGAATAGAGATTCTGGGTAGTATTTGTGGAATATCATTTCTATCAAAAGAGGATACTATTTAAATTAAAATTTATATAAAGTGAAATTAATCAACTTTTAGCTTCTCTGTATTTAAAAGAGCCATTTTTTCACATAATAAATCATGAAGAGCCATATACATGGCGTTTAAATTATAATCTAATTGCTTTTCGTTAAAATTATGAACTCCATAGGATTTTAAAATAGAGGAGAGTTGCTTATTGGAGATCTCATAAAAGTTTTGAATCATGTTGAATTTTTCAACTGATTGGTCGTTTATTGTTATATTTATTTCATAAGCGTTTAAATTTAGTAATATATTATTGTTAATTTCTTTTAAATTATTTACTGAAGAAATAATACACGATATTAAGTTATTCTTTTTTAAATCAATATCAGTAATCCCAAAAGCATCAATTCCTTTACTAATTTGCCGATTAGTTGATAAATATAGGAATATTTCAATATTTCTTTTATTTGAAATATTTAAATTTTGAAGAAATGCCTTTTGTAGATAATATCCTGCTGTAAAGATATGATCTTGGTTTAAAATATATTTACTCTTGATAAGTTGTATAGTTGAGTTTAAAAATTTATTTTGAATAGCTTCAATTTTATCAAAAATAAGATCTTCGGCTTTTTTCTCATCCGTAATTTTATTTATCTCAAGAAATTTCTTTAGATCGATCCTAATTTGATTTATCCCAATAAAATAGTGTAAATTTAAATCTTTAATTTTAAATTCCTTTACAATCATACTATCAATTCCCAACTCAGCCAATCTGGCATGATTGCGAAATTAATTCGAACTATAATTGAAATTATTAAAAATGATAATAAATATAATGTAAAAATCCAATCTTTAAATGAATATTTTATTGTATAATAATATGTACGTTCTTTTTTGCTTCCAAATGCTCTAGATTCAAGAGCTTCTGCTACATTGAAAGCTCTTTTTATAGAACAAATTATTAAGGGAATTAATAGGGGAAAAAGGTTTTTAATTTGATTGATAAGCCCACTTCTTAGCATTTCATATCCTCGACTTTGTTGAGCATCTATAATATTTTGTGCTTCAGTTGCAATTGTAGGGATAAATCTGAAAGCTAATGATAAAGAAAAGGCAAATTCATAAGGAAATTTCATTGATATTAAAGATAATGCTAAATCATTCGGATCAGAAGTCAAGAAAAAGATTGAAAAAGCCGATACCATTATGCAAATTCTAATAATCATTGAAATTGCAAATGACAATGACAGAAAAAAAGTATTTAAAATTATTATCATAAGAATTAAATATGATAAGCCTTGGATGCTTTTGAGCCATTGTATTATTAATTTTCCTGCCAAAATAAGAGGTATTAAACTCAAGAAAATTAAGATTAAAGGAATGATTTCAGTAAAAAGTAAAGCACTAATAGAGTATATTAATGCAAATATTAATTTTGCTCGCGGATCCAAGTTATGGATGAATGAATCTTTTTTCATGAACTTAAAAGCATTGAGAAATTCTAAAGACATTTAATCATTACCCTCCACGATCTCACTGGTTTTATTTTTTATAAAATCTTTAATGAAATTGATCAATTTACCCTTTGAAAATAAGTTATTTGGACATTCAATTCCTGATTTTTGTAAAGCTAAATTAATTTGATGAGTTTGGGGTAATATTAAAGATGATTTTTCAACTAATATTTGATTGCCTAATACTTTTTCTGTAGGCCCATCAGCCAAAATTAGTCCATCTGCCATTAAAATCGTTCTTGGTATATATTCATTGGCAAATTCAATGTTATGAGTGACTATTATTATTGTTTTTCCTTTCTTCCTTTCATTTTTAATTAAGTTAATTAAAAATTCAATTTCTCTTCCATCTTGTCCCAATGTAGGTTCATCAAATACTATAATATCAGGATCTCTGCAGATTATGGAAGCCAGAGCTAATTTTTTTGCTTCTCCACCAGATAAATTAAGTGGAGATCTATTTCTATACTTTTCAAGGTTAAATTCTTTTAATATTTCATTTGTTTTGTTTTGAATTTCTCCTTTAGTGAACTCAAAACTTTTTAATGAAAATTCAATCTCATCCTTTACAGAGTTTGAAAATAATTGATGCATTGGATTTTGAAAAATAACACCTACTTTTTTTGATAAAGTTGCTATACTTTTAGAAGCAATATTTTCACCATAAAGGTATATTGTTCCATTTTTTGGACGGATTAACCCATTTAAAGTCCTGATTAGAGTTGTTTTTCCAGCTCCATTCTTACCCATAATTCCTATTAATTCTTTATTATCGATTTTCAAATTAATATTTCTTAATGCTTTGGTCCCGCTAGGATAAGTAAAATCTACATTGTCTATGAGAATTAAGGGTAATTGTTTCTCTATATCTTTCACCAACCTGTTTAATCATAAACCTTTTAAATAATTGATTACCTTAGAAATGGAAGTGGGTATATATTGATTAAATAATTTTTCTTCTTTTAATTGATTGAAAATTGAATAAATGACAGGTTTATTTAATCTTAATGTATGAAAGTTAGTACCATTAATAATTTTATCACTATTATCATGTTCAATTAAGTTTCCATCTTTCATTAAAATTATTTCATTGGCAAATGGCAGGACTAAATCTAAACGATGTTCACTAATCAAAATAGTTATCTGTTTTTCTATTTGAATTTCTTTTAACAATTCAATTATTTTTTTTGCCATATAAGGGTCCAATAAGGCAGTAGGTTCATCTAAAACAATGATTTTTGGTTCGAGGACTAAAATTGAAGCAATAGCTACCCTTTGTTGTTCACCACCACTTAATTCAAAGGGTGCTTTATCTAAAAGGTGTTCAATTTCTGTTATTTTAGTAACTTCTTTTATTTTCTTCGAAATTTCTACAGATTCAATCCCCAAATTCTCTAAACCAAAGGCAATTTCATGCTCTACATTCATTGCAACTAATTGATTCTCAGGATTTTGAAACACTATGCCGACTTCAGTTGATAAATCTGCAATTGGTGTTATTGTTGTATCCTTTCCAGAGATTTCAACACTTCCCCTATAAAATCCTGAATAAAATTGAGGGATTAAACCATTCATGCATCTAATTAACGTCGTTTTACCAGATCCCGTTTCTCCACAGAGTAATATAAACTTATTGTCTTCAATCTTTAAATTAATATTGTTTAGTGCATACTCTTCATTCCCTTTATATCGATAGTAGAAGTTTTTATATTCAATTAAAGTCATACTTACAGAAAATTCATTTCCACTTTTGATTATTAATAATATCTATTCATTTAAAACTTGTTTAATTTTCTCAATGATTTTATCTAAAATATTTTTTACTTCCATTTTGCAAGTTAAAGATGCCGCACCATCATGTCCACCACCACTTCCTTCACAATATTCTGATATTTCTTCTAAAATTTTGCCAACATGTAAACCTGTTCTTAAACAAAGGTTTTTTTTTGCCCTTATTGTAATTATTGATTCTAACTTTTCTTTTGAATGTACAATACCAATATCAAATCCTACTTTAATCAACATCGATGCAATATTAGATCCATAACTACTAACATTTGTTATTCCAATTAAATAATCTCCTTCACGATATAGTCCAACTCTTTGTAAGCCCTTTATTTTTGCTATTTTCTCAGACAGTTCTACCTCTGTCTCAAGTAATAATTTTATATCTTGAATATCTAAATCATTATTCAATAAGTTACTTACGTTTTTAATGGTTCTATTGTTTCCATATCTAAAGTAACCTGTGTCTGTTAAAATAGCAGCAGCTATAAGAAATCTAATAGGAGGAGTTAATTTTAAGTTATACCTTTCAAACAATTCTAAAATAATTTCTGCTGTAGAAGAAAAGTTCTCAAATATTAAATTTAATGGATTTAAAGTATCTAAATTATTTTTTTTTTCTAAATAATGGTGGTCTATAAAAATAAAGGGAATTTTAGATTCTGAAATTTCGAAATTTCTATCTAAAGCTGTTTGACTTGTTTTATTCGTATCTAATATTAAACAGACGTTAAAATCTGTTAAATTAATGGATTTCTCATAAAAAAAGTTAAAATTAAGAAACTTTCTACAAAGTTTTTTCATAAATTCTTTTGTAGGTTTTGAAAGGTCTGAAAAAATTATAGAGACTTGTTGATTTTCAAAGTATTGGTTTAAAAAATATTTTAACCCATAACAAGATGCTAAACCATCAATATCAACTAAATCATGAGTTGTAATCAAAATTTTTTTATTTTTTAAATATGCTAGAAAAACACTAAATTCATTAGTGGACATAATATTTGAAAAATCAATTATTATATTATTAAAATTATTTAGAACCTAATTAATTAAGTTTTTTTATATAAATAGAAAAGTTAATTTAAAATTAAAAATTAAGATTATTAAATTAGTTATCAAGGTTATTCATGCCTGTAATTTGAAGTGATTTGAATGCCCAGTAAAAAGGTTGGAATCAGTGGTCGGTTTAAGGCGAGATACGGTGCTACTCTCAGAAAAAGATGGAGACAGATCATGGAAAAACAAAAAGGTGATAGTATGCGATGCCCTAAATGTGAAACAAGAGGATCAATTTATCGTGTCTCTGTAGGTATTTGGCATTGTAAAAAGTGTAACGCAAAGTTTACTGGTGGTGCTTATAATATAGAAACACCTCGAGGTGCAGAATCTTTTCGCGTTGCGAAACGCAAGCAGAGAGAATTAGAAGTAATTGAGGAAGAATGAATCCAACTAATTATTTTACAATAAAAGCTACAATTGAAATAATATTTAAGAATCCTCAATTACGTGATATTTCTTATAACTCTTTCTCACCAGAATTCAAGAGGTTACAAACAAAGAGATCAGTAGTTTTAATGGAAAAAAAGAGTAATAATTCTTTATCATTTCAAATAGAGAGTCAAGATATTACTGCTTTTAGAGCAACTTTAAATGAGATTATAAGTTTTGGGAAAATAATTGATAATACATTAAAAATTACTGATAATTCATAGGAAAAGGATTTATTATTTAATATATAAAATAATTTATTGAAATAATAAACATAGAGTAATGGAAAAGTATGACTATAAATCTAGACGAGTTAGATGAAGAACAAAGAAAGAAAATAATTAATTTAAACAATCTACAACAATCCTTTGAATTTATAACAACTCAAAGAATTCAGCTTGAAAGCAATCTCAGGGATACAGAGATAGCTATAGAGGAGTTAGAAAAAATTAACCCAGATGACGCTGTATACAAAGCAATAGGAGGAATTTTGTTAAAGAGTGAGAAAAATAAATTATTAGATGAGAAAAAAAGTTTGAAAGTTACTTTGGAGATGCGATTGAAAACATTGAAGCAAAAAGAAGAACGTGTAAAGAATCAAATCGAGACTATGAGAAAGTCTCTACAAGCCGAGTTTCAAGCTAAAGGAGATTAACTGGAGGATTTTTTATTTTTGAATTTCTCACATACTATTTTTTTCCAGTGCATTAGTATGATTTTAAATAACTTGAATTTTTTATTCTCTTTTTGTTTTAAATAAGTTTAAAAAAAATTTTTAGTTTAAAAAAATTATTTATATTTCGCTTTATATTGCCAAAGATTCAAATCTTTTCTAAGTTTCTTACCAATTTCTAATGATTTGTCACCTAACATTTTAAGTTCATCTATGGAAAAGGTAGCAGCTCCACTTTTTTGAATTGAAGTTATCTTATCTTCTGTAACTGATATTGAAATTCTACCATCACACACTAATTCTTCCGGTAAATTGGGGTCTAAAAAGACAATATCGCCAATTTTGCCATAAGTAATTACTATAGGTAATTCATTTACTATTGATTCTCCAGTAAAATATTTACCTGTCCACTCAAGATTACCATTCTCAATTTTTCCTTCAGGAATATGAGCTGATATTAATGTTGTAAGAGCACTTATTCCTCCTGCATCAATTAGATTTCCATCATAATTTATAACATACATATCAACAAATAGTATATATACTGCTTCATTTTCTTTAATACAAAGCTTCTTAGTCTGAACACAATCTGCATGTCTAATTCCACGATCAACTACTCTAGCTAATTCAATTGACTGTTCATCAGGGGGTCCCCTTTCAAAGAGGGGAGAGGCTAGAGGTAACAATTCAGCCATGACAGTACAAACTCCTTCATTTGGCAGATCGGGAAATGGTTCACCAACTTCATATTTCAAACCTGTAATTATCCTTGTTTCACCAAGAGAAACATCTGCAGAACCTTCAGCTGAAGAGATAATATCGCTTTGTATTTTAAACTTACGGTAATCCCAAAGCCCTCTACCATCAATTCTCTCTTGCTTTCTTAAATTATTTATTATATAATTTTTTTCAATTTTTGAAATGACTCTTTTAACATCCATCATTTTTAACTTTCACCCTGATTCTCTTTATTTACTATTATTTCATCACTTTTTTCTTGTATTGTTAGAAACTTGCTTTTAAGAACTTCTAATTGAATTTGGTGAATTCTTCCAAGAGCATCTTTAGCTAGATCTAAAAATTCGCTCATCTCATTCAAATCCATATCTCCATCAAATTGTAATAACGATATTTCTTTGTTATACCATGTTATTGCACACGGTAGATCTGCTTCACCTGCTTTATCTTCAATTCCAGATAGATCAACTACAATTTTTCCATCAATTTTTCCCACAGCAACAGCTGATACCAAACTTTTCATAGGAATTCCCGCGTCTGCTAATGCTAAAGCTGCAACAGTAGTACTTGCACATCTTGTTCCACCATCAGCATTTATAACTTCAATAAACACTTCAAAACTCGTACCAGGATATAATTCAAGAAAAAGGATAGGTTCTATGCAGTCTGAAATTATCATTGAAATCTCCTTTTCTCGTCGTCCAGGAGCAGGTCTTTTTCTATCAAACACTGAAAAAGTGGCCATTCTATAAAAAACTCTTAAAATTCCTCGATCTGGTTTAGCTAAATGATGGGGATGAACTTCTCTTGGCCCGTAAACAGCAGCAAAAATTTTATTGTCTCCCCATTCTAAATATGCTGATCCATCAGCATTCTTTATAACACCTACTTCCATCTTTATGGGTCTTAACTCATTCTTTTCTCTACCATCAAGTCTTTTACCATCTTCCCGGAATAAAACCTCAGGATATTCATCTTTAATTATTAAAGGCATTTATTTGATACCTCTTTTCTCTTTTTCTTTTATAATAAATTCTTGCATTCTATCTGTTAAGCCCACAATGTGAGCTTCTGATGCAATTTTATAAATAGATTCAATAACTAACCTCTCATGAGCTAAATCTTCGCCCTTTAACCAAATTCGACCATTTTGCGTAACAAAGATATTACAATTCGTTAAATTTTTTAACATTTTAATCATAGATCCACTACGACCAATCACTCTTGGTATTTTTGGTGGATCTATAGAAATTACAATTCCATTCGATTTTTTGCCTAAATATTTTCCAATAGTGGTTAATTCAGGTTTATTTAGACGATCTGCTGAAAGAATTTTTACAACTAAGATATCTCCAATGTCAAATTTATCAGTGGATAATCTTTCTTGTTCAAAATCCTTTCCTCTTCCTCCACGGATTCTCCCCTTTCTTACAGTATTCTTAGGTTTAAGTTGAGCATAGTCTTTAGCGTTTATATCACATTTATATTTAACAGGATTCTTGTCGACTACAAGTGCAATTGCCTTATCTCCAGGACGAGGGGTATAGAACCCTCTTAAAGGAATGACATTTATATAATTCTTTTTAATTTGTTTTAATCCTATACTTAAGGATATAATTTTATCTCTTTCTTTATTTAAAATTGTGCCTCTTCCAGGTAAAAAATTCTTTGTATCTTCTGTTAATACTTCTCCAGGAACTACAAGATCTCTAGTAGTTTCTTCATCTTCAAACTCATCGAGTTCTTCGGTCTGATCTTTATCATTTTCCATTATAATTTTTCACTTTTCGTTAATAATTATCCATTACCTAACCGATATAAAAAAACAACATAATTTAGAATGAATAAAAACCTTTTAGGCTAGGATTTTAAGAGTTTAGTTTGAACTCTTCCATGTGTTAATTTATTTAACTTGTCTATTAACTCAATTTGAAAACCTGCTGGTAAAGAAATTACAGATACCCAAGAACCATCAGATTGCCATTCCTCCTTCTTAATTTGAGCATATTGAGCAACAATATTGTAACCTTTTGCTGTAAAAGCTGAAGGTATTTTAATCGCCATCTCTACTTGTTCTATTCGGATTGGAATTATGGCTCTTATGCTTTTTACAATATCATCAACTTGTTCTTCAGCACTTCTCATTAAATCTATATTAACTTTTGCTTCTTCAATAGCTTTTTCAATTCTTTGATAAGGATGTGGTTTTTTATTCTGTGGGTTTATAGCGTTTTTACTAATTATAGTTATAATTTGCTTTAATTTTTTGCTTCTTTCCTCTTCTCGTTGAGCTTTTGTCCAGTGAATTTCTCCATCTAATAATACAAAAGCAGCAATTTTCATACCCTCAGTAGTTTCGAAAACAGCCTCCATATCTCCATCAGTAGCTTTTTTACCCCTTCTTAAATCTTCAAATACCGTGAAACTTTCAAAAATTAATTCTAAATCAATTTTTTGATCATTTAATAATTCATCAACAGTCATTCGCGACTTTAAATTACCTGCCTTTAATCTTTTATCGATTTCTTCACGAATAATTTTTTTAGCTTCCCATGCTTTCTCTGGATCCATTAACATTTCGAATATTCTTCCTGATTTTTCAATGCGTCCAATGATTAAACCGCCTAAGTCTATTCTTGCTCTATCTATCATATTGTGATTTCACATTCTGTTGATTATATTACCTAGATTTTCCTTTTTTGCCAATTCTTTGTCTTTGCGTTAAAAGATAAATGTAAAGAGCTTTTACCTTGATATTGCCCATAAATTATATTAGATTAATTATAATTTATTTAATAATTCCTCCTTTTCATCCAAACTAAGTAGCCTAAAAGTTTTATCTTCCTTCAAAATAAAGGCTACATCACAGGTATTTTTATTTAAATTATCTCCCATAAGTTCTTTTAAAGCTCTTAATGGTAATAATTTTAATTCCTCATCTATCATATCTTCTTTATAATGTTCTTCAAGGTATGCTCTTGCTTCTGTTGCTCCGGAACCAATTGCGAATGCGTAATATGACCACATTGCACCACTAGGATCCGTTAAATAAAGGGATGGACCATTTTCATCAATTCCAGCAATCAGAAACGACACACCGAATGGTCTAACACCCGCATTCTGGGTAAAGACCTGTTTGTATTCGCATATATTTAATGTGCTGTCCTTCACGGAAATCGTCTCATCATAATTCAATAAATTAATTTGAGCTTGAACCCTGGCTCTATCAATTAAAACTCGGGCATCAGCGGTAAGTCCCGCGATAGCTACCCCAATATGATCATCAATTTTAAATATTTTCTCTGACCCTAGGGTTTCCTCTTGTAATTGAGAGCTCTTTTTCTCAACCGCAAATACAACTGAATTTTTATTTCTACATACTATTGCGGTAGTACCCCTTCGAACGGCTTCAATAGCATATTCTACTTGAAATAGCCGTCCTTCAGGTGAAAATTGGGTTATGGCCATATCATATCCTCTTCCCGCTTGCTGGAACATTCTAATCCACCTAAAAGATTTTTATTTGTTTTTTAAATTTATATTATTTTTTTATTACTGATTAAAAAGTAGTAATAAACAATATAATAAATATTTTTTTTATATAATTTAAAAATAGAATTCAATTAAATAGGTTATATTCTATTATATCATTTTTATTGATTGTTTTCTTTTATTTCTTCTGTTTTTTCAACCTTGGATTTTTTTCGCTTTTCTTTAATTTTTTGAAGAGTTATACCTCGTAGATTTATCATTTTTCTAATAAAAATAAATGATGCTAATGTTATACCAATCAAATAGAAGATATTTATTGTCCAAAACATATTAGAAATTTCAGTGTAAAAGTTAAAGTTAAAAATTGGTGAAAGAGTAGCTATTATTCCAATACATGACATTGCAATGATTATAGCTATTTTTTCATAATTTTTGGGTTCTCCATCCAAATATTCAAAAATAGCCAACCAGAACATAACACAGATAAAGGTTATGGGTGAAAAAGTTAAGGAACCAATTGCGATTATTAATAAGAAATATACTGCAAGCTTGCTCTGCCACAAATTTAGCAATTCCTTTATTGTCATTTGATCTTGTATTTGTACTTTCGCGTAATCTTTTCTAAATTTAAAATATTTTTTTTTAATTCCTCTTCCTACTTTCTTCACTGATTTTTTAAATCCCTGAAATTTACCTTGTTCTAATGCTTTTTCGAATTGTTCGCTAATTATTGGAATTATGTATAAATTAATAAGTAAAGAGGCGATTCCATAAATAAATAAAATCAAATCAATCCAAAAGATAAATTTATCTTGAGAGAATAATCCAGGATCAAGGTAACTTGAAATTACCTGATAAATGGCCCATATGATTAATATAAGGGGGATAACAATCTGAGCAATTACAATATTATTAATGATTTTTTCATTTTTACCAATCTTTTCTTTTGTTTTATCTAACAATAACAAAAATCCATTAGAAATGCTAAGTATCAGACCAAATCCAGATAGAAATTTAACAACCCAGAAAAAGATTAAAAATGTAAAATTCACCTTTAAAATTCCAAATAAAATAAGAATCATAAGAATTGTTGTAGCAACTAAACCAATAATATAAATTATGAGATAATTTCTATCATTCATAAATAATGTAAAAAACGGTTAAATATAATGTTTTTCTAGTTAGTTGGATTATGACCAAGCAATTTTATTGATAAAGATTGACCATTCCAGCAATATCATACCTTCATCTCTGGTATGAGCAATAAGGTAATACCCCTCCTTAGTAATTGAACCTACAATATTTCCTTTCCCAGCGCCAATATTTTTAGCGGCTAATTGGATCTCGTCGTTTTTTAAAATAGCAAATCGGTGATTTTGAAACATAAGAGCGGATTCTTTTGATTTCCAAGCCTCAAGGATTGCTTTTGCTTCTTCATTAGTTAAAGGAAAATCTCCAGACTTGAAGATTATATCTCCCTCTCCATTTAAAAGAAAAGTTTCTTCAACACCTTCATATTCGTTTAATGCATTTACCAAATAATCAAATCTATTTTTATCCATTTTTTTTCAGCTTCTCAACAATTTTATCTTTAATTTTATTGAAAAGTAAAACTTTTGTAATTTAAATCTTTTTAGAACTATAGGTAAAATATTTTATAATTGCATCTAAATTATTTTACTCGAAATATGTTAATAACTTTTTAGTTAGATTGTTCACGTTAATTCAAAATTCACTTTATGACAAAAATAATCGTTCTATTTGATAAAATTTATAATATTTCTTCGGAAGAGAAGAAAAGAGAGATATTTATTAGATATCTTAAATATTTGAATGAACACATCAAAGGTTTTTCAAAAACATCTATAAATATCAATAAACTACGAAATTTTGATCAAAGATTTGAAATTAGCATAAATGGTCCGGATGAAGATTTCCTTTTCAATTTATTGCAGAAAGAGATAGGTACTATAATTGAATTCAAAGATGTAAAAGAAGGACAGATATATAAAGGATCAATGGTGGATGTAGGGAAGGTTGGGTTTGGAATATTTGTTGATTGTGCAATCCTTAATCCAAAAGTAGATGTATTAATTAATTTGCATTCTCTTCGAACTCAATTATGTAATGGTAAGGAAAAATCTTTAAGGCAAATTGTAGAAGCATATGATCTTATTGACCATTTTCCTGTTTATGTTAGAATTACCAGAATTGATGAAGTAAATAACAAATTACAAGGAGAACTAGACCAGAAATCCCTTAAACTATTTAAGAAAATATTAAAGGAAAATATCGAATGTGTATTCCTAAGTGGTGATACTAAAGGGCAATTTAAAAAAGCATTAGCTAAAAAAGGACATTTACGAGACATTATCTCAATAAAAAGGTTTGGATTTTTAGAAAACCTTGTATTATTAAAAAAAGATTCTGATGCCCCTGGAATTATTGCTCATATTGGTAGGGAATTAAAAAATTGTAAATTAAGCGCTTTAAGACCTGAACGTATAAAAAAATTGCTTGATTAGGTTAAAAAAATGGTGGGCCAGGAGAGACTTGAACTCCCGACCTTCGCGGTGTAAACGCGACGTCATACCAAACTAGACCACTGGCCCAAGTGAGCGCAATCGGAGGGATTCGAACCCTCGAGTCCGTTCGGACACCGGTTTAGCAGACCGGCGCTTTCGGTACGCTTCCAGCGTTCTACCAGGCTAAGCGACGATTGCTTATTGTTTATAGAGATATGTATCTTCTATTTTGAATATAACATTTCAAAATTTTAATATTTTATTATAAAATAATGAATCTTTTAAAAAAAAAAAGGAAAAATAAAATTAGATTATTTATGTTTTAATGTTATTTTCAGATAGAGTTAATATCAAGATTTTTCTTTTTTAATCGGTAATTGTGTATTTTAGTTTCACTATACCACCATAAAACACCGAGTGGAATGGATATCACCCAATTAATTAAAACATAAACAAAAACTACATTAAGTTCATATGGTGGTGAATCAATGCCTATAATACTTGCCCCATAATGATCTCCCCATATACTAATAATAATTGCAAAATATAAAATCTGTGTTAATAAAATATGATATGTTGATTTGCCGATCATTGTAATTCCTCTTATGAATTTATTATCCCGCTTTTTAGGGAGTAATTTGATTCCCACTAAGAATAAAAATGCTGAATAGGGGAATACGAATAAATGGTAATCACCAAGTATGAAGTTAAAATAAAAATCAAAGAATTGATATAGTATTAGATAAAATAGACTTAAAGGAAATAAAATCCATAATAATATGTTTTGCTTAGCAAAGATATCATGATTTCTTGAAATCCACATTCCTAATCCAATAGCAGATAACATGAAAAATGGTGTAGTTACAATAAATCTGTAATAAAAAAGAAAATCATACAAAGCAGTAAAATCATACCAAGCAATATTATACGGGTCAAAAATGAAAAGGATTACTAATTGAAGTGATAATTCTACAACATAACACAGGATTAATGTAATAATTCTCCATCTCAATTTCCCTGAAAATCCTTTATATAAAAGGGGCATGATTAAAATAGACCAGAAAATAACAGGTAAAAACCAATTTCCTGGACCGTAGAAAGGTAGGATACCAATGAAAAGATGCTCAAAACTCCATGAGCGTTGATATTGGTTAAGAGCATCAGGATCAAAACCATTAATAGCCAATCCTATTAATGTTGATACAAAGTATAATAGAAGGAATGGAAAAATATATCGCCAAAATTTTCGTTTGAAGTAATTCCATGAATATAACTTTCTTAAAGATCTTTCACCATTTCTATCAAATGAAAACCCCATATTAAAACCCATGATAACTAAAAAAACTGGAATTGAAATTCGCTCCCATAAAGCAACTCCCATGTTATTTTTTAACGGGTCCCAAGGAAATGTATGATCAAAAATAACTAAAAATATCATTATTGCCTTTATTATATCAACTTGAATAAAATGGCTATCCTTTGGATATAAATTATTTTGTTCTTTAATCGTTAATTTATTCTCATTTATGATATAAATCCCCAATTTCTAATAGAATTAATATGGTATCAATAAGTTTATAAATTATCTTTAAACTTTTAGGTATTAATAGCTTTTTGACTAAAAATTAAAAATAATAGAAAAATAAGAAATTTAGAGAAATTTTATTCAGAAATTATCTCGAATACCATTTTCTCGATGATTGGTTTTTTTGTATAACGTTTATCATAATACCATCCAACGAGGTGTGGCTTTTGTTCTTTTTCAGGTATAGCGGGTATTACAATAATCATTACTCCATTACTGAGATATTTTAAAATTCTTTTATCAATTGCATGTAATTTATCATTCCCAGATGGGTGTGAATGCCATTGCCAAACAATATCAACTTCGAGTTCTTGTTTAAATTTCCGCATATTATAAATTTTGGATTTTTTATAACGCATCCAGCTCCTTGGCTTCATATGAACTTTTGATTTTCTTAGATCGGGATTCATAATAAATTTTGTGCAAATTCCAAAATTTTCTTTACGTTCTGCAAATAACCAACCATGTATGAGATTTGGTAATTCTGCTGCTGCTTTTTGGGTAATCTCTTGAAATAAACTTTCTGGTATTAAATAGCGAAAATCTTTTACTCCACTCATTTTATCACCATCTCAATTATGGGTCAATGAAGAATAGAATTTATATTTTTCTTTAAATACAAGAAGAATATAAAAATAAAATAGAAAAAACAAAAAAAAATTTATTTTATTGAATACTCTATTTTAATACAAAAAATTTAATTCGTAATATGGCACCTGTAGCCTAGTTGGTAAGACGCCGGCCTTGAGTATTCAAAGCAACCAAGCAAGCCGGTGCGCGTAAGCGCTCGGGGGTTCGAGTCCCTCCAGGTGCGCTCTTAATAATAAAAATCATGGGCTATTGGCGCAGACAGGTAGCGCAGCAGGCTCTTAACCTGACGGTCGGGGGTTCAAATCCCTCATAGCCCGTTTCTCCTTAAAAAATTCATAATAAATAGTTAAGATATATTATAAGAATTGAAAAACAACTTCAAAATCAGAAAAATCGAATGGTTTTAGAATATAACCATCTGCATTTCCTATATTTTTCTCTACTTCCGATCCAGGGATAGCTGTTAAGAAATAAACCGGGATATCTTTAAACTTTTTATCTTTTTTAATCATATCACAAATTTTATAGCCAGAAATATCAGGTAAAATTA
>JAEOTZ010000074.1 GCA_016839585.1 Promethearchaeota archaeon
ATAAGTATAAAAATCATCAATTTGCATAGGAACTGAAGTTGACCAATCAGTTCCAGTATATTGATCATAACATTCATATTTCCATAATTTGGCATCCATTTCATTAAAATCAGAATAACCGTAGACTCTATATACTTCCATTTCAGCAGCCGCAGAGGCTAAAAGCGCCATAAGGCCCTCTGAAAATTGACTTAAATCTAAATCATCTGAATCACCATCAAGAAGATCAGATAACATATCAAGTAAATCTTCCAAATCTTCTGGAGAGATATCTGAAACATTAAAATCTTCCCAAGGGAAGTAGGGGGTTAATGGTGGAGCATCCTCATCTTCTTTATCTTCTATTGAATCGTTAAAATCGTGTCGTTGAGTACCAAATAATAAATTTAATAAAACTGTCGAGAAGGCAAACATGGAGATCAACAAAATAGCAATTAGAACAATACCCATTACTCTTTTCTTGTCGATCTTCTTACCTAAGATATCCTCTCCTATTACTGACATATTAAATTAAAATAAGTCTTATCATTAACTAAATAGAGTTAGAATATTAATCAAAATTATTATATATATAATTTTTCACATAATAATTTAAATTATTAGATAAATTACAAAATTGTATTTGAATCAAAATAGAAAAATTTTAGAACTTTTTTACATTATATAAATGAGAACTAAGCTTTTAAAATTAGATTGTAAACTATAATAATCTTATAGAATTTAGTGTTCTGAATTTATTAAACAAGAGGATTTAGAAAATTAAACTTAGCTCTTTAACAAATTATATTAAGAAATTTTTCTCTTTGTTAAAAGGATTTAATAGAAATATCCTTGTAAAAAATATTCTAAAAAATGTAAAATAATATACTAATTCAGACCATTTAACATTAAATATTTGTCTATTCTCTTTCCTAGAATTCAAAACCACACTTAGTACAGACGTATTTCTTTGCGTAAGTTGGTTTAGGAATGTAGCTTATGATTCTTGTTTTATCTTCCACCTCCTTCACAGCAAAACCTGACGCTCCACAGCTAGGACACACTCTTCTTCCTGTTCCCACTGGCACAGATGGACTAGGAGTTGGTGTTGTAGAGGGAGAAATAGAAGGAGTTGTTCCATAGCTGGGTGTAGGAGTTTGAGAGGTTATTCCTTGAGCTAAACTAGATGGCATTACTGCTTTAGGTTCTTTTAATTCTTCAATACGTTTCTCTTTATAAGCTAATTCTTCTTGTAATTTTGTAATTTGACCTTGTAATGGACCAATTTGCTGTTGAAGCATTGAATTATGTTGTTGTAATTCTTGAACTTGTTGTTGTAGTCCTGGAATCTGAGCTCTTAATTGAGCATTTTCATTATTTAAATGATTAACTTGATTTTGATAAGCTTCTGCTGAAGTTTGAAGTGATTGGAGTTGACTGGTTAATCGAGTTACTTGATTATTTTTTTCGGTAAGTTGAGCCCTAAAATTAGAAATTTCAACACTCATTTCATTCACCTGGCCTAATACAGCGTTATAATCCTCTTGTGAAGGCCCAACTGGAATACTGGGGGTGGACTCATAGGTAGGCATTAAAGCTGGTTGTTCATAAGAAGGAGGAGGGGCTTCTAAAGGAGGGGGCGTCAAAGGTGGGGTTGCTGAAGGTGGTGGCATTGAGGGAATTCTTGGGGGACCACGTTCTTCTTCTTCTTCGTCATTTCTATCATTTTCATATGACATAATAATCCTCTATATATAATTCTTTAATTTTTACTTGCTTATGTAATTTAAATATGGTGTACTATGTTTATAAATTATAGCACAAACATAAGTATAAAAAAGTCTTTAAAAATACTAAAAACAATTCCAATAAGGATTTAACTTTTTTTTCATAGCAGGTATCAATTTTTCATTAACGTAAGTTAATAATTCCTTGTTTGAGGTCCTAGATTCTTCTTGAATAAGATTTTCATCTTCATCATTAAGAACCTTAAGACAATTATAGACAGCTCTTGCTTGTTTATCAACCTCGTACCCACCTTCCAAAGTTATTAATATTCTATCATTCGAGTATTCTTTTGCGATTTCTTTGATTCTTTTTAAATAATTAGCTGGACCTTGAATGGTCCATCCCATATTCGTTAATGTATCTGTCCAATGGGTATCAAATCCTGCTGATATAAGTATAAATTCTGGTTTAAATTCCTTACACACTGGTGAAATTATTTCATCAAAAAATGTAATAATTATATCGTCAGCTGCTCTTGGTGGCATTGGAAAATTAATTATTTTACCTTCACCTTTCCCAGAGCCAATTTCACCTAAAAATCCACTCCCAGGATATAAAGTTCTTCCATCTTGATGAGAACTAAACATTACTACTTCACCATTTTCAGAACCATTATAAAAAATATCCTGAGTTCCATTTCCATGATGACAATCCCAATCTACTATGGCAATTCTCTTAAAACCCTTTTCTCTAATAAGATATTCTGTTGCGATAGCTATATTGTTAAAAATACAAAATCCAGCACATTTATAAGAATTTGAATGATGACCTGGGGGTCTAACTGCGGCAAAAGCATTTTTTATATTACCTTCTAGAATTTCATCAGCAGCTTGAAGATTTCCCCCAACAGAAAATAATGATGCTTCATACGTTTTACCTGATACTGCAGTATCCATATCAAGGTATTGAATATTATTTGTTTTTTCAGCTAATTGACTAACCTCACAAACTTCTCTAATTAGACTATCTTCGTGTACATATTTAATTTGATCTAAAGTTGCTTTTCTTGGTTCTATTAATTTAAAATTTGGGTCTTCAAGAACATTCTTTTCTTTTAAGAAATTCATAATCTCTATAAGTCTCAAATGGCTTTCTACATGAGTGCCAATTCGATGCTCTAGATAGATATCATCATAGACTATGCCTGTTGTCATTAATTCCCACCTAAAACTTTAACTATATAATTCTTTTTTTTAATATTTTAAAATTTAATTCTTTTAATATTTAAATATATAAACTTAAAAAATTTTTTTCATAAATTTAATTATATATGAGTGAGAACAAGAAATATTCTTTAAAAGTAATTATCATTGGAGAACCAGCTGTTGGAAAAACAAGTTTAGTCAAAAAATTTGTATCGGGGCAATTTTCAAAAGATTATCGTTCAAGTATCGGAACTAATATATTTACAAAGCAAATTGATTTAAAAAAAGATTCTAAAGCATCTATTCAATTATGGGATATTGCTGGACAGGAACGCTGGGTAAAGATGAGACATGTCTATTATAGAGGTGCTAAGGGCGTAATAATCGTTGGAGATTTAACAAGAAAAAATACATTCGATCAAATAGAAGAATTTTGGATTCCGGATATTAAACAGTATTGCTCCAAGGCTCCAATTATTCTTCTTGCTAATAAAAATGATTTAAAAAAAGAATTAAATGAAAAAGATATTTCATTATTAAGTGAAAGAATTAATTCGACATCTGTGTTATTAACATCCGCAAAAACAGGAGAAAATGTGGAAAAAGCTTTTAAATTAATTTCTGAACATGCTGTAGAAATTTTTCGTTGAATTTCAATTATGAAATTTACTTTTCCATAAATAAATATTATTTCCTATTAATTTCATTAATAAAAGTACAAAATGAGATGTGTTTCTTTTATTCTTCCTTATTTGTAAATTTTATATAGTTATTTCTTGGTTCATACAGAGTTCCTTCTTTAATAAGCTCATCTATAGCATTTTCTATAAATTTCTTATCTAAACTTTCCTCTAATTCTAAAATTGGAATTACATTGTCTCTCTCAAGTGCTTTCCAATTGTTTTCTTCGGAAATTTCTTTAAGTCTGCTCATTAATGTTTCTAATTTATTAAGATTACTTCGTGATTGTCCAACAAAAATTCTATCCATATCAATCTTTCCAGTAGTTTCGTCATAACCAGTATCTTTTAAATATCTTTTAAATGGTTTAATTATTTCTTCTACATCCTCTTTTAATACTTTATTTCTTAAAGCCATTTTTGCATAAGATTCACTCAATCTAACTAGAGCATCTAAATTTCTTGCTAAGATTGAAATAATCGCATCTTCACTGTCATATCGACCACGTAATTCTAAATAGAATTCTTTTATCCTTTCTTTGGCTTCATCAGTTAAAACAGGATTAAAAGTCCTTTTAGCATGCTTAACATATTTTTTTAGGAGATCCCTTGGAATGGGTGCTACAGCCAGGTTTTCTTTTTCATAAGATTCTTCTGGTCCTATCATCGAATTTTTTAAGATAAATTCAGCCATTTGAGCATCATCTGCGCGATCAGGTCTATCAATGACTACAAAAATTAAATCAAAACGAGATAGAAGAGATGGTGGTAAGCGAATGTTTTGAGTAGGAGTTTTATATCTATCATATCTTCCAGAATGAGGATTTGCTGCAGCAATGATAGCAGTTTGAGCTTTCAATGTTGCTACAATCCCCGCTTTTGCTATACTTACCGTTTGTTGTTCCATTGCCTCATGGAGTGCTGATCTATCTGCAGTATCCATTTTATCGAATTCATCAATAGCAGCAATTCCGCCATTAGCCAAAACAACAGCCCCAGCTTCTAAATTCATTTGTCCTGTATCAGAATCTTTAATTACAGCTGCAGTTAAACCAACAGCTGTTGAACCTTTTCCAGAAGTATATAATCCTCGTGGAGATACTTCTATTAGACTTTTTAAGATTTCAGATTTTCCCGTTCCTGGGTCTCCAACAAATAAAATGTGAATATCACCTCTTTTATATCCTCCCCCAGGTCTTTTTCTTCTAGTTCCTCCAAATAAACATAAGGCAGATGCTAATTTAAGATCATCTCTTCCATAAATAGTAGGAGCGATAGAACGAGCTATTTTTTTTTGGATCATTGGCTCTTTTGAAAGACTCTCTATTTGTTTTCTATCTTCTTTTGAAAGTTCTACAATATCTTCACTTTTATCTTCTGGATCTATAAAATTGATATCAATAAAGGTCTTGAATAAAGTTGAGTTATTACTTTTAGTTGATTGAGCTAATACAGATTTAAAAATTCCCATAATTTTAACTCTATCCCCTGGTTTAACAGTATCAACTAAATTGTATGTTAATATTGCTTGAATTGATCTTGGAATTCTTCCAGGGGGTAAATCTTCAGGAATTTCTTGAATCATAATACTTTGCCAGTCAATGAATTCAGATTTCTTTGATATAAGGCGGAAATCTGATTGTGCTTTAGCTTTACATCGCTGGGTTATGCAAAATTTGGGCCATTTTATTCTTGAGGTTAACTGAATTATCTCAAATTGAGCTCCACATATTGTACATTCAAATACTGCTTTCATTAGTTT
Organism: Promethearchaeota archaeon; assembly: GCA_016839585.1. Taxonomy (GTDB): domain Archaea; phylum Asgardarchaeota; class Lokiarchaeia; order Sigyniarchaeales; family SOKP01; genus Loki-b32. Next base: position 5,355 of record JAEOTZ010000074.1, read on the forward strand.
TGGTCTTATCGTTGAACTTCTTACTAAAATACCTTTCGACCAAATAAGATTGTCAATATGTTTTGCTCTTAATCCTCTTAAAGGAATTGTTAATAGACTTTTTGGATCTTTAGTTGTTATTCTTACAAAATATTCTTGAGGGGTCAATTTTGCACCTTGAAATTTTAATACATTTTTAAAGGCTTCAATAGCATCTTCTAATAAAGCTTCCGGATCATTTTTCAACATATTAGCAATCTGAGGGTCAAAAGCTAATAAATCCTCATATAATATAATTAATCTATTCCCTCCTTTAGAAAAAATTTCATTTATCTGATCTTGATATTTGTATATACCAGGTTTATCTTGAAATAAACGATAAAAATCATCAAAGCGCTGAACCTTATTAATTGGAGGAGTAGGACTTGAGCTAGGGGTTGTCACAAAAAATCACATTAATTTTTTTTATATAGCTAAATTATACTTGATTATACTTGAATATTAGGACATATTTTATTAAACAGTAAACAATTGGATATAAAAACTCTGGGCTCTCGTCTGAATTATTAAATTTTTATATTTTCTATCAGAAAAATAGTTCTTTAGCTCTCTTTTAATTGATATAAAGTTTCACATAAAATTGGATCTTGAGTCATTTCACATCTTGCTTTGAGTAAAGGAATAACTCTTTTTTTGATATTTTTATCTCCATATTTAACAGTTCGACCTAAAATTAAAGCTATTGATTGTTGGGTTTCTAATGATCTTTCAGCACTAAGATTTTGTAGGAGCTTTGATAAAATTTTATTAATTCCTACATCTCGAATTATATTAACCAAGATATTAACTATACTAGTTCTTACTTCTTTTGATTTATCTCCTAATAAATCAACTATTATATCGAATAATTCCTCAATTTGATCACTATAAATTTTCAATAATCTCGTTGATGCTTCTCTCACGTTATAGTCTTTACTTATAAAATTCTTTGATAATTTTTCGAAAGAGAGATGTGATGCATTAACTTCTTCTATATTCGATAACATCTTCAACGCAGTTCTCTTGACCCAATTTTCTTCATCATCAAGTAGATAAACAAGTTTCTCTATGGCTTCTTCTTTATTTTCAATATAATCAATAATATTCCCCAAGCTAGAGGCTGCTGCTTCTCGAACTATCCATTCCTCATCAATCAAAGCAGTATTAATTAAAGAATCAGTTGCTAATGATGGATTTCTTTTACCTACAAAACCTAAAATCCTTGTGCTTGTTTCACGTATAAATGAATCTTTATCAGAGAGAAAGTTAATAACATTACGAACTGGAATAATTTCTGGTGAATTTTTAGCAATTTCCAACAAAGATTTAAATAATGTAATTTTTACTGACGACTCTTGCTCATTGATAGCTTGAAAAATTTCAGATATTAAAGGTTTTAATAAAAAAGGATTTCTTTTGGCTATAATTGAAATGATTTTTGAAGCTTCTTTTTTAACTTGACTATTTTTATCTTTCTGTAATAGTGTGATAAACGGTTTTATACTAAGTTTTTCAATATATTCCTCCTCTAGACCCTCTAGGGAAGCAATAGCATTAAGTCTTATATCATCATCTTCATTTTTTAAGTAATATAATAATTTTGGAATTATGTTTTTTGGATCTATTTCTGCTATCCTAATAATTGTTTTTGATATAATACCCTTTGTAAGAAATTTTGCAGCATCTGGTATTTTAATTAAATTTGTTAATATTGAATCTTGATTTACTTGAGATTTTTCAACAAGAATATTTGATATATTTTTTTTTAATTGCTCATTATCAAATTTTATAAAAATCAATAAAGTTGTTAATATTTTTTCTGGATTATATCTCCATAATTTACCCAGAAGAGATAAAACACTATTTAGAATTTCAAAATTATTCGGGTCAATCTTATCAATAATTGTATCAAAATTTAATAATTTCGGTTCCTCATTAAAATATTTCTCGAGAGCTGTAATTGAAGCATTTCTTACATTTTCATTTAAATCAGTAATTCCATCTAAAAATGGTGATAATGGAATCTTATATTTTTTAAAATTTCCAATCTGGCTAAAAACTTCAAAGACAGAAGCTCTCACTTCACTATTGGGATCCTTCATTAAAGGGGAAAGTATAGATATAAATTTTTTATCTATATCTTTTACTTTATAAGATTTTATGGTTTTTATTGCTGCTGCTCTTATTTCCTTATTAATGTGAAATAATTTATTAAAAATGATGCTAATGGGTATTTTAACAGAAGATAATGATAAAATATTAAGTATTTCTACTTGCACTTGATAATTTGGATCTTCAATTAATTCATAAATATTTAAATTTTGAATTAATTCATCCTTATTTTTAATTATTCTATTAAGTAGCTTTAAACTTAATATTTTTGTACGCCATTCTGAATCTTCAACAAGGTTTAAAATCAATTTTTTTGGCAAATTACCTATAAAATCTAAATCAGCATTCAAAAGTGATCTTAGAATAGGTATAATTTTATCGTAATTTGGAGATTCTAAAGTTTCTTTTATCCAGGGTATTATTAAATTCGGAACATCTTTTTCTAATTGGACTAAAATTTTATAGCATATTCTCCTTGAATTCGAGTTATAATCACAAATACCGTCTAAAAGTAAATATTTATATTTCCAATCATTGAGATCTATCTCTGTTTTTAGTGGAATTCTTTCAAACATTAAAAGGATTGTTTCTTCTGCATATTTCCTTATTATAGAATTCTTATCTTTAATAAAAGTAAAAAGAGGGATAGGATCAAAATTTTGACCACACCCACTAATTTTTGAATATTTTATATTATACTTAAATTCACTTTTCGTAGATAAAAAGAAATATGATGTAAAAAGTATTAGCGCAATTTCTTCTATTAATGCCGCCCAGGTAAACATATGATATTTTGGCACAATTTCTCTGGTGATTGACCAGTAATTAAAACTATTGGATAATCTATTAATATTAACAAGTATAAAATTCACAAAAACATTAATACCTATAGCTGCCATTAAATATGCAGCAAAATATATATCAATTCCTCTATATTTGATTTTTCTACCCCAAAAGCGAGTAAAATATCCAATGATGCCAAAGAATAAAGTTACATATACAAAATATGAAGACATTGTTGATATTGCAAGTGATCTAGTAAAGAAAAAAGCAATTGTCTGAATCATAGAAATCCAAGCCCATACAAAAACAAATAACATAAAACCTAAAATGATATAAGGCTTGGGATTTGAAGTGAATTGTTTCATTCCTCTTTTACTATCTTCAAAATTCAGAAAGATTGATCTTTTTATGTCTGGTATATGATAAAACTCATTTGAAATTCCCGCTATATATCCTTTAGTTCCGTAGTGTACTATAATTATAAGAGGATATGCGAGTATCCAAGAAACCCATATCACCATGAATGGTAAGCCCGAAAGAACCAATATAATCGGGGGTAGAATTAAGAGCAAATATAATATTATTGCCATAAAAAATGATTTTATCTTATTTTCAGATCTATTAATGATTTTATTACCAATTAATTTATGAAATGGGGTAAGACCCTCGTCAGATTCTTTGCTAAGAGCGATGAATAAGAAATCAATTAGGGGGTAAAAGGATATATAAATTAAACATACTGAAAATGGTATAAGAAGTGCTAGCGGATGAACTGCATCAGTAGCGAAAATAAAACCCATTGCAACAACGACCAAAATCGCTATACCAAAAATGAGTCCATATAAAATGCATTGAACTCGATCTATGTTGCTGAATTCTCCTTTTTTTACTAGGGCTACTTGTCTATATATTAGGAAAAACCCAACTAGGAAAAAACCTATAAATAGTATTAACAAAATAATTTCTATTAGCAATTTTTACACTAATTTTTTCAGTCTATTAGTATATTAATATAAGTTTTAATTTTCTAGTTCTAAATTGTTTAGTATATAAAATTATATTAATTTATTAGATCTGGTGAAAATTATATTGGAAAAAGTTGAAAGCCAATTAAATGACTCCCTAAATAGGATAAATTTTATGTTTATGAATGAAGAATTAACTATAGAGTGTATAAAAAGTTTTAAAAAATTTTCCTTTTTAGGAGAATCATTTGGTCCATTTGAGAAGGGAAACAAATATAGGTTAAAATTGTTCTCAGCGATTCCTTTTATTGAAAATAATATTATAAAAGTAGCTTCAAATGAAAAATGCGATAATATTGATGTGCAAAGATTTGCTATTGATGAACGCGATGATCAAAAACTTATTTTTAGAGAGAATAATTATTTTCTTTATAAAATAAAGAAATTTAGAATTTTCTTGGAAAAGGATATTAAAGATAAAATCAAACCTCCTTTAGATTTAGATAGATATAATTCTTATATGTCAAATATTATTGATAGTCGATTATCAAAACTCTTAAGATTAGCAAAGGCGAAGTTATCCTTAGATGATGAGAGAAGATTAACAAGTTCAGAAATAATACTATTTAGACATTTATATAAGTTTATTAAAGTGTGGAGAAAATTTTATTTAACTCATTAAGAAAATTTTACTTCTCTTGTTCCATAATTTTTAAAATATTCTTCTATATGTATTGCAATATCCTTATCTATCGTTAAATTTGGTAATAAATCTACTGCGTTACTCATCGCATAATATTTGACATCCTCTTCGCGTATTACTTCTTCTACACTTTTTCCATCATCCCTTAGTTCATTTCTGTTAGTTATGCCAATAGCAGCTATTATATCAACTTTAATTGCCTTTATGTTTTGAATGCTTGTTATCAAAGATCCACCTGTTGTTGTTACATCCTCAATAACAATTACTTTTCCTTTTGGCATCCCTAGAAAAAATCTATCCTTTGGTTCACCATGATCTTTTAGTTTACCTCTTCCCATGGGTAAATTATAGATTCTAGTATGATAATTCTTTTGCTTTTTTGCCCATTTAAATTGTGTAATAATCCCAATTTTACTGGCTCCCTCAGGTACTCCATAAAAACAATCAGGTTTTAAATTAAGACTTCCCACAAATGAAATTATATAATCAGTTAATTTATCAATTAAATTTACATCCTCAGAAATATTTCTCCAATTTATATAAAAATAGGAAAGCCTATTAGATTTTAATCTTATTGGTTCCTTAAAGAATCCAATTACTTTATTAACGATTATGAATTCATAAAATTTCTTTTTCTCTTTATCCCAATTCATAAGTAGTAAAACTATTCCTTTAATGTTAAATAATCTTTTCTTGCTTTCGCATATTCTTCAGCGTTAATTTTTCCAGCTAAGAATTCTTTTTCTTTTTCTCTCATAACCCTCCTTTTTTGAGCTAATTTTTTCCTTCTTTCTGCTTTAAGGAAATTATTTGAAATATTCTTAGCGATACTTACAATATCTTTATTTTTTTTGTTAATTAAATTTTCTAAATAAGGTTTGATTGGGATTACCATTTCAATGTTTTTGTTGGAAAGTTCTTCAATTCGAATTAATGCGAGAATAATCTCTTCCTCATTTTCACCTTCTAAAACACTCATCATTCTTGGAATTGCAATATCTTTTGTTATATCGTTAAGATATTCTTCAATTTCCTTTTTTATTTGGGGATCTTTATAACTATCTAATTTCTTACTACGTATATACTCAACAAAAATAAGAGGTAATTCAATTGGCCAATCTTGCATTTTTTCTTTATCGATTAATTGAATAATTCCACCATCTTTTTTGTGAAAAATTCTTATATCCAATCACCTGTTGTTAATTTTTCTGGAAGGTACGTATTGGTAAGAAACTCAAAACCATGTTGAGAAAGAGCCTGAATTTCTGCTTTTTTCTTTAGTTTGAGAGCTAGGCTTAAATCAAGTTCCCATTGTTTATTCTTTTTAACAAAATCTTCTTTTAATAATTCTTTTGTTCTTTTAACATCCATAGGTTTCATAGGAAGTCTGACTTCTTCTGGAATTTTGTATTTATCAAGATCTCTTGTTAAAACTCCAAGTAGTTTAATATTGGGGGTCGCTAAAAAAGGTGATTCATAACTTAGTCTTTTTGAACCTCTTAAATATACACTATGAATATAATGTCCATATGGATCACTATCTACTAGACTAAAAACAGGTAAATTTAATTCTTTACTTAAGCGTTTCAAAAACATGCGTGTTGCAATATCAGCAGCTCCTTTTGCTGTAAGGATAATACATGGATACTTCTTCCAAAACCTATCTTCAGCTAAACGTATCATTGCTGCGTCTTTTTCCACTACTAATATAAATTCCGCATCTGATTCTATTATTTCTATATTATCGAGCATAGGCGATACCATCCAACCACCGCTACCTAATCCTTCTAGATCGATTATATCATTTCGATCCCTTATTCTAAGTCTTCCAACGCACATACCCTTAGCAGATGCAACTATATGAGTCGAATTTCTTGTTGTATATAACATTGCAGCAACATCTTCAATACTTTTATCACTGTTCTTCTGTTCTGTAAATAATTTTACATCGGTATAGAATATTTCCCTTTTAGTAGCATGTATATCTTTAATTAATAGCTCATTTACGATTTCAAGAACTCTCATTAATCTTGTTAGATCTGCTACACTAGTAAGTGAATGAAATTGCTTTTCTACTATTTGTTCACCTAAAAGCAAAAGATCATTCTCTTCATCCCAAATTATATTAGAACTCGTTCTAGCTGGAAGTTGGATAGATGGGCGACCTGTATTGTAAATTTTTGTAATAGTATTATCTACTATTGTGTATAATCTTTCAAGAGTCTCGTTTCTGTTAAGATCATCAATCTTTACCGTCCCTTTTGGAAGATCAATAGATTTTTCTTCTTTCTCTTTTTGTAAATATAAGTTAAATAATTCTCTAGCTGCTTTTAATTCCTTTTTATCATTTTTTTCTTTTTTAGCCATGATTAATTAAATAAAAATATTATTTTAATTTCCAATGTTTTTTACCCATTTTAAGGTCAACTAGAATTCCTCCTTTACGCTCTAGCTCTTTGAGTTTTAACTGAAGGTATCTAGCATCCATCATATCCTTAATTTTCAATTTGAATATCAAATGTTTTATTGTTTGCCATTCACCAGATAAAACTTCTAAAATTCGTTCTGTTGTAATAAGAGGTAATGTTTTTTGAATTGTTTTTGGTTTAGATATAACTCGAGGTTCAGGTTTGACTGCTTCTACTACTGCTTCTGTAATTGGTTTCTCTACTAGAGGTTTTTCTTTAAAGGATTCTTGTATAATTTTGATGAGATCAGCCTTTCGTACTTTAGAAGATATATTTATTTTATTTTCTAAACAATATTCCTTAAGTTCTTTTATGGTCCAATTATTTAGAGTTTTTTCAGAATAAATTACCTTTTTGGGCTTAACTTTTTCAACAATTGGTTCTATCTTAGGAGGTATTACCTCTTTTTTAATTTCTACTTCCTTGGTTTCTATTTTCTTGGGTTCTTCTTTCTCTATTTCTTTCTTTTTAACTAGTGGCTTTTCCAATTGAATTTTTTCTTCAACAATAGGTGATGGTTTTCTACCAATAGCGTTTTTCATTAAATCTTCTAATTCCTCTCTGGCAACCTTTCTACCATATTTACCATCACCTTTAGAAGTTATATTATATAAACTTTTAACGAAGATTGGTATATATTTTTCAATTAAACTTGCTCTTTTTTCAGTTCTATGTATACTTGCTCTTCTATTAAGGTAGATTCGTAGTTTTCTTCCTATAGCTTCAAGACAATATTTTATTTCTTTAATTAAGTCTTCATCATCTGCTAAGGCATTTTTTGATTGAGATTTAAACATTAAATGGACAAATGGACCAGAGACATTAACTAATAATTTAATTGGTCCTTTAGGTAAACTATTATCATAAGTATCTAAATTATAATTCTTCCAATTAACTGATTGTACAGCTTTAGTAATAGCACAATCGGCACTATCTCTTAATTTTGGTGTTCTATTTACAAATCTTGATAAAACATCTCTAGATCGTTTAGGGATTTCAATGTTTTTTGAATAAGCCATTACAGCTTCGACAACATAGGCTAAACCTTTTCCACTAGTGGGATCACGTGTTTCTGCTGCTACAAAATCATCGTCTATTGTATAATTTTCAATAAAATATTCAAAAACATCAGAATAACTTTGAATTGAATCATCTTCTGGAATTATAAGAATTTCATCTATATTTTGCTTAAATTGTTGAAATTCTAGACTGTCATCTTTAATATCAATATTTGCTAAAATGTTTGAGTCTAAATCAGCAATTTCTCCATAATCTACAGAGATCTCTTCCTTAACTTTTTGATCTTCTTTTTCTAAAGCAAATTTCTTTTCTTCACTTAATATGGAGGATGTTTGGCTAATCTCGTCTACAGGAATGTCAAAATCATCTAGATTTTCTGAAATCCTTAATCCTAATTCCTTAATTAATGTATTTTCCAAAATGGAATCACCTACTGGAATAGCTGTATCTGTAGGTGGTGCCATATATTTTATTGATTTGAAAGAAAGGAAAAGCGAATTAAACTGTTCTCTTGTCAAATCAGAAGGTTTTGCTTTAGAAATTTGAACTTCACTTACTAAATCCTCAAAATCACTTCTATTTTTAAATTTTTTTAATTCAATTAATCCTTCTTTAACATTTTTGAAAAGAATGTTAAGTTGATCTTTAATGTTTTCTTTTTCCTTCTTAATTCCTTCAATATCAATTAGAAAATGTTTAATTCTTTTTTCTAAATTTTTTATTTCTTTTTTTGTTTCTACTTTTTCAATACGATTATTAAGTTTTTTTATCTCTTTATTTATTTTCTCATAATCTTTATCAAAAGTATTATATTTTGAAATTAGATCCCAATATTTTTTTCTTAAATCATCTGATTCAACTTCATAAATTATTAATTTATCTCTTGGTTTATCAGAACGACCATAAACTCTCTTTTCGTTTCTAAAATAATGAATTTTATCTGTGTGTTTTTGTGTCCTAGTAACAAATCCATCTTTTAGAATTAGGAGCTTTAAATTATCTTGTAAATCATTTTCAGCCTTATCAACAATTTCTCTAGCTGTTTTTGGACTAATTCTCACAAAATTATCTTGTAAGAATGAAGAAATAGTTTTCTTTTCTGTTTTTGTAATTAAATCTTGCAGATCACCAATATTTACTGATGATGGGTGAGATTTGGCATATTTAGGTTTTCGTGGAAAAGAAGAAGCTAATCTTCGATACATCTTTTCCTTGCCGTATGGATCAATATACATAATTGTAATATGAGGATTCATGAATGCAGTTTCTTCGATATATTTTTCGACATAACCTCTAATATATTTTACGTTTAAATAGTTCAGTTTTATATAAGTTCCATGGAGGAAGGCACTGTCAATATCTGTTGGATGAATCAAATACTTTTTCTCATTTTTAGATGTTGTAAAAAATTCAGTAACAGTAGCATAGATATTATCCATTGATTTTGAAACAGCAATAACTGGTTTTCCTGTAGTATTTTGCGCATCACTAAAAGCACTCGGCGCACCAAATCCTTGACTTCCCCTCGTTTGTTTTAATTCCAATGATTTTGAGGAGGCAAGATATTTCCCAAATTTTCGTAAATCAATTTTAGACATTCCTGTACCATTATCAAAAATTTCAAAAGTGTAGCTCATTACATTTTTCTGACTTATTTCAGATGTCAAAAATGAAGGAGCTTCAAATTCTCTCATACGAACAATTACGATAGGTTCTACATCAATGATATTTTCAACTGGTTTAATAATTTCTTGCATATCGTCAATAATTCTTTTAACTTCCTCCTCCACCTCTAACTCTTCTTTTTCACTGATTTCTCCAGATTCCTCTAGCTTCTCTTTTGATTCTTGAATAATTGATTCTTCAGATTCAATAGATTCTAAACCTAACTCTTGCATCAATGTGTGTTTTGCTTCATTGTTTAAATGCTGAGTTTTTTTTTCCTCTTTAGCTGTTTCAACAATTGAAAATTTTTCTAAAAATAGTTCTTGATCTAAGGAGAATTTAATCTTTGAATCAAGTTTTTCTAATTCTCTCCATTGAAAACCTTCAATTGCGTCAAGGGCATTATCAATAAATTCTGCGCAATATTGTACATGCTTCCAATAACCAAACTCAAAACCAACTAGTTGAGTTCGCTTACGCATATACTCTGCGATTGTTCCTTGCTTAATCTTTCCCTCTTCATCTTTAGTAATTTTAGGCGCACTCTATTGTATTGTTATTCTATAATTTTTTAGTATTTAATTATAAATATATAAACAATTATTACTGAATTAATTTTTATTGTTATTTAATATTAGATATAGAATCTTATATCTTAAGTTTCTGTTATCTTCTTATAGTTTAATTGTTCCTTCACTTTTTAAAGAAATTGAACAAGTATTTAAATATTTTCTTTAAGTTGAAAATTATAAAAAGAGAGAAACTTATATTTAAGAACGCTTAGAGTTAAAGATAGCAGAATTAACTTTAGAGATCTTTAATTCTGTAAGCTTCTAAAGCAGCATCAATTATTTTTGAAGCTATGTATCGTTTTGTATTTTTTTCAACATGAGTTATATGTTTTAATTTATCAATAATAAAAACTTCATTATCCTTACTTGCAAAACCAATATCATCTCTTCCAATGTCATTAGCAACAATCATATCAATCTCTGATTTTTTAAGGCGTTCGTATGCACGATTTATTAATTCACTTTTTGAAACATTAGTCTCTGCTTTAAATCCCAGTATGAATAGGTTATAATCTTTCCTTCTAGCAACGTCAATAATTTTTGGTGTTAACATCATATTTACTTGTAAGCTTTGAACATTATCAGATGATATTTTACCTTCAATATATTCTACTGGTTTATAATCACTAATAGCAGCAGCAGAAATGAAAAAATCATAACTATTATAAGCTAACTCATCTTTAACTGTTTTTATAAAATCTTCTGTAGAAACCACATGAAGAGTTTTAATGTATTCTGGAATTTTTACCATACATTTCCCTGCTATTAATAGTACATCAGCTCCCCGTGCAGATGCCTCCTTGGCTAATTCTATTCCCATCCTCCCTGAAGACCTATTTGATACGAAACGAACCGAATCTATTGCTTCTCTGGTAGGTCCTGCTGTAATCAAGACTTTCTTTCCTTCAAGATCTTTTTTAGCTACTAATAAATCAATTACTCGATCAATTACATCGTCAATTTTAGCTATTTTTGCTTTTCCTTCAGAGATCCTTGGAGCTAATATATCTAAACCTGCCTTTCTTAATCTTTTTTCATTTTTTGCCAAAATTGGGTGGTTATACATGCTTTCATGCATAGCTGGAACAATTACAATTGGTAAGGATGAACCAAAAGCTGTAGAAACCACTGTTGTTACAGGTGTATCATCAATCCCATTTGCTATTTTTGAAATAGTATTTGCAGTTGCCGGACATACTAAAATTAAATCTGCTTTTCCCACACCTCTAGGTCTTTCTCCTGCTAAATATACATGTTCTACTGCACCTGTCAATTTGGTTATAATTGGATTACCTGTTGCCCATTCCATTAAAGCGGGATTTATTAATTCTGCAGCAGCTTTAGACATAACACAAATTACTTCAGCACCAAGTCTCATGAGTTGTCTTGCAATAATTGGAGCTGAAATAACTGCTACAGAACCTGTTAAACAGAGACAGATCGTTTTTCCTCGGAGAATAGTGCCTTTACTTTCAACAATATCTTTTGATGGGTGCTGGAAATTACTGTTTTTCATATGCTAATTATTTTATTTGTTTAATATCACTTAAACTTTCAGATTGTATCTAATATAAACTTATGCATAATATATAAATTATGATATAAAAAGATCAGTCATTTCAATTCGCTTCTGTTTAAATCTAAAATCTAACAGATATATTTTAAAAAAAAATATTGATATTACCAACCTTTTATTTTTCATTCTTTACATTTAATTTTAATTTTTTGGCATATTCAATAAATTGGTTGAATTTATCTGGCTTAAAAATTATTTTACCTTCCATATTTAAGATTTTTAAAAATTTTTTCCCATAATATGTTTTACTAATTTCTGAGACATCATGCAGTTTCTCTTTCTTATGATATAGTTGAATAATTTTTGAAGATTCAAATTCTTCTTTTCTAATTTTAATGATTTCATTAGAATACTTAAAAAAGGGAGTATTTCGCAACTTTTTCAAATTAAAAATTATAGTACTACCAATTTCTCTTTTATCCAAAATTTTTTTTATATAAGTATGAGCCTTATTCAAAAATTTTGATTTAAATTCTTCTAATTTAATATCTTCATCAAGTAATTCCTTTATTAATTCAGGATAAGGTAAATCTAATCCTGCTAATTCATTGGTTAAATTCAGTATTATTAAGATTTGACTAGATTTTATCTCATAATTTGTTTTTAATTCGTCAAAAACAGATTCTTTTTCTTTAAGAATAAAATTAAATAAAAATTCTTTGAAATCTTTGATAAATTGATTATAATTTGGTATAAATATTTTATTTGGATTATCAACTACAATATCAATAGCATGAAAGGGACTAATTTCTTTATTTAATACATTTTTTACGAGAGAGAGTGGATAATATCCTTCTATAAAAGGCATTCCCCTAGAAACACTTTTAATTCCATCTTTAAATGAACATTTTGTAATTATATTAATGGTTTTAATAATATTACCCTCAATTTTAGTAGGAGTTTTTTTACAATAACAAAGATCAAAAGGTTTTAAATCGTGAAATAACGGATTATTTTGGTCTGGGATAATTATTTGATTCCCATAAGCATTAACAATACTGCCTTGAATTGGTTTACTTGCTAAATCCCATTCAATTATCATTACGTCATTTGAGTATTTCTGGTCAATATCATAGCCATAATCTATACTTTTACTTAATAAAGAAAATCCATTGAGTGATTTTATTTCATAATTATCTATTTCTCCCCAAAATTGTTCTCTATAATAGTTTACATCTGGAAGATTACTTAGATCGTCCAAAAACAATTCTTTTATAATAAAATAATTAATCCCAATTTCTGAGGATTTTATAATTCGTTCATCTATTCCAGAAAATCCTATTCGAGAAATTATATAATAATATACTGGATTTTTTAAATTATCATCGTCGTGAGTAACTCTATATGTATTTCTTATTTTTCTGAATTCGCCTTTAGATCTCTTAATATTGTATTTTTCTATTAAAAGCTTTAAATATGCAAATTTTTTTATGTATACTTTTTTCTCTAATTCTTTTATTTCCTCCTTATATTTTTTATATTCATCGTAGAATTTTTCTTTAGGAATTTTGATGATTTTAAATTGTTCCTTTAATAATTTCAATTTTTCAATAACACAGAAATTATCAATTTCGGAGAAAAAATAATTTAGTAAACTCTCTCTTAAAGATTTAAGTTGATCTGGTGTTGGTATTTTATTGAAACTAGGATCTAATTTTATTAGATTTTCAAAATTTTTTTTTATGAAATATATTGAAAAATATTTATCATTAAAATTTGTACTATTAACTAGTTTTTTTAACTTATTTCTGAAGGGTAATTCATATAAAATTCTGTTAAATTCTAAAATTTTATCTATAGATTCAATAATTCTTAGCAGATTAAAAAAAGAATAATTAGAAATGCAAATCATAAATCGTTTAAATCCTTTTTCTAAATAATCGGTATGCTTGACAAAAAACGTTGCTATTTCATTTTCATAACTATATCTTAAAAATTCGAAGAATTCGATGAATAAATTATTTTCTATCGAATTTATTAAATAACTTTCAATGATTTCTTCGCTTTCAAATTGGTTGATAATTGCTTTATTTAGGTAACTTAAAGCTTCAACACAATTATTACTTTCAAAACAAGTATTTGCTAGTAATAAATAATTTTTACTTTTCTTCTTTGATCCAAAATCTTCTGAAGTTAATAAGTAGTTTTCTAGATTTTCTAAGATTTTTACAGCAAGTGAATTCTTAATGATCATTAGTAGTTTTATTAAATGAACACATACTTTTTCACTTCTTTCAGAATGGATAAGAAATAAGGGACAATCATGAAAAATTTCACCAGTTTTCTCATCAATAATAAGGTGGAATTCTCTTTCATTATCTAGAACTATACTCCTTATTTTTATTGGCTCTTCCCTTAAATAAATAATGTTAATTTTGTTATTTGGAAAATTGAATGATTTTTGGTATAATTTTTCACCGAATTCGTTGATTATTTTCTTTGAAAGAGATGAAGTTGTCATTATCTTTTAAAATCTTGAATTTATTATTTCAGAGATTAATCTGGGAAATTCATTATAATCTTTAATGGTTAATAACTGGCCCCCGGCTATTTTCACCATTTTTTTAGCTTCTTTAAGATTATAAGACTCTTCAGGACAAACTAAAATGAAATTGATACCCAATGAACGAAAAATTCTCAATTCCTCAATAGCTTCTCGAAGATCAAAAACCTCTGCGTCTGTGAATAGCACGTTTAATTTTTCACGTGATTGCGCTGCTTCTTTAAATTGTTTTCTTGCCCATTCCAATGCACTTTGAATTTTTGTCCCTCCCTGTGCTTTAACGCTTAGTAATTCGTCAGCGAGTTTTTCTAGATCTATTTTTTGGGTCATTTCCTTTAATACATGAGTATTTGATTCGAAAAAAGTGATTGCAAGCTCATCCTTACGTAAACCATAACATAACATAGTTATGCAGATGCTCATATATGCTAATTTATCACCACTCATAGAACCGCTTATATCTAATTCAAAACAAGCGCTTCTAAGACCTTTTGCGGTCTCAAAAACAAAGAAATCATCATACTGTATGTGGTCTAATTCTTTACCCTTCTCTAAAATGTTATATACGGTTTCTTCTAGATCTATATTTTCAAAATCATCTCCAATTGAATAAGGTCTTACAATATTTATAGGAATAGGTCCTGTTGTTGCGCTTCCTAATCGTGCTCGTGAGTAATATATGCCCAAGTCAATTAACATCTTTTTTGCCAATTCTTTAACTTTTTGTTTTGTTTTTTCTGGCAAGTCTCTACGATGAATAAACCATTGTTTAAGTAAATTTTCTCCACTCCCAGCAGATAAGCATGAAATCATTTTATCTTGACCTTCTTGACCACCAATTTGGGAAGCTCCTTTTAAAGCTTCACTTAAATTGAAATTACCAAGAGCACCTAATGCCTCTCTATTATCTGAAGCTAAAGCACTAGCAATAAGCTCTTTAATCCTTTCATAATTCAATTGATCTTGAATTTGATTCATCAAATTACTTAAACGTTGAAAATCAGCTTGATTCTTTTCGACTAATTTCTTTAACAGCTGATAATTTGGTTCTATTAATTCATAAATTTCATCTTCAGACATATCAAGTTCTTTTCCAATTCTTTTTATATCCTCTGATTCTGGGTTTAGACCTATTTTTCTCAAAAATTCAGTTGCATTTCTTAGTTGAGAAGGTGTTTCACAAGATTCTAAAGTTAACGAAGTTAGATCTGGGAGTTGTTGAGCCATCTTTTGACTACAATGCATATTTGCACAACTATTCATAAGTTGCTGTAATTGGTGGGTTAAAGATTTAAATGCCTCAAACTTCTTATTTTGATTTGATGCATCAGATATTGCATTTTGAAGAGCTTGATTAAAAAGAGAATTCCAAGATTTATTTGCAAATGCACTTTTAGTTAAGGTTTCTAAGGAAAGATTCATTTGAGAAATTTTATTTTGTTCATTTAATTTATCTAATAATGAGGTTCTGAGATTTGTACCAAAATACTGATCCAATGAGTTAGCTAGATTAAAATTATGTTCAAATGTATTAGTTTGTAAAGAGTTATTTAATATATTTTCTAGATTAAATTTAGGGGTTTCTCCTAAGTTTTTTGCTGCACTAAATAATTGATCTAAATTATTTATGTGATCTTGAAGTTCATTTTTCAAATTTTGAAGATTATCTTTTGGAATAGCATTAGTATCATTTAAATATTTTAATGTTTGTAATAAATCCTCTAGATTTCTCGAGTTAAGTAAGTTATTTAAATCATCAGAAATATCTTGACTGTCAAGAGCTTTACTTGTAATTTTTTCCCATGAGCGTTTTGATTTTTCTTGTATCAAATCATTCAAGCCTAAAGAATCACCCGCTTTTAAATCTTTAGGATCTAACGAATTTATTTTTTGTATTAACCTTTTTTTCGCTTCTTCTAATAATTTATCTAAAGAAGTTATTTCCTCTTTATATAACTCTGAATCATCATTAAAGAAATTAAGAGCGGATTTATAAGGCTCTTCATCCCTTTTTTGATTCAACTCATCGAAAAACTGCTCTAATTGTTGGATAACATCTGTATCAACTGATTTAGTTAGTTCAATTTCATCAATTAAATCCTGAAGTTGATCTAACTCTGTTTTTAAATCAGGACTTATCAATTCTTCTCCAATTTCATTAATTTTATTTTCATCGAAAAAGGATTTCATTAAGTTTTTTTTATATTTTGGAAACAGGATCTCAAAAGCAATATCTTTTGCTAATTTTTGATTGTCTGGAAATGAAGTAACTGAACTAATTTCAATGAAATCATTTGGAGTAACTGATCCCTTACGATAATATCTCGAAACTATTAATTTAGGTATAGATAATACTTGTCTTGAAGATGGAATTTGTACAATATCGGGATGATTCCTCATTCTCCTAATAAATTCAACAGCAAATTCACATGGATTCTCAGGAAAAATCCCCAAATATTCAACCTCCGAGGGTTTTATGAATAATATTTTCTATAATGTTTTCAACTTTTACTCCAGGTTTGGGTTTAATACTTCCTAATAATACGTGTTTGGCTATGTCAGAGAGGTAAACATATACAGATTCTTTTTCTTCGGCTTTTTTTTCTTTTTCCAAGAGTCTTTTTCTACCTAACATCTTTGCTATTGCAATTCCAGCCCTTATTGATGCTGGAACTTCAATATCAATTTTATTATGTCTTGTTTCTTTAATTATTGAATATATTAATTCTAATTCAGATTCTTCTATAATGAAATGTTCTGGTAAATTAATCCTAATAATATCTAATTCAGTAGACTTATCAGGATAAGTTAATTTAATCCAAACCTTAATTCTATCTTTTAAAGCTTCAGATAATCGATGAGTCCCTGAAAGTTCTTCAGGGTTCATAGCACATATGAAGAAGAAATCGTTATCGGCTTTAATTCGTCCAAGGTGAGGTATACTGATTGAAGCTTCTTCTAAAGGTTCTAATAAAGTATTTTGTGAATATTCAGTTGCTCTATTAATTTCATTTGCGAGAAAAGTGCCTCCTTCTAACATTGCATTAAGTAGAGGTCCAGGATTAAATGCTTCTAATACAAAACCTTTTTTCAATGTTATAGCAGGATCAAATGATCCTATAAAATGTGATGGTTTAATGCTTTCATCCATTGTTAGCCAATTAAAACTTTTATTTTTATTTTCTCTAGCTCTTAAACTTGCAAAATATCTACATAATATGGTTTTTCCTACACCTGGCGGTCCAACAAGCGCGGGAAATAAAGTTGTTGCCTCTGCATCTCTCAATAATTCAAGTGCTTTACCATATTGTCCTGAAAGAACGATATCTATTTGTTCTTCGGAGATATCTTTGATAAGTCGTTGATTGAATAATTCCTCGAATCTTTCTTTATTTATCATTTTAGATCAAATTGAATTTTGAAAACATAGATGTTTTTATTACATGAATATTAAGTGTTAGATAATATAAAACTTTAAAGTTAAATTTAAAAAAGAAAATAACTCAATTTTGTTATTAAATCATTAATTTCCTCTTATTTTCTTAATATTTTTTTGATTTTAATGCATAATTTTTCTTTAAATAGACAGAATAAAAATAATAATGGATCTATAAAAAATAACAGAAAGGATAAAGTAATGATAATTAATAATCCTTATATTTCAGAATACGATGATGATATTGATTTATATTCGATAGAATGTTATGAGCGAATTAACGAATTATCAAGACAATTACGCTCATTTCTTAACTATAAAAAAGCTGTAATTCAATTTAGATTTTCAAAATTAAAAAAATCTGATATAACACTTAAGAATAATCTTATTAAGAAATGGGAGGGAAAACTTTCTTCATTAATTCCTCAATATGTATCAAAATTGAAAATAATAGGTGTAAAAGAAGGAAATGTAGCAGAAAGGATTCTTATTCTCTTAGAAAAAGTTCGGACTCAACCAAAAAGTTATGAAATAAATCTCTTAAAGGAGATAAGAAATCTTGGAAGTAAAATTTGGGAAATAATCCACGTCCTTTCGGAGTTAGATATTTATCATCAACCCCATTTGTTAAAGGTTGTAATTCAAATTGCTGATACATTATGTAGAGCTGAAAGCACCTTTTTTTCAATATTTTCGGACTTTTATAACGAATTAAAACTAAATTACATACAATTAGAAGAAGAACTATCGGGATTACTCCAAACAAATGAGGAATATCAAATCAAACGAGAGAGAAAAAAGGAACGGGTGAAAATAAAAGAATGACCGACTCATATATACAAGTAAGCAGAAAAACTGTTAAAGAAGATCGTGTCGCTATATGCCCATATTTCGGGTGTATGCATCTTGAGAAGGTAAAACCATTAAAATTTGGTTTCATCGGAGGTCGTAAATATCCAAAATGCTCGAAACACAAGATTTACTTAGTTTTTGTAGATGAATTCATCGGAAACTTTATTCAAGCGATTGAAGCCTGTTTAAATGATATTTCAGGCCTACCTCCAGATGATTTGATTATAGAAATTAAGAATTATGCCCCCAATAGTCTAGAAGCCTTTATCAATAGTTGGATATATTGTAATCCTGTAGGAAGAGGAGCCCAAATTGTCTCGCATTACATGGAAGGTTTATCAAGAGGCTACATAAAACTATTAAGTAGAAAACAAAGAAAAGCTATTCAGCATGGTAGTAACCAAAAAAAGCGTTATGATATATTACGATTTGGATTAAAAAAAATTGCAGATGAATATAGAATTTTTTTACAAAATCTACGTAAAGAATCTGAAGAACGACAAAAACAACAGAACTCGTACTTTTTATCAGAGAAAGTGCGATATATTATTCATACTTGGTTAAATAGCTATTTAAATACAATTCAGCTCTCAAATGAGAAAGGGAGTAAAGATAAAATACAACCTAAATCTCTTGTAAAACTCAAAGCTGAATATGATAAGATTCTCCACATTGGAACTTGTACATTATTAATTGGTAAATCTCCAGAAATAGTAATTAAAGGAATTTCTGCGTTTGAACTTTTCTCAACATATCATGAATTTCTTAAGGCAGGATTATGCAGAAATTTAATGGGTGAAGATATACAAAGAGCAATAAGAGTTAATTCTATCAAAGAAGCTGATTTAGAGCGAAAAAGTTTAATCACTCCAGTAGAATTAGAAAGTATATCTAATTATATTAAGTTAAATATCAACTCGGAAGAGTTTTTATTGTCAGAATCTGAGATTTTAGAGGTTTTAAGTTATTATCTTGAATTAAAGCGTTCCAAGATAATGTCAAATGATTTTGATCCCGATAAATTTAAACAACAATTAGAATCATTATTGAGTGGTCCGATTGAGAGATTAAATTTGCCTAATGAATTCTATATTAGACTTGGGGGGAAATTATATGGTCATAGGAAGATTTTTTCAATAAACCAGAAAATAGCACTATTTCTGGGGCAATCTATAAATTATTTGAGACTATCCGAAAAAAAAATCAGTTTTTCATCCATAGAAAGTATGAGTCTAAATTTAATTGAAAAGAGGGCACTTTTTCAAGCTTCAGATCAGAAAAATGTTGAGGATGCACTTAATTTAATGAAAAAATACTCAATATACAGACTTCAGAATGAAAGTGAAATAAGATCCTTATTTTTATCATTATCAAATCTTTTTAAAGATGTATTTAAATTGGAAACCTTTAGTGAAAGAGAGTTATCCAGACTTCTATATGGGAATCCTAATAAATTCAGTTCATTTTATGTGACAAATCGTCAAAATGAAATCGGAGTATTATTCGAGTTAGAATATAGAATATCAAAATTAATAGAACATTTCAAGGAAGATAAAATTGAAAGTATAGTTAATGAAACGGGATTGAAATTACTCATATCCAAGTCTAAAACATTAATTAGATTTTATTTACTCGAAAAGGGTTATATCGTATCAAAAGGATGGAGAACCTTTCATTTTCTATGGGATATGTCTTATGCTAAAGCTGATGATGTAGACTTAATTAATATGAAGGGGAAAATAAATATCATCTTTCAGTTAGAAAGATTCAATCCAATGAGATTAAGAAAAGGATCTATACTTTCAAGAAATAAAATTGTACAATTTAAAAAAATCGTTAAACAATTTAAAAACACCCAATCTAAAACCAAATTTATGGAAACCTATAAATTTTATAAGAATTGGATTGGAAATATGTATGAGACGTTAGGAAGGTCGCGATATATAGGTAGATTATCACATGATATAATTGAAAAAGTAGTAGAAAGATTTTTACTTGATAAAGATAAGCAAATCCACGTAGAATCTGAAAAAATGATTAATTATCCTCAATCAAAACATCAAATTGATAACATATTTAACTGGGTAAGAGAATACTTTAAAGAGGATATATTAATCAAATCGAATGTGCAAAATCTCTCCCATTTTCCTGCAAAAATTAAGAAAATATGTGTAGATTATACAATAGTTACTGATCCTAATAATTTAGGTCATGCAGTTAATAAAATTTATAAAAATTATCAAAGTGATGAAAATTATTTACTTATTGTGCTTTATGGACCAATGAATGTTATTTCAATACAAGATATAAAAGATAGTATATTAGAAGCTGATAAGTGTCCGTATAAAGAACATATCAGTATCTTAGCCATCCAAGAGTTTATCAATTTTATTAGATTAAAAAATAATGCATTAGTTCACTTAAATAATCTTCAGCAACGAGTAGAAGAGGCAATAAAATCCTATGATTATTTAAAGAAATTTGAGAATTTTTATGATAATTTTGATTATGATAATAAAGCGAAATTATTGCAACCAAAAGTTACTGATTTCTCAAAATGAACATCTTTAAACAACGAATATAACAGACTATCAATACTTAGGCATTCACTAAATGTTTTTGTCGGATCAACACCCAAAGTCAAGGAATTATTAATCTTAGGAGATATTTTTATATATTTTGACGTTTATACATTAGATAAGGATTCAAAAATTAAATAAATCATTTTTTAATAAAAAACTGGGAAACTCCTATGTTTTTAAAATATAAAGTGAATTGTATTGGTTAAAGGAAGAAAAAATTATTTCAAAACAATTAATAATGATTGGTACAATATTTCTAATCATAAAATAACTATGCAAATAACTACATCAAAGATGAAAAACAAGAAGAAATCATGATAGAGCCTTATTTTAAAGACAGAGATTTCACTTTATATCTTGGAGATACTTTGGAAATCCTCAATCAATTTGATGATACAAAATTTGATTTAATATTTGTTGATCCTCCCTATTTCTTGTCGAGTGGAGGGATTACGTGTTCATCAGGTAAGATGGTGTCAGTTAATAAAGGTGAATGGGATAAATCTAAGGGTTTCGATGAAGATATTATGTTTATTGATTCTTGGTTAAAAGCATGTAAGAAGGTATTAAGGGAAAATGGATCTATTTGGATTTCAGGAACTTTGCATGTTATCTATAAAGTTGGATATTTGCTAGAAAAAAATAGTTATGATATTATTAATGATATAATTTGGTTTAAACCCAATGCCCCACCGAATTTATCATGTAAATATTTTACTCATAGCCATGAAATAGTTTTATGGGCTCGTAAATCTAAAAAATCATCTCATACTTTCAACTATAAAAAAATGAAAATATGGAATAACCCAAAAGATAAATTAAAAAATAAAGATAAACAAATGAGAAGCGTTTGGTCAATTCCATTGATTCCTAAGGAAGAGAAAGAATTTGGTAAACACCCTACCCAGAAACCATTAGAATTACTAAATAGAATAATTTCATCTTCTTCAAATAAAGGGGATTGGGTTTTAGATCCATTTGTGGGGTCTGGAACTACAGGAGTTGTGAGCAGCGTTTTAAATCGTAAATTTATTGGAATTGATGCAAATAAAGAATATCTGGATGTAGCCATTAAAAGATTTAAAGATAAAAGAAAAAAAGAACTCTTATTTTCTTCTGAAAAAAAAAATCATTTAATGAAATTTATTTAAATCTTTTAAATTCCAGAAATTCTGTGATAGAATATAATAAAAACGTTTATTAAATAAAGCAATTATATTTTTAATTAAACTTATTATACTGAATGATTGATAAAAATTGGGGATGTGAATGCAATTAGAACAAAGTTCTTATTATAATGAACGGATTTTACGAATGAAAGACAAAATGGTAATGCAACCACATGAAATTTGTATAGAAAGAGCTAAATTATTTACTGAATCTTATAAAAAAACTAAAGGAGATCCTTCAGCTATTCGATTTGCGAAAGCTATGGACTATTTATTATCAAATATGACAATTAAAATTTGGGAAGATGAGTTTATAATTGGAAATCGATGCACTAAATTTGTGGGAACTCCATTATACCCTGAGGTTCGAGTGGATACAATTGAATTAGATTTAGAACTATATAGTACACGTGATGTTCAGAGATTCTTATTATCTGAAGGAGATAAGGAAATTTTAAAGAATGAAATTATCCCATACTGGAAGTCCGAGGAAACCACAGTAAAATCGAGATTTGATTCCTATTTAAGTCCTAAATTATATGATTTGATGTTAATGATGCTTTATATTGTAGATGTAAACATCACAAATGGAATGGGACATTTTTTTCCTGGACATGAAAACGTGTTAAAAGAAGGATTTGAGGGCTTGATTCAGAAAGCAAAAACTAATTTGAATGATGTTGCTAATAATAAAGAAGAAGTTAATTTCTTAAATTCTGTTATCATCGTTTTAAATGGAGCTAAAAAATTAATAAATAGATTTTCTGTTTTAGCAAAAGAAATGGCAGAAAATGAGCGAAATCCTAATCGAAAAAAGGAACTCAATGAAATTTCCTTAATTTGTTCTAATATTGCAGTTAATGCTCCAAAAACATTTAAAGAAGCACTCCAATTAATTTATTTCACCCACATTATAGCTGGTTTAGAAGATGGAGGATTTGCTATAAGTGTTGGAAGGCTAGATCAAACCTTATATCCATATTATATTAATGATAAAAAAACTGGCAAGATTACAGATGAAGAAGTACAATTTCTTGTTGAATGTTTTTACATCAAACTTTCGACTTTATGGAATTATGTTCTTCATAAAGGAATTATCGCTGGAGAGGGTCCTCCAATAGCAGAAAATTTAACCATAGGAGGAATTGATAAATTGGGTATTGATGCGACAAATGAATTATCTTATCTATTACTTGATTCATATGATCATTTAAAAACTATCCAACCAGCTTTTTCTATTCGAGTTCATGAAAAGACCCCAGATAAATTATTAATAAGAGCTGGAGAAGCAATCAAATCTGGAACTAGTATGGCCTTATTTAATGATATAGTTATGATTCCAGGGTTACATCAACTGGGATATTCTCTTGAAGATGCTCAAGAATATGCTCCCATAGGATGTGTAGAGCCTGCACATCCATATAAATCCTTTGGGTGTACTAATGCAAGTCAATTAAATATAGTAAAAGTTTTAGAATTAACGCTCAATAATGGAACTGATATGTTTACAAAAAAGAATTATGGGGTTGAAAATACGAAGAAAATCAATTCATATGAAGATTTATGGGACAATTTTGCAAATCAACTTAGATTTTTTATGGACTCTATGGTTGAAACAATGAATTCTCTTGAGAGAGCAATCGCTGAACTTAATCCCCAACCCTTTCTATCAGCTACTACAGACGATTGTTTGGATCGAGGTCTTGATATAACAAGTGGAGGAGCAATTTATGATTTCACAACAACTCAACTAATTGGTTTAGCAACAGTTGCAGATAGTTTAGCAGTTATTAAAAAAATTGTATTTGAAGATGAACTTCTATCATTTGAAGAATTAATTCAAATGCTATTAAAAAACTATAGAGGCATTTATAGAGGAAAAAAAGGGGAAGAATGGAGACAAATTTTTATTAATAAGGTCCCTAAGTTTGGAAATGATAATGATTATATTGATTCAATTGCTTATGATGTTGCAAAATTATTTTGTGATGAGCTATTGAATTATAAGAATTTTCGTGGAGGCAATTATAATCCTGGAATTTACTCTACATCTTTTCACCTAGCATTAGGTGTGTTTACAGCAGCTTCTGCAGATGGTCGGAAATCAAGGGACCATTTATCGAATGGGGTTGGTCCTACGAATGGAATGGATAAAAATGGTCCTACAGCAATTCTTAATTCTATTATGAAACTAGAAAATGAGTTAATGACTAATGGAAATTCAACGATTTTATCTTTTCATCCTAAAACAATGAAACCCCAGATATTTCTTTCAGTCATACGCACATTTTTTCAACTTAATGGCGGATATCATATTCAATTTAACGTAATTGGTAAAGATACTCTATGTGATGCACAAAAAAATCCTGAAAAATACCCTGGCTTAGTTGTAAGAATTGCAGGTTATCCTGTCCTTTTCAATGAATTATCTCAAACCGCCCAAGATGATATAATTGCTCGAACTGAGTATTAATCTCATTTTCATTTAATATTTAAGAAAAATAATAAAAAATTTTAGTTATTCTGATTTTTAAAATATAAAAATAGAATAATTATCATTGGGCCTGTAGATCAGTGGAAGATCGCTTGATATAAATTCATAATGAATGAATTTACATGTATCGCATTCAAGAGGTCGCGGGTTCAATTCCCGCCGGGTCCATTCTATTGAATGACTATCTAAAAAGGCTTAATAATGGAAAAAGAAAGCAATTATCCAAAAAGATTTAAATTTAAAGAAGTTCAAGAAAAATGGATGAAATTTTGGGAAGAAAATAAAATATACGCTTTTGATAAAGCTCGAAATGATGAGATTTTTACTATTGATACACCACCTCCATTTGTTAGTGGAGTCTTACATATTGGGCAATACCTCAATTATGCTTGGATCGATTTCGTTGCACGTTATCATAGAATGAAGGGCGATAATGTGTATTTTCCACAAGGTTGGGATTGCCACGGGCTTCCTGTTGAACTTGCAGTTCAGAAAAACTACGGAATCTCAAAAGATGATAGAGAAAGCTTCTTAGAGAAATGTAAAGAGTGGGTAGAAAATAATATTGAAAATATGACAAGACAATTAGATGAATTAGGATATTCTACCGATTGGAAATATGTTTATAGGACTATGAATAATGATTATAAACGAAAAGTTCAACTTTCTCTTTTAGATTTCTATGAAAAAGGTTTACTTTACCGAGAAAAATTCCCAATTCATTTTTGTGTTAATTGTGAAACATCCGTTGCTAAAGCAGAAGTGGGTTATAAGGAAGAAAAAGGAAAATTATGGTATATAAAATTGTCAATTGTAGGTAGAGAAAATGAATTTGTTACTATAGCAACAACACGCCCTGAATATATGGAGGCATGTGTTGCTGTAATGGTTAATCCTAATGATGAACGGTATTATGATCTTTCTGCTGCTGAAATAGAAATTCCCTTTACGAATCGTACTGTAAGAGTTTATATGGATAATACAGTTGATATGAATTTTGGTACTGGTGTAGTTTATGTTTGTACTTATGGAGATGAGATGGATATTAAATGGAAAATTGAATATGATCTAGATGAGATAACAATTTTTACTGAAGATGGTCATATGAATAAAAATTCTAAATATCAAGGCTTAAATATTATGGAAGCTCGAGAACAAATAGTTAAGGATCTTGATAAAGAAGGGTTAATAGAAAAAATTGAAGATTATGAACATAATTTAATAATTCATTCGGAACGTCCGTCTTGTAGAAAACCTATAGAATATCTACCAGTATATCAGTGGTTTATAAATGTTAAAGACTTTAGGGATGAAATTATCGAATCTGGAGAATTAATGAAATGGTATCCTGAAAAACAAAAACAAAGATTAATAGATTGGGCAGAAGGTTTAGATTGGAATTGGGTGATTTCACGTCAGCGTGTGTTTGGTACTTCTATCCCATTTTGGTATTGCAAAGATTGTGATGAAATTATACCACCAATAAGGGAGGATTTACCATTAGATCCTGTGAAAGTTTTACCCCCAGTTAAAGAATGTCCTAAATGTAAAAGTAAAAATATTATTGGTGAAAAAGATATTTGTGATTGCTGGGTTGACTCTAGCATTACTCCATTAGAAATATCAAATTGGAAGGAAGATGACGATTTTTTTAAGAGGGCTTATATGGATGCTAAAGTTCATCGTCCTCAAGGATATGAGATTATACGTACTTGGTTGTTTTACACTTTGTTTCGCTGTAAAGTTTTAACTGGAAAAGCTCCTTTTTATGAAGCAATGATTAATGGAATGGTTGCCGGTCCAGATGGAAGACATATGTCAAAAAGTCTTGGAAATTACATTGCGCCAGAGGAGGTTATGCCAGAATTTGGTACTGATGCAATTCGATATTGGACAGCAATGGGTTCTTTGGGTGATGATTATCCTTTTGAATTTACTTGGATAGATCTTCAAACAAAACAACCTATGTCAAATGAATTTATTTTAGCAGAAAGACAAAAGCTTCTAGAAAGTAAATTTAATAAGAAATATCGGAGAAGATTTGAACAATTAATTGGTGCTTCAAGATTTTTAACTAAAATCTGGAATGCGTATAGATTTTTGTATTTAAATTTAAATAAGATAAAAATCACAGATATTGAAATTAATACTAAGGATTTATCGGCGATTGACACCTATTTCTTTTCAGAGTTTAACAAAAATTTAGATTTGATTACGAATTATTTCGATGGATATAATTGGCATGGGGCCACGATGATTTTACGTACTTTTTTTTGGAATGAAATTTGCGATAATTATATTGAAGCAATAAAGCATAAATTTTATTCTGAAGACAAACAAACAAGAGAAATTTCTCTAAAGAATGCCTTAAACCTTTTTTACAGATTACTAAACATTTCTTCTGTTATAATGCCATTTATTTCAGAAGAAATATATTCAATTCTTTTTAAAAAATACACAAATCTAAAATCAATTCACTCAGAAAATTGGCCAAAACCATACGAAAATATTTCAGAAGAATTAGCTGGGAGAGGCAAATTAGGTATTGAAATAATGAAGTTTCTAAGAATGAAGAAATCAAAACTTCAAATACCGTTAAATCAAGAAATTTCGAAAGTATTCATTTTAACTGAAGAAAATCAGATGAGAGCCCTTAAAAACTTAAAAGAAGATATTAAAAATACAATTAGAATAGATGAATTAAAGATAATCGATAAATCATTGGAAAATTCTATTAAAGAAAAACCAGATCTAAAACAAGAAGTTAAAGAGTTAAACATTTCGGTTTATATTTTTAAATAAAATAAATTTGTCCATATCAAATTTTTATTATTCTTTATTTTCTCCTGGTTGTTCATTTTTTCCTTCTTCCTCAACTCCTAACTGGGTGACCATAGCTTTTTTCAATTGACTTATATTTTTTGGTAACCCAAACATATCAGCATATTTATCAGTAGTAGTTAATTCTTGAGATCTTCCTTTTTTTACTGCATTTACGAACCCATTATCAATAAGATATTTTACATGTTCATAAGCTCCAGTTCCTCTTAATTTTACTACTGTTGATTTTAATATTGGTTGCTTTAAAGCTATTACAGTCAAAGTTCTCAAATAACGTTCTGCAATAGCTCCACCTTTAGCAAATTTTGAGACTTTTTCCGTATATTCAGGTCTTATCTGCATTTGATACCTATCCCCAATTTGTGCTATTATCAAAGCAGTGGAGCGATCTAAATAATCAAATGCTATTTCATTGGTTAATTCTTCCACTTCTTTTTTAGGTAATTCTAATTTTGTTGATAGTTCTTCAATATTTAAAGGTCGACCAGCGGCATATAAAGAAGCTTCAATTAGATTTCGATGAAATTCTCTTACCTGCCTTTTTAATAATTCTTCATCCAATTCATCAACTTCTATAGATTCTTCTTCAATAGAATCTTCTTCTTCTATCATCAAAAGTTCAGTATCACTTTCATCTATTTCTTCAATAATCTTGTTTTCAGAAGCAACCTCAGATTCTCTATTAATCTTTTCAGTTTTGGTAGTTTCATCTAATTCCTCATCAAGATCTTCAGAAACTTCTTCTATATCTTCAATAGGTTCTTTATCTAAATTATTATCTAAATTCTCGTTAAAATTATTCATATTAAAAATTTTTAATTTTTAATTTTACTATCTAGTAATTACAGAAATATCTTTAAAATCTTCATTTTGAGATAAAGTCAATTTATTTCCAGTGGATAAAAACATTAATGCTAAAAACATCCTTACTAAGGCAAATTTCATGCCAATATCACTTTCTTCTTCAGTTTTAATAATGTCGGTCAAGTTATAAAAACTAGTTGGTTTACTGTTTAAATCAATTGTAGCTTTTATACGATTGAGCCATGATTCGTGTAATTCTTCAATTGTTTGATCTTTTCCACTGATATGTTTTAAGAGTTCCCTTGGTAATTGTGCTTTAGATTTCATTTGTATTCTTTGTTGCTTTAATTCTTCCTTTCTCATTTGTCTTCTTCTTATTTTCTCCTTATTTTGCATTACTTCTATGATTGCTGATCTCATTGCATCAAATAATTCATCTTTTGTAGCTATTTGCATTTTAGGTTGTATAGGTTGTGGCAATGCTTTTGGAATGGATCGAGCATGTCTTTCTCTAAATTTTTTTAACTCTTCCATTTTCTGTATTTGTTCTTCTTCTCTGATAATGCTTGAAATTTTATAATGATGCAAACTTGCTGATGTTTTAAGTGCAATACCAGATATTTTATAATTAATTAAATTCTCGTGAAGCATATTGTCAAAAAATTTATCAACTAAACTAGCCAAATCATAAAATGCAATTTCCGACTCTTTTGCCAACTCAGGATCTAATAAACTTGAATAGGGTGGCTTTTGCCAAAATTTCAATTCCATCTTTTCTTTTCTTAATAAAGCAAGATCCTCTTCTTCATCAAATCCAGCAACTAGTTCTTCTTCAAGTTCTTCTGGTTCTTGAGACCTATCGACAAATTCAGGATGAGAAACAATTTTTTCGAGTAATTCGATAATATCTTTCTTTTTAGACTTTGATGGTATTTTAATATTATTCTTATTAGCGAATTCTCTTAATTCCTTTACTGTCCATTGAGTAAAATTAAATTTATTCTGTAAATCTTGCTTTTCTGATATTTTTTCTCACCTTTTTAATTTTCTGTAATGGTTGGCTCAATATCTTCAAGTTCTAAAAGCCTTTTAGCTTCTTCTTCTAAATCGACACTAAAGATATCGGTGATCCCACTTTGTTGCATTGAAACTCCATAGATTCTATCTAGTTTCTTAACTATAAATTATTCTCTAATCTTTTATTTATTTATCTATAATGTGATGATATTATTCTACCCTTAAAATTTTTAATAGATCATTATTAATCATTTAAAAGTAAAATAACTAATCTATTTACTTTTTTAGATGTTAAGGTTATTTTTAGGATTAGTATTTAAAGAAAAAATTCGACCCATCATTCTCATTATTTTTCTTTATATATGTTGATTTGAATTTTATGTTCAAAAAAAAAATGATCAAAAATGGTAAAATATTACAAACATAATAAGATAATAAAATTATGCACTGTCCTTGGAGCACTCTTAGCATTTTTATATTGCTTTTTTACTTTATTAAACACTAATAGTATTACTATATGGCCCATAAGTTTCAGTATTAACGGAGTTAATGGTATTATTATTGGAATGATAGCCGCTACCTTAACATTTCTAGTTACAATGAAACCTGATGATCCCCTACCATGGCATTGGCTTACCCTTATTGTATTTGGGGTACTACTTTTCATTTTCTGTCACATTTTACCTGGTATCTTGGTCTTTATTGGTGCAATTATAGGTATAATAGATGAAATTTAAAAGGTGATGTAAAAAGTGAAAAGAGTTCAAAAAGTTTTATTCTGTTTTTGTTTTCTAGTGTGTATCAGTTCAATATTTTCGATAGAGGGAAGTTTAGGTCAAGATACTCGATTTCGACAAGAATTTATTCAAAATGAACAGATTGATACAAAAGATGAGATCAATAACAAGCCGATCCTCTCTTCTTCAAAAACCAACTACGAAATAATTCAAGAGATATTTTCAGCTAAATTATCAGATTATTCCTCGTTAGGATATTTTCCGCAAGTATATGAACCATCCTTACAAGCAACATTTTACGCACTTTATATATATAAAGTCATTGAACAATTAGATCAGATTAGTTTTAATGATACAATAGAGTTTATAATGTCCTATTATAATAATACTACAAATATATTCTATGATAAGTATGCATATAGATTTTTGGATACTGATTTCTCACGTACATATTATTCTCTTTCTACGCTTCTTGAAGTTAATTGTTATGCAATCTTATCCTTAGGTATTTTAGATAGGTTAGATTTAATTGATAAACAGAAGTCAATCGATTTCATTTGGAGTTGTTACAATCCACTCTCAAGCGGATTTATTGGACAACCCTATGATGTGGATTTAGAGGATTCATTTAAAATTTCTACTATGGATAACACATATTTTGCAGTTATGACACTAGACTTGTTAATGGATGACTGGAGTAGTTATACAGTTAAGAAAACTGAGGTAATACAATATATTAATGACTTACAAGATTCAGTAAGTATTGATTGGAAATATGGAGGATTTTATAATGATAACAATAATACATTTGACAGTTTGACTCCTACAAAAGACCCCAGCCTTCTTTCTTCTTACTATTGTATTAAAACTTTAGAAATTTTTGAATTGGGAGATACAATTAATAAGATAAGTTTTCATCAATTTCTCGATGAGTTATACATTATCAATGAAAATTATTTTAAAATGTCTAAGCTGGATCATAACTATACAAATATTGTTGCTACTGCAATTGGATTAGATCTTTCTTTAACGACAGGATATTCAAATATAGATCAAAATGCTGTGACTAACTTTATTTTAAACCATAGAAATCATCTTAACATATGGGATTCCTCAACAACAGTAGCCATGTATGAGTTAATCGACACATTCCAGATTATAAGGTCTTTAAATTCCACAGGTGCAATTTCTACCTTCAGTTCTTCCGAAAAGACTCAAGTTGCTAACGCTGTCAAAAATTTTTATCAGTTTAAGGGCTTTTCACTTACTTCTAAAGAATATACATCTCTAAAGCTTAATAATACAATTGTATCATCATTTCAATTGTTTGATCGAATTTCAGATTTAGATATACAAAATCTTTATTTAGTCATAAAGGAATGTTTTAGGCAATATGATTATCCTGAATATTGGTACGGATTTATAGATTATATAAATGCTGATCCTTTGAAACCTGGTTTTCGGTCTCATCCTATTGAATACTATAATATAGGACATCGTAATTATATTACCGAAATTGATATGGTAATGACTTTTAAATCGCTCTTTTTTGCCTTAGATTCAATGAATAAGCTATTTAAATTGGATGACTTTAATGGAGAATTTGGACTAGAAATTCTGATTAATGATATTATACAATCACAGTTTCTAAGCGATTCTTATCCAGAATATTACGGAGCATTTTTACCAATGCGTGGAAACTCCTTCTTTTCATATGAAAGCCAAATAAAGAAGATATTCTTTAAATATTCTTATTATGCCATAAAATCGTTAGAAGTACTAGTTAACCATCTGAATTTAGGAAATATTGTTAATTTATCTTTTAATAAAGGAGCATTATATGGATACATTGAAAGAAATATCATTGAAACCTCCTCCACACTCTATTTTGATCCAAAATACACTTCCAATGTTGATATTATCTTAGAAAATACTTATTATATGATCTATATTTTAAAAACACTGGATCTTTATGATTTAAACAGTCAAAAGATCGAAGAATTTGTACTCCAAAACATAAATTATGATAATATAGACAATATCTATTATTCTTATAAAATTTCAGAAATCTTGAACTTAGAAATTGATTTTAACTTTGAACTAACGGGGGATTTAGTTAATTTACTATATTCAGAGGATTTGAAAGAGTTTTATATAAGCTCCGATTGCGAAATGATTAACCAAGAGATTTTTCTCTGGATATGTGAAATGGCGAAAAATAGTGAATTAAAATTTATATGCGAATATGATGAATTGATTAACTTAGGAAGTGTCAATACCATTTCAACATCTTTTCGTAATCTGATTCTATCTAACTTTGGTCCATATACTTCTGTTAAATTCGAAAGCTCTCAATTTGGTGTCTTAATCCTTGAGAGACAATTCGATAATACCTATCAAGTAAATTTAATGATTCCAGAAGATCCTAACTACTATCCTTATGTTGAGGGGGATATAAAGGTATATGAAGGATCAA
Organism: Promethearchaeota archaeon; assembly: GCA_016839585.1. GTDB lineage: Archaea > Asgardarchaeota > Lokiarchaeia > Sigyniarchaeales > SOKP01 > Loki-b32. Next base: position 38,148 of record JAEOTZ010000074.1, read on the forward strand.
GAGTAATTGGTCAGACATCGGTATTCTTTCAGACTGAGTTTGAACAAATTGTTAATTATACAATTTTAAAGAATAAGGAATGGATTAAATTTGAAATAAACATATCTCGGAAATTCAACTCAGGATTTCAACCAGTTTATAATTCAACAGTATCTATTGATATTATCAAAGATGACCAAGATCTTGTAACTTTAAATTTCAGTCGTAAAGATTACATAAGTTATTCTAAATTTACTTTAACCTATGGATACAATGGATTAGGAAAATACTTTTTTAATATTATTATCATTGATGATTATTTTCCAAATGGTCAAAATATACTATCATACCTACAAACGATTTCAGAACCAGATCCATTTGAGCTTAAAGTTAAAGGACCAATCTTAGCAGGTTTGAGTGTAGCAATATCAGCTACTTCAATGGTCGCAATAGTTAAAGGTGGAAGATGGGTTAAAGGAGAGAGAAAAAAGGAAAAACAAAGAGATACCAGTGAAAAAATTGAGAATGAAAAGCAAAAAAAGGATTCTAATGAAGAAATTAGTGATCTAAAAGAATCAGCCTTTAAAGACTGGAATTAGAATGTAGATCTTTCAAAATAAATTTCATAAAATTCGAAATTCTTTATTCTCTTGAATTAGATAAATCGATTTAGACATCTTTAACATATAAATATGCTTTTTACTTTCAGTAAAGGTATCATACATCTTATTTAATCCACCCATCTTTTTCACATCATCATAAATATTAAATATTCAATGATAATCTTCAATTATAATAAAGACAAAATAAAAAATTTGATCTCTAATGAAAGGGAGAAATATTACTATAATCTTTATCTTTTTTTTTATTTTATCTACTAATCTATCATTTCCATTCAAGTGCTTAAATTCTAATGGAAATAATATCAATTTGATAAATAAGATCGATTTAAAAAATAATGGTTATTGGAATCTCACGGGAGCGAATATTTTCATTGATGACCTTGATCCTTCAAGAAACTGGTCTTATACAGCATCTCAGTATGATTGGTGTTCGGGTTCTGGTACTTGGAATGAACCTTATATAATTGAAAACGTTACGATTGATGGTCAAAATACTGGAAGTTGTATTACCATTAAAAATTCTAATAAATTTTTTAAAATTAATAATTGTACCCTCTATAATTCTGGTTCATTAAACACAAGAATGGGTATTAAATTAGAAAATGTTGAAAATGGATTGATAACAAATAATAGTTGTTATCTGAATGGTAATGGAATATATGCATTATTGAATAATAATATAACAATTATGCAAAATAATGCATCAAATAATGCTTATAGTGGATTCCATTTCAACGGAAATCAATCACGAGTGACTAATAATACTGCATCATATAATTCTTATGATGGGATATCCCTTTTTTCATATAGTCGTGATATCATTGTGTCAAATAATACAGTAAGCTATAATGGAAGAAGCGGAATAAACTTATATAGTAGTGATAAAAGTGTTATAGCAGATAATTTAATTAAATATAATGGCTATGGAATCTATTTATATAGAGATTGTGATAATAATAATTTAACAAGAAATAAAGTTTTTCACAATAATAATGGAGGAATAGTTATATTTGCATGCTTCTATGAGACAGCACAAGATAATATAATTTCAGAAAATATAATACACCATAATGGTGTTGCAGGTATTCGATTAGAGGGGGTATATGAGGATGATTTTTATCCTAATATAGAATGTTATAGAAATATTGTGTACAACAATGAAATTGTTGATCATACATATGGAATATTCATAAAAAATTACGCTATTGAAAATGTGATTTTTGGCAACAATATCTCCCAAAGTTCATATAATGGGATATATATCCGATTTGGTAGTGAGTTGAATTTAATTTATGAGAATCGTTTGACAAGTAGTACTTATGAAAACGCAAAAGATAATGTAGGAAATAATTATTGGGATAATGGTATTATAGGGAATTATTATGACGATTATCAAGGAAAAGATGAAAATGATGACGGAATTGGAGATACTCCCCATAATATAGGTGGTTTAGGAGGAAGCGTAGACCATTTCCCTATCTGGGATGACGGAGATGATATTCCTACTCTTATTAATATAATTAAGCCGATTAACAATACATTTTTTGGAGTTATTCCACCAAATTATGAAGTGCTAATAGATGCTGCAGATTTAGATACTTCTTGGTATACTTTAAATGATGGAATAAAGTACATTTTCACTACTTCGACAGGAATCATAAATCAGAGTGCATGGGATGCATGTGATAATGGAACGGTGAAAATAACATTTTTTGTAAATGATACTGCTGGTCATTTAGGATCTAAAGAGGTTTATGTCTACAAAGATATTTATTTTCCAAACATTACAATTATCTCTCCAAAGAAAAATCAATTATTTAGTCATGAAACAATTGAATTTGGGGTTGTAGTTGACGAGTCGAATTTAAATTCAATTTGGTACACATTAAATGGTGGTCCAATATACTTATGTAATGAAACAACTGGGATGCTTAATAGTGAAGCATGGGAAAGTTGTGGAAATGGTTCAGTCATTATACGCTTCTATGCAAATGATTCAGCTGGAAATGTTGATTTAAGTGAAGTCATAGTCCGTAAAGATGTTGAAAGTCCTATTATTTCAATCATATCACCCACTTCTTTTCAATTATTTGGAAACAATACTATTGATTTTGAACTTACTATTGATGATGGAAATTTAAATACTACATGGTATACTTTAGATAATGGGTTGAATAACTATACATTTTTAGGCACATTAGGGATAATTGATCAAGATGCATGGGACGCTTGCGACAATGGTACTGTTACTCTAGGTTTTTATACTAATGATACTGTAGGGAATATCGCTTTTAAAGAAGTTATAGTGAGAAAAGATAATATTAATCCAGTCATTAATATTATTAAACCAGAACCATATGATACCTTTGGAAATTCTACTTTTTCTTATGAGATTCATATTGATGAAGCAAATTTGCATTCTATATGGTATTCTTTTAACAATGGTATCAATAATTATTTTATAAATCAATCCATGGGGATTATTGATCAAGAATTTTGGGATCTGTTTGGAAATGGAACAGTAATCCTTTCTTTTTACGTTAATGATTCTGTAGGAAATTTAGGGTTATCTCAAGTAATGATTAGAAAAAATATATATGCTCCTGTTATAGTATTTGACTTTTCTGATACATATTTAAATACAACTACACCTGAATATTATCATAAAGGCTTAGAAGTATCATGTGAAGTTCTAAATTATACTTCTCTATTATGGGTTTATCTTTGTGAAAATTCTAGTGGACTAATGGAAAATCGTTCTATGATTTATTTAGGCAATGGAATATGGACATATACAATCGATATTACAGCATTAGAATGGAAAGATCAATTTAGTTTTTACTTTCTTACTAAAGATATCTTAGGATATAGTGGTATCAATAATAATTTTACCAATATGTATACGATAAAAATACATGATTTTCAAGTTCCAATTATTACTATTAATTCACCAATCACAAATGAGTTATACGGACTTCAAGCACCAACATTCGATATAGATATAAATGAATTATATCTTCAAGAAAAGTGGTACTCATTAAATGGAGGTAATAACATAACGTTTACGACAGAAACTCAATTTGATCAAACTGAATGGAACAAAATAGAGAATGGTACAGTTCTAATTATTTTCTATGCTATAGATGAAACAGGAAATATGAATTCGAGTAAAGTTATCGTAAGAAAAGATGGATATCTACCAGATATTATAATCAATTCTCCGATGGATATGCAAAAATTTGGTAAAACTGCTCCAGATTTTAACATATCTATAATTGAAGAAAATTTTGTCTCTGCATGGTATACCATAGAAGGTATTGTAGGAATTTTTAATTTTACTGGATTGACTGGTACAATCAATCAAGATGCGTGGGATAATGCACCTGAAGGAGAGATAACCATAACCTTTTATGCTATAGATGGAGCAGGGAGTACAGGGAGTGAAAGTGTTGTTGTCATAAAAAGCATCCCTAGTACTGGTCCAGTAATTCCAGGATATAATATATTCCTTATACTTAGCGTTCTTTCAGGTTTTACAATCCTATTGAATAAAATAAAAAAGAAATCGTAAACCATTTTTTTTCCTTTTTTTGCTTCCATTTTTATTACCTACATTTATTGAATCCAAAACTCAAGTCAATTTTTCTTCTTTTTTTTTACTTTTTGTTTACTTTTTATGTCTTTATGAAGATAAAAAACATAATATAAATAATTTAAAAGTTGAATTTTGAAAATTAAATATTTTAGAGAAATCAATAAAAAGTTCTTTCTAATTTTATTCATTAATTTTTGCGTTATATTACTGTTATTTCATAATAATAATTTTTATGTAGATAACCAGAAAAAAGGCGTCCTAAATTCATCAAATGTACTTGGAGATGATGATAGAGTAAGAATCACTCCTACAACCTCTTATCCCTGGAGTAAAATTGTAAAATTACGTATAACTTGGGGAGGCTCGAATTATATTGGTTCAGGCGTGATAATCGATAAAAATCATGTACTCACTGCTGGACACTGTGTATATCAAAATTCTCTTGGAGGATGGGCTGAATCAATAAAAGTTTCTCCAGCTATTGATAATGGAAATGAGCCTTATGGGTATGCTTGGGTGATTAACATGCGTACGTATACTTATTGGATAGAAAGTCAATACACTCAATATGATTTCGCTCTCTTAACCCTAGACCAAGATATTGGTCTGCAAACAGGATGGATGGAAATTTATTCAGGTGAATCATCTGATCCAGTTTATAGAGGAGATCTTAATATAGCCGGTTATCCTTACGATTTAGATAATGGACAAAATATGTACTGGTGCTATGAAAGTGGACGGATTGCTACTGAAAATAATCACTGGTATTATTTGGATACAGAAGGAGGTATGAGCGGTTCTCCTGTTTGGTTCGATGATGGAACTAATAAATATATCCTCTCAGTTCACACGTGTGGCAATGATGGTTCGGGAAGTAATCATGGAACCACGATAAATCAAAATAAATTATATGCCATTAATAATTGGATCTTTGTGGAAGAAACATCTATTGATAAACCTGATTTAGCCTCTGGAACCAATGATTTTGCCAGTTTTAATACAACGATAGTTGGAGCAGGGATAACACCTTTTAAAACTTGGTGTGATGTTCATAATGTAGGAACAACCCCATCAGGTTCCTTTATTATTTCATATTATGCTTCAAATGATACTATTATTTCAGAGGAGGATTATCTACTTGGGATTGCACCTATATCTTCAATTTCTCCTACAAAATATAAAAGTTCAAGTTGGTCCGGGATTTTTCCTGAAAATGTGCCAAGTGGAAGATATTACATTGGTAGAATTCTAGACATTAATAATAATATCGATGAATTCAATGAAAACAATAATATAAACTATATATCACCTACCAAGATTTTAGTTGATGCTACTCCTCCATTAAATCCTACATCATGCATACAATTAGAAGGCTCAACACAGAATAATGTATGGCAAGGTTCGGTAAATGATCCTTTCTTCAGCTGGGATGGAGCTTCAGATGTTCATACAAATGTTGCAGGTTACTATTATTATTGGGGACCTGATCCTAATGGAACATCCACTAATTTTATCACACCTTCAAGTTACGATCCACCGGCAGTTAGCTCAGGTATATATTACCTGCGAGTTAAAACTCAAGATGGTGTTGGAAATAATGCAACGTGGAAAACTCTCTATATTTTTAAGTATGATGATACACCACCTCTAAATCCTACCATTTGTAATCAATTAGAAGGATCGACAAAAAATAATATATGGCAAAATAAGGTAAATGATCCCTTTTTTAACTGGAGTGGGGCTTCTGATACCCAATCTAATATAGCAGGATATTATTATTACTGGGGACCTGATATTAATGGAATATCATCTTCATTTACTTCATTAAATAGCTTGGATGCACCAATAGTTAGTTCAGGAACAAATTATCTAAGGATTCGAGCAAAAGATAACGCAGAAAATAATGCATCATGGATTACCCTTTACACTTTTAAATTTGATGGAATAGTACCTTTAAACCCTTCAACATGCGATCAATTAGCTGGCTCTACTCAAAACGATGTTTGGCAAGGCTTAGTAGATGATCCTTTCTTCAATTGGAGCGATGGGCTAGATTCTCACTCAGGTGTAGCTGGATACTATTATTATTGGGGTACTGATCTTAATGGAACATCCAATAATTTTACTATACATCCCATTTTTAATCCTCCAGTAGTGGAAACAGGAGTTTATTATCTAAGAATCCGCACAAAGGATAATGCAGGAAATAACGCATCATGGACCACGCTTTATATTTTTAAGTATGATGAGAGCTTAAGTAGTGTAGATAATAATTCAAATCATAGTTCTATAATGAAAAGTATCTTTATATTTGAAGTATTCGTAATTATTGCTCTTATTTGTTTGGTATCAATATATCAATTTAAAAAGCGCTTGAAGAGTTAAAAACTCAGGTAATTAAATTTTTTTTAACATTATAATCACTTAGATTATATTAAAGATAAAATGTAGAATAAATTTTTCATACAAGAAACTTTTTATATGAATTATTAATATGACGTCTTGATAAAGTAATTAAAGTCTAAGTTATCAGATTTTTTGAATTAAAATGATTGAAAAGACAAGTCAATCAAATAGAAATGAAGAAGATCCACCCTCTGTAGAGAATAAACAAAATAAGGAGCAAAAAGTCTTCGATGATAAAATCATTAAAATTAGTGATTCATTGATGAAAACTTATGTAATAGGAGGTTTATGTCTTACTTTTCCCGGATTTTTAATATTATTCATCTTTCTTTTTAGATTCTCACAGGAATTTGAAACACCTCAATTAATTTTTACTGTTTTATTTATAGGGGGGTTTCCCATTATTACAATATTGATTTTTTATTTCATTAAGGGTCTAAGAAATTCTACATTTATTATGTCAGTTAATAAACTTGAGTTTTTTGCCAATAAATTTTTATTTTTAAGATTATATTGGACAGAAATTGAAAAAATAATAGTACAAAAAGAGACATTTAGAAGACCTGTGAGTAGATATACTCTCTCATTTACTGCTTCGGATTCTGGTTATTCTTTAAACTTTAGTGGTGAAAATCTAGATAGAATCATTAATCTCTGGTGTTTTCCTTTTAGTAAAAAAAAACAAAACGCAATTATAGATGGATTAGACAGATTTTCACAGAGACATAATAAAAAATTAATTTTAAAGAATAAAATTGAAGATTTATATGATTATAATAAGTTACCATGTGAAGAAATCAATAATTTCATGAAATTACATAAGAAGAGAGTTTAAGTATTGAAGAGAATAATTCAAATCATAATTTTATAACAAAAATTATCTTTTTGGAAGTTTTTATAATTATTGCTCTTATTTGTGTAATATCAATATATCAGATTAAAAAGCGCAAAAAAAGATAAAAATTCATAATGTTGATTTCTTTAAGGAATGTATTTTTTTCATTGATTTCTTTTTTTTAAACTCTTTTTCTTTAAATATATCTGATAAAATTAAGATCAAATGGTTGAAAAAAGTTCTAAAAATAATTTCCCTAATCGCTGCAAATTCTGTGGGTGGAAATTTCCGAATGAATTAGTTGAAAGAATTAATAAGAATAGTGATTTTCTATTTTGTGAACTCTGTGGTGCTGAAGTTAGATATAATAATGTGAAAAATCAAGAAAATGATGAAACTATTGAAAGTAAGAGTGATAATGATCCAGGTGGCAGCATTGATAAATCAAAAAGTTCCCCTTGGAAACGATTCTATGAAACAATAAAGAATTTCATAATTGAAAATGAAGAGGGAGAAATTCAAGAAGGTTTAACTAAGAAACAAAGGGAACAAATTTTTAGAGTTTATAAAAACCCTGATTTTCCTCAAATTTTCAAAAGTAACTTTATTATTGTCTTTGCGCGAATTACTTATTTTGAGTTAAAAAAGCTAAAGAGCACGGCACATCTAAGGAATAGTAAAAGGAATTTAACAAAAGCTGAACTTAAAACTTTAACAGAACGCCTTTCTCCAATTGCTAAGAAGGATATTAAAGTTGAATTCTTAAAAGACCTACATAAAATATCCCAAAATGATTTTAAGAAAAGGTTGAAAAGACTACAAGTTAAATTGAAATCAAGCTCAACTTACTATCATGATTTCATCACCTACATTCAATGGCTTATAACAATTATCGCTAAAATCGTTTCAGAACTGTGGGATAATACAAATCTCCCCAAATTTGAACAAACAATACTTGAAGATTTAAAAAATTACTTTTACACCAAAAATAATATAAAAAATGATCCTGAAGAAAATTTAACTGATAATATTTTAAAAGATGATTTTAGAAAAAATAATTTTGGGAAATTCTGCCATGTGGTAGTTGAGTATATTAAGAAGAGAATAGGGATTTCTAATAACAGATTTGACGAATATTACATACACATTAAAGAAAAGGGGCTTAATAATGAGGAGATACTTGAAGATGTTCTTTCAGACGATACCCTAACTAGATTTCTAAAAATTTCAAATATTGATGCCCAAATTGACGATAGGTATATTAGCTCTAAGAATAGAAATAAGACTAAAAGAATTATACAAATCATTGCTCTTTTATTATTAAAATGCCCCAATTATCATTGTGTTGTTGACAATTTATCACGAATTGGGATAAGTTCTAAAACTAAGCAAAAATTAAGTAAACAAATGGCTAGAAAATCTGTTAGAAATTTTTTGAACAAGTTTCAAAAATTATATCCGCAAGTTGATCTTCAAAAATGGCTCCCGAAACCAAAGGAGAAATATACTCTTGAATATATTAAAAACCTAGTAAAAGTAGTCAGTATAGAAAGAATAGGAGTAGAGGGGGAATTAATAGAACCTGAAACTGCTCAAAAATTTAAAGCTTTGAAAAATAAATTGAGTTTAAAACCGGGTTCAGTGCCTTTAAAAGTTAAGTGTAGAAAATGTGGGGGGGTATTAAAAACTATGGGAAAATATCTCGAACGGGGAGATTGGCCATGTAAATTATGTTTAGGATATATATATTCTTATAAAATGCTTAAAAGCGCAGTAAAAATGGTAAGTATTGAGAAAACATCTATTGAGGGTAAATTGTTATGGCCTTCAAATGAAAATGATTGGATCAAGTATATATATAATCCAAATAGAAAATCTAAACCAAGTAGAATTCGATTAACGGTTCAATGTGGGTCCTGTGGAAACATATGGCACCCAGAAGCGCGAGCAGTAGTGCAGGAGAGACAGTGGTGTAAAATATGTAGTTGGAATGTGTTAACTTATGAAAAACTTGTATTTTTAGTAGAATCTGTAGGATTAAATAAAACTGGAGTTAAAGGGATTTTAATCCGTCCTGAAAACGAAAACAAATTCAATGAACTTCTCAATAATGCTAGGAATATAATTGAATCTCTAAATATTAGTAAAAATAACCCCCGTTATAAAGGGTTGCAGCCAAAAAGATTAGGAATACAAGTTAAATGTGGGTTTTGTAAAAACCCATTTTCTACAAATGCAGAACGTTTGATTGCAAATAAATTTTGCCCTAGATGTTCATCTGGGGAGTATGAACAGATAATTTGTTGGTATGCTTCAAAAATCTTTAGTTATATTACAAAATCTAAATTAATTTTTCCAAAAGTACAATTAAGCAAAGTAATTAACAGTTTTGATAAAAATCGTTATTCACAAGAGGAACTAAATGCTATTGAAAACTTAATTAGAAAAGGGGGAGGCCATATTGATGGATATGAAAAATTTACTCTAGAATATAGTTGGTTAAAATTGGGCATTGAATATCAAGGGGAATACCATTATAAAGTTAAAAAATATTTAAATATGACAGATATAGATTTGGAATATCGTAAATTATTAGATTATTTAACAAAGGATCTTTCTGAACAGAATGAAATAATTTTATTAATATTTCCTTATTATGTTGATCCTTATATGCGGCATCCTAAAAAGATACAGAAATTTATTATTAATGAATTCGAAAGGTTAACTAATATTGATATAAAAAAGTATAATATTCCTCTATTCGACCACAGAACTCCAGAATTTGGCCAATATCGGTTAGATAATTATCTTAAGTAAATTCTAGTAAAAGGATTCTTTCTATACTTTTTTTAAATAACAGTACTTTCTTCTTCCTCTAATTCTAAAAGTCGCTTTGCCTCTTCCTCTAGATCTACACTGAAAATGTCTGTTATCCCACTTTGTTGCATGGAGACACCGTATATACGGTCTGCGTTAACTATATTCTCTTCACGATGGCTTATTACGAGGAACTGGGCTTGTTTTGAGAATTCACGTATCTGCATTGACACCCTATGGACGTTCGGCCCATCCAAGGCGGCATCAATCTCATCCATAATGTAAAAGGGTGCTGGATAAAATTCTTGCACGGCAAAAATAAATGAAAGTGCCACGAGTGTTTTTTCACCCCCACTGAGAATTTCCAGACTTGAAATTTTCTTCCCACGAGGTCGAGCTTCGATGCTAATCCCTCCTTCAAAGGGTTTATCAGGGCGATCTAGGATCATTTTAGCCGAACCACCGGGACTAAGCTTCTGGAAAATTCTACTGAACTCTCTATTTATTTCATGGTAAGCTTTCATGAAGGTTCTTGTCTTCTCAAGTTCTATTTTATCTATTGCGTCTAAGATCGCCTTGCGTTCACGTTGAATAGTCTGTCTTCGCATATCTATCTCGTCGAATCTCTCTTTTACGGCATCATATTGTTCAATGGCTTTTAAGTTGACTGGTTCAAGAGCTTTTTTCTTCGTTGTTACGTCCCCAATATCTGATTGTAATTCAGCTTCTGTTAAATCCTCAGTAACAGGAGGGAGTGCCCCATATTCTTTAGATCTCTGGAATAGAGTCTCTATTTGATCAGTACAAATTATTTTTTTAGCTTCATAATTATTTATTTTAGCATTTTCCATAGAAAGATCTGATTTTAAATCATTTAAGATTTTTTGATATTGCTTTTGCTTTCTCCATGATTCGTCCTTTTTCAGATTGAATTCATCGATTTCTTTTTGTTTTACATCCTTTTTTCCATTTTCACTATTAAGTTGTTGCTTAAATTTTTCTAGTTCTTCTAAAATTGATTCTATTTGTTTTTCAGTATCTTTAATATCTTGATTTAATTCTGAAATTTTTTGTTCTCTTTCCTTATTTTTGTTTAACTCATTAATTTGGCGTTGATATTTCTGTAAATCCTTATTTAATTTATTTAATTCTTTTTGAGCTGCTTTTTGTAATTCTACTTCTTTTGTTTTTTCATTTCTCAAGGAATCTATAGTCTGTTGTTTTTGATCAACATTTTTTTGAATTTCATCTACTTGAGAATTGAAATTTTCAATATTGTTAAGACAGAGTTCAATTTTATTATTAGCATCTATATTCTCTTTCTTAATATCTTCAATTGAATTAATAATTCTCATCACATTTTCAAGTGCTCTTAGACGATCCATTGTATCTTCTAATGACTCATTTTCCTTGTCTATTTGTTTTCTTAAACTTTCTGTTTTTTCCCAAAATTTTTCTTTTTCTAAAATTAATGCTTCAATTTTGTTTTGTAAGGTATTTTGTTCTGTATGAATTTGATTTATGCTTTCTTCTGTATTGATAATTGAATTTTTCTTTTCCTCAATAATAATATTTAACTTTCCTATGTCAGAATCAATTTCTGTAATATTTTCAAATAAATTTTGGATTCCGTGCAATTCTTGAAGATTTTCTCTTAAGTCTTCTAATTCTTTTTGTTTTTTATCAATATCATCTTGAATCTTCGAAATATTTTCCCAGTAAGTATCTTTTAGTTCTTTTAATTTATTTATCTCAATTTCTAATTTTTCTGTTTCTTTTTGCTTCTCATTGACTAATTTCTTTCTTTCTTCAATTTCTAATTCAGAATTTTTAAATTTTTCATTTAATTCCTTATTTCTTCCATTAATTTCTTCAAGTCTTCTTGTTAATGTTGACGAGGTTTCTGAATTATGTTTTTTTAGAAGACTTAATTCTGACAATTTTTTCTCCGCACTATTAAGATCATCTCCTTGTGATTTAATATTTTCAGAGATATCTTCTAGTTGCTTATATAAATCTTGACTTTTTGACAATGTTAATTTTCTTAATGAAATATAGACATTTTCAAGAATTTCCATTAAATCCTGTACAAAGCTATCAAAAGTTGAGGTTGATTCTTGTACTTCTACATCAGCAGATTCTTTAACTCTATTAATTAATTGATCAATTGTTGAATCTGCATTATCAGTAAATAATTTTAAAGTTCGGAGGATGGAATTTAACGTGTATGACATTTCAGAGGATTGTTCAGTATCCTCACTAATCCCCTCAACACTTTTCATGATATCTACAATATCTAGAATAAACTTTTTGAAATCTTCAGCAGAGGTCTCAATTGCTTCTGCATTTGATAATTGGATGTTACTTTTAATAGATTCAACAGAAATGTTAATATTTTGAGTGAGCATATTTAAAATTTGAAGAATTCCCGTTATATCTCTGGTATTTTTCTCATATTCTTCTTCAGAAGATTCTATTTTTTCTAATAAACTATCTCTTTCCTTTGTAAGTTCTTCTAAACGTCTTTGAATGTTCTGACTTTTAGAATTAAAATTTTCTGTATCTTTTTCTATTTTTGATAGATTACTATTTAGAGAATTAATTTGCACTTCTGAATTACCCTTTTCACGCTCTAATTTAGTTAATTCTTTTTTAAAAATTTTTAATTCTGTATTGATATTATCTATTTTTGCATTATTATCATGAATTTCTGAATCAAATGAATATTGTTTCATCTTTAAAAGTTCTAGATTTTGTTCATTACTCCTGAATACTGAGTTTTCTTTTTTCAAAGCTGTTTTTAATTCACTCAATTGTTTGTTAATATTTTCATTTTCTTTCAATAAACCCTTTACAACTTCTTCTGTGTCTTTACCTTTACTTAAATCTCTAATTTTATTCTCAAAAGATGCTTTTTTATCATTTAAATCTTGGATTGTATTTCTATTCATACTAATTTCAGTATTCAATGATGATAATGTAGATTGTAGAAGAACTAATTTTGAATTTAGTTGGTTTTTTTCTTCTTGAATGGCATTAATGTTAGTTTCTAACTCTTTTTGTTTTTGATTTTCTTCATTGTTTTTAGTTTTTAAATCTTCAATCCTCTTTCTAATTTGTTTTTCAGTCTTTTTTGCCTCATCAATAGCTTCATCTATACTTTCAGCTTCTTGTTTCAATTTATTCAATTCAGTTTCTAATTTAATTTTCTTTTCTTCATTCTTTTTTATACTTTCTCTAAGAAGCTTTATCTGGGTGTTATTTGATGAGATGTTTTGTTGTACTTTTGAAATTTCCGCTTTAAATTGTGATTTTTCATCCTCATTATTTTTAATTTTTATATCAAATTCAGATTGATTTTGTTGTCTTCTTTCAATTTCCTTTTTAGCTGCTTCGAGGTGATTTTCACACTCAGAAATTTGACCAGATACATCTTGAATTAAAGAATCATAAGTTTGTCCTTCCTCAAGTACCATTAGTAAATTCTCTAAATTTTTTATTTCTTGTGTCAATTTATCTATTGATTTTCTAGCTAAATCTAAAGTAGTTTGACTTGAAGATAATTGTGTCTTTAAATTTGTTATGTTTTCGTTTACTTCTTCTCTTTCCTTTTCTCTATCAGTAATCGTTTTCTGAATGTTCTCCATAACTAATGATTCTTGTTTCAGGATATCTTCTTGTCGAGAGATCTTTTCTTTAAGTTCTTCAATAATTTTTGAAGATTCTTCGACCTTTTTTTCTAATTCATCTTCTTCTTCTCGTAATTTTGAAATTTTTAAAGCAATTAATTTTGAATTTAAGAAATTTATTTGTTGATCTAATTCTTTCCAAGCTAATGCATCATTTTTTTCTTTTTCAACTTTTTTAAGCTGAGCAGAAACTTCTTTGAAAATTGCTTCAAACTGTCCTAAATCTCTTTCTGCTTTTTCTAACTCTTTTAAAGTGGAATCTTTCATTTCGTCATATTTCTGAAGCCCAATTAATTCTTCAATGAATGATCTTCTCTCCTCTGCATTCATATGAGTTAATTCAACAATTTTACCTTGAAGTACGAATTGGTTACTACCATCTGGATCTACATTAGCTGCTGCTAAAGCATTGAGAATCTGTTGGCGAGTAGATTTTTGACCATTCATTTTATAACCCCCACCACCACCTTTTTTAATAGTTCGTGTTATTTCGAATGTATCGGTACTCCCGGGAAAAACATTTTCTGAATTATCAAAATACATTGTCACAGAAGCTCTTGTCGAGGGATTTTTTCCTTTAGCACCAGCAAAAATAAGGTCTTCCAAACTTTTTGCTCTCATAGTCTTCTTACTTAGTCTGCCTAAAGCAAAACATAATGCATCTATAATATTAGATTTCCCAGCACCATTTGGTCCAACAATACATGTGAAACCACTTGAAAATTTGATTGTTACTGTTCGTTCTCCAAATGATTTGAAACCAGTCATAGAGATTTTTTTAATATATGTCAAAATAGATCTCCAATTCTTCGTTTATTATTAAAAAGATAGAGTAATTCCATCTTTATATATATATTAGACATTATAAAAAAAAAATCTGATTGATACTTTCAATTTATCTTACTAGTTATTTATTAAAGATTTTTTCGAAAAAGTTAAGTACACAAAGGTATTATTTTTTTTAGAAGAATAAGTTAATTTTACTCATTAAATATCGCATCTACTATAGCTTTTAGGTGTTTGGGGTTTAGTACCATGAAGAAAGAATCGTAATTTGAAGTATTATTTAATAAATACGGTTTCTTTTTGATTTGATTTCTTTTTGAACCACTTAAAATCCCAAAACTTAGCAATCTTTTAATTAATTCGTTGAACTCATTCAAACTTTTTTTATATTCTAAAGATTCACAAGAAATATCATATAATTCCTTTAATTCATTCAAAGGGATATAATATTTCAACTTTCTCAAGAAATAGTTTGATAAATTGTCAAAAAATATTATTGTTAAAAAATCTTCTTCAGAAACATAATTTAGAATGCTAAATTCATCAGAGATCTGAATTGAATCGAATTCTTTTTGGCATATATCTATTATTTCAAAATTTTTGAGATTTTTCTTATCTATTAATAACGGGTATATCTCTCTAAGTATTTGAATGCCTTTTCCTGGTACAGGTACATAATGTTCACAAATTAGATCTGTTATATATCTAATTAATTCCTTATCTATTTCATGAGTAAATGTCAGGGATACTCGTTGCTTAAGAATAGAGTATAATTCATTATAGCTAAAAAATTCTAATCTTTTTTTTAGATCAAATTCGCTTAATAAATCTAAAGTAGAAGGTTTTAAAATTTTATTTACAGTAGAAATCAATGTTATATTTGTTTCTTTTCCAAAATGCAGAAATTTCTTATAGATTTCTGGCTGCAAACATTCAATATTATAAAATAAAAAGAAAAGATTACAATTTATTTTTTTACATGCTAATTTAATCATATTCCATAAATGAGAAATCTTTGATGTTAAAATTGAATTAAAATTGAAGTTAAAATTTAAAAAATGATTTAATTCGGTTAATATTGAAAACATTAAATCCTCAAGAGTTTTTTCTTTACAGTCAATACAGATTTTATGAATATTAGTTAATTCCTTATTTTTAATTAATAGATCTTTCAAGACTTTATTAACAATGACTTTTTTACCGATTCCTTGAACTCCTTGATACAATATATTAAGATAAAATTTATCTGAAATTGAATCATTTAAAATGGAATATAATGATTTTTCTTCTTTTTCTCTATATAATAATTGAGGGGGTACATAATTTAGATCAAAAATAGCTTTTGGTCCAACATATTCATTAATATTGTTTGAGTCAACAATCATTTTTGTTATTGAGTTGAATTTTAGCTTTATATCTATGACTATATATTTAAACCCCACCCACAGAGTGTGGTGATTAAAAGTAAAATTAAAAATTTAATGAGAGAAAAGAAGAGAGTTGTTATGTAGCGAGTTGGTTTTATTCAAAACTTTCTAATAAATTCTTTAGATTTGTAGCTAATATTGGTAGATATTCATAGGACTTGTTTTGAATTTTTTTATTTAAACAAAGTGCTATAAGATATAATCTATCATTGTTTATTTCTAATTTTCTTAAAAAAATTATACCTTCTCTAGATTGCGCGTCTCTAGATTGCTCTAAGCTATTTTGAGGAAATTCGATATTCGTTATTATATCTTTCGTATCAATATCCCATTCTTCTAATTTTTCCAATGCATTTGTTAATCTGGGAGCAATGGCTTCACAAATTTCCTGATAAGCTTCATTGGTAGCTCTACTTGCGATTATGAAGCAGTTTTGATCCAGAAGAAGAGTAGAACTGGTGTATGTTTTACTCATATAATCTCTTAACAAAGATTGAAGTAATTTTGATTTCTCAGTAGCAGAGAATACTCCATCTGAAAATGCTTTTAATAAGCTAGAATCATCATAAATAGAAGTCCTATAAAAAGAGTATTTTAGATTTTTAATTATCGATTTTATTTTATTTTCTAAAAGGAGTATATTATCTTTCATTTCCTTTTTATTTTTGATGTCAGGGTCATATTTATGGAATAGGATTAATAATTGAAAGTTATCGGGATGATTATCTATAACAATATTTATAATATCTTTAAGATAAATTAGTGCCTCATCAAATTTATCTTGGTTTTGTATATCAATTACATAAAAAATTGATTGCATTTCAGTAAAATATTTACTTTTATTGTCTAAATATATCTTTCTATAACGCTTTTGACCACCTAAATCCCAGCGTGTAGTAGAGATGCCTAAAAGCTTGTTAGTATGTGATGTTCTTTTTGCTTTGATAGTAGGGGCAATTGATGTTAGTAAACTGAACTTTTTATCTAATACTAATAAAATTGAGGTTTTTCCCGCATCTTCAAGGCCACACAACAAAATCTTCATATCCAAAAAAAACCACTCTCCTATCTAGTTAAAACATCAAAACAATGTTATATAAGAACGCAATATTAATAATTTTTAGAATTGTGTATAAAATAAGCAACTCAGCTATTTACATTTTTCACTTTAATTTTATTTTTTTTAATTTTTTCCTTAAATCGAATTTTCCTTAATTTTTCTGGAAAATCTAAATCGATATCGTCAAAAATATAACCATTTAGATTGGAAGGACCTTCAACTATTTTAAGTTTCGATGGTGAAACATTTCCCTTAACAAAAGAAATTATTTTGCTTTTCCCAATAAATTTCCTTCTGAAAAAAGTTCCAAAAGTATTACAAGCTGCAATAGGAATTCTATTTTCAAGAGAGCGCGCTTTTAAATAAGTATCCCAATTATCCATTCCTTCCAGTCTTATTTGAGTGGGAGAAAGTAAAAGATCAGCACCATTCTCAGCAGCTAATCTAGGTGTTTCAAAAAAAGCCATATCAAAACAAATAAGGATTGCAAAATGATACAAATTTTTAATTTTAAATAATTTTAAAACCTTTCCTGGTTCA
The DNA here is from genome assembly GCA_016839585.1 of Promethearchaeota archaeon. Classification (GTDB taxonomy): domain Archaea; phylum Asgardarchaeota; class Lokiarchaeia; order Sigyniarchaeales; family SOKP01; genus Loki-b32. The sequence goes on from JAEOTZ010000074.1 coordinate 55,905, forward strand.
AATTGTCCTCGTTCATAAGAATAGAGATGAATTTTATCTTGGCGACCTACTTCTTCACCTCTTTCATTAAAAAAATAGCATGTAATATATGGTTTTTTTAAATTATCACGTTTCTCCCATATTCCTCCTGATATAATGTTTATATGATATTCATTAGCTAAATTTTTAATAAATGAATAATCATCTCCTCTTTCTTTTTGGAAATTTTTAGCAGAATTTGAATAAACAGGTACCCATCTTTCAGGTAGACATATAATGTCACAATTATTAGTTTCGTCTAACAAACTTTTTATTAATTCTTCTACTTCAAAATAACAGTTCTTTCTACTTTGAAATATTTTGGGTTGAATACAAGCAACTTTAATCATATTTTTCTTTCAATTTTTCATTTGTTATTTATTTCAATTATTAAATCAAAAATTTCATTCAAATTTGATATTTCATAATTAGGTATTAATTCATTAGAAATTTTACTCCCTTTTTCGTATGTATCATATTTACCTCCCCGATGAATATAAATAGTATAAATACCATTTAAACGAGCCGGAACAATATCTCTATCTATTCGATCTCCTATATAAATAGTTTCTAAGCCTTTTACACCAAATTTCTTTAAGCAGTAATCAAACAATTTTGGATTTGGTTTCTTAATTCCGATTTCATCTGATATAACTACTAAGTCTATTAATTTATCAATCTTAAGCCTTAATATTTTCTCGTATTGTTTAATGGGGATACCATCACTTATTATAGCAGTTTTAATTCCCATACTTCTTAATTTTTCCAAACAAGGTTTTACATCGTCATATAATTTTATGGAATCAATTTTTTCTTGATGATAAGCTATTACAGCAGCAGCAATATATTTATACTTATCATTACTGGATATTTTATAATTTTCAAATTCATTTAATCGTCGAATAAAGTAATTGTAATGTTTAGAAAAATTAGATCCATATTCTTTTACAATATCTTGGATTTTTTTAATAGCCTCCGTTCTATCAATTTTTAGACCTAAATCTATCATTGTATCAATTCCTTTTATTCTAGCTCTTTCAGAAAGGGCAGTTGAATCAAACAGGCAATCATCTAAGTCAAATCCAACTAATTTAATTTTATTATTGATCATAATATTAAGTAGAAATTTCCTTTATGTTTTAGAAAATCAATATAATAAATTGATTCTATTTATTACTAAACTATTGTTAATAGATGTTTAAATAAGATAAATTTATTTATCTTTAAGAATATATAATCTTTAATATTTAATTTATTTTGAGTTATTACACCTTAAAATAACTGTATTGTTTGTAAAAAGAAAAAACATCCGTGGAGATTCATTATTTGAAAACAACCGTCACGCTTTCTTATTTCCATAGGAAGATTGGACCCTTAATATTCTATTCATATCCCAAAGATACGTTAGAGAAGGAATTAGAAGTCAAAATAGCTAATATTATGGACCAGCAATTTAATGAAGGCTTTTTTACACACTCTTTTGAAAATTTAAAATCATTGAATTATTATTTTGAAATTCATTCTGATTGGGCTCGTGGTAATAAGGAGATGTTAATGTTTTCAATAATACTTGATCAACAAATTGCGCCTTCGATTGAAGAAATTATAGCAAATTTGTGTACAGAATTTTCTGAAAGTTTACAATCAAATGAGGAGATTTTTACAGGTTTTTATATAAATGAGAAAGACTATCATGAAGAAGATGTTGAAAAGATAACGAAAAATAATTCTTTAATAAAAGCATGGGTAAAGAACTTATATTGGGCAATAATGGAGGAAACACGAGAAAAAACTGAAGAACAGAAAATAGCAATTCTAATAAATAATCAACATATATTTAAAACCTTAGAAAAACTCTCAAAAGGTCCTGTAGAACTGGAAGAACTAAGAGAATGGTTTATTGAAAATTTTCCTGATAAGGAATTCGAAGAAATAATCAATACATTGGTTGAGAAGCAAATTCTTATTATAAATCAAATTGGTTTAGTAGAAAAGTATGTACTTCTCTTAAAAGAAGTAAATGCTGAGAGAATTCCACCTGATAGCGTAATAGAATATATTGATGACAAACCAGAGTTAATAGATTTGCTACTTCCAAAAGTTCAGGATTTTTTTAGTGAATATGAAAAAAAGAAAGAAGGAGAGCTAAAAAAAGATTCCTACATCTTATTTCAAATAATGGCAGATTCTAAAAAGTATAATATTCTTTCTGAATTGCGCAATAGTTTAATTTCAAGAGATAAATTACCTAAAAAATCTTTAGATTCTCTAATGGAAAACATAGAATATTTAAAGGAATATGATGTCATCGAAGAGTTAAATTATAATAATGAACGGTATGTTGTTTTAAAAACAAATCTACGTATAACTACTGCCTTTCCAGAATGGATGAGAAAATTATTACCAAAAGAATCCAAAAAAGATAATTCTAAATAAGCTTTCAATTCAGGATGAAGAATGTCTAATGAAGTAGAATCATATGATGACCTGAAATATCTCTTAGGATATATGGGGATTGAGATATTACTCGCCATTGATAAAGGAGCAAAGATCTATGAAACAATTAAATTGTTTTCTGGTTTGCCAATTTCATGTATTAAAGGGAGAGTACCAGTTTTACGTGATTTAAAATTGATTAAGAAGATTAATGGAGAACACTTTTTAACGGAAAAAGGAATTAAGTTCAGGAGAGAGATAGAGAAGGATTTTTAAAAGAATTCACAAAACAATAGAGAAAAAATCAGATTGGGGCGACAAGAATCATCACTATGAGAAATAGTTCTATTTGTCATGAGATCATCATTTTTCTTCTCATAATATGATATTAATGTTATAATTCTAATAGTTCTAAACCTAATTTATTTTTTTTTAGTTTTGTTTCTCCCTGTATTTCTTTCTTTTTCACTATTTCTCTGTTGGGTAAAATTTCTAAATTTTCTTTCATAATACCCAGATTCTTTGAAGCCTCCATGCTCCTCGATTAACTTTTTTAAACCCTCTTTTTTTAATATTTGGCTTTTAAATAATTTATATTCTTCTTTAGATATTTCTTTTCTTCTTAATAGATAATCTAAGATCTCAATAGCCTCATCATCATTAGTACATCTTCTTATAAAATCAATGGTTTTTGGGTTATATAATTCTTCTGGATAATAGTTATTTGAATTTTGGACTATTTCTTCAAATTCTTGTTCAATCTTGAAGTTTACTGAATCAATTTTTAGCAACTTTTTACTTTTAGAGACTTCTGACATTAAATGTGGAAGATATTCATCTAATTCAATTTTATCATATGATATTTTAAATCCATTTTTATCCTTTATTCTTGCTTTTTTAAATGGTTTCTTTTTTTTTATTTCTTTATCTGACAATTAGCTTCCACTTATATATAAATTTTCGAATATATATGTTTAAAATAATTTATTTAAAGTATTAAATTTATTTTTAGCAGGATTAAACAAAAAGGCTAATCACTGATAGAGTATTTTTTAAAAAATTATAGAAATGATAAAGTTAATTAATTTTTATAAATTTTAAAAGTTAAAATATACCAAGAGTGGTTTGAACGTTGAAGTCTGGATACAACTATGTAAAAGAGACTTTTGAGGAACATGAAAAAGGATATAAAACACCATACTGGAATCGTGGAATTGAATATCGAAAGGGTAAATCAATTCAAAGAGTCGAAAAACCTACTAAAATTCATCGCGCAAGAACATTAGGTTATAAAGCAAAACAAGGATATGTGGTTGTTCGAGCCAGAATACGAAAAGGAAGTATGCATAAAACACGTCCAAAGCGAGGAAGAAAACCGAGAGCGATGGGTGTTTCAAAGTATACTACTGGTAAAAATTTGCAATGGATTGCTGAAGAACGTGTACAACGTAAATACCCGAATATGGAAGTTTTAAATAGTTACAAAGTTTATTCTGATGGAGGACACTGGTATTATGAAGTGATTTTAGTAGATCCCCACCATCCTGTAATCAAATCAGATCCAAAAATAAATTGGATTTGTACTTCCGCTCATAAAAAAAGAGTGACACGAGGTTTAACTTCTTCAGGAAAAAGAGCTAGAGGGTTACATAAAAAAGGATGGGGTTCTGAAAAAACACGGCCTAGTATTAGAGCAAATAAAGGTCGTGGTAAATAACTAGATTATATAGTTCTGTTTTCTACAATGAATTTACTGAAATAGTCATCCCACCATCTAAAATGATATTATGGCCAGTTATATAATCTGAAGCAGGTGAAGCTAAAAATAAAGCGACATCAGCAACTTGTTTTGATTCTCCGATTCTGTCTATTGGAAGTTTAACATTTCTTCTTCTCATAAATTCTCGTATAAATTCAGGATTATTCTTGTACATAGGTGTTAAAAATAAACCTGGACAAATTGCATTCACTGCAATATTACTTGATCCAAGTTCAAGAGCCCAAAGCTTTGTGAAGGCAATTAGAGCTGCCTTACTTACACTATATATCCCAATATATGGATTAACGCCGCATTCTGTACCTGCACACGAGGCTATATTAATAATTTTTCCTGCTATAGGTTTGAAATCTTGCTTACTCATTTTTCTATAAAATGCTTTTGTAACATTCCAAGCACCTTTAACATTTACATCCATGACTTTATTATAAACTTCTTCTTTTGTAACAAGTGAAAATGTACCCTCTCTAACGCCTGCATTATTAACTAATAAAAACAAATTATCAAACTTTTCAAAAACTTTTTTTCTCATTTCTTTAACTTGATTAAAATCAGAGATATCTGTTTTAGCTAGTAACATTTCCACATTATAGGTTTTTAAGATGATTTCTCGTGTTTCTTCAATACTTTCAAGGTTTATATCATTTAATACTAAATTGGCACCTTTACTTGCAAATGCTATTGCCATTTCCCGACCAAATCCACTACCAGCCCCAGTAACCAGAGCTACTCTTCCTTCTAAAAATTTTTCACTCATAATACTCACACCTCATTTTCCAAATAGACCTTTATTCTTCTTATAGAGACCAAGGAACTTCATTGCAGGGGGTGTTTCAAAGGCAATTTCAACATCAAGGACTGCTGGTTTTTTAGAATCAATCGCACGCTGTAGAGCAGGTTTAATATCTTCAGGTTTTGATATTTTTTCAGCATAACATCCAAAACCTTTCGCAATTTCGGCATAATCAATAACCGGAAAATCCACATCACAATATCTTTTTTGGAGGTTATTTTTTTGATGACTCTTTATCATACCCCAAGCACAGTTATTTCCAATAACTATGATTATGGGGAGATTTAATCTTACAGCTGTTTCTAATTCTTGTACAGTAAACAAAAAGCTACCATCTCCGGTTATACATACTACAAGCTTATCTGGTTTTGCCATTTGGACACCAATAGCATAAGGGATTCCTGTTCCTAAATGACCCATTGACACAGAACGGAAAAAACTTCTTGGAGGACGATTTTTATGGTTGATTTGATCCATTGTGAATACGAATATATCACCACCATCAATTACTATCTGAGTATCAGGAGGGATATAATCTAAAACTTCAAATACAAATCTTTGAGGTTTCATAGGTAATTTTTCTGATTTTAGCATTTTCTGAATTTGTAAATCATCAATTTTTCTGATCTCTTGCAAATAGTCATTCCATTCAGACCATTCCGTAATTTTTTCTTTAGGAAGCCTTTCTTCCATCTCTTTCAATAGCTGTTGGATAACAACCTTAGCATCTCCTATGATACTTACTTCAACGGGTCTATTTTTACCTATTTCTTTAGAATCGATATCAACCTGAATAATTTTTTGATCTTGATTCCAAAATGGTGGAGCACCATAAAGTAATGGGTAACCCCATCTACAACCAAGAGATAAAACAACATCTGCTTCAGAAGCAGCCCTTCTATAAGCGCTAGCGGTCAGTTTAGAACCAATAAAAGTTTTTTTATCTTTTCCAATTGTACCTACACCATTAAAAGATGTTGCTGTGGGTATCATATAAGTTTGAGATAGTTTATGTAAGTCATCATAACCTTCTGAAGCATTTACTCCGCCTCCTGCTATGATTATTGGCTTTTTTGCAGCCTTTAAAATATCAATTGCTTTTTTGATAACCTCTGGATTACCAGCAGGTCGATTAAAAGCTCGATATTTTTCTGG
>JAEOTZ010000075.1 GCA_016839585.1 Promethearchaeota archaeon
AAATAAGCTCATTTTCTATATTTATTAGCTCATTTTTCTTACTAAATAGTTTATGGGATGCATTTTTACACCATACCCAGTCAAGATTAATTTTTTTATAAGGTCCAGGCTTATAATGTTTTTTTTCACCAATTGGAAATGCATAAGGCTTATAACTACTCAAGCAAGGAAGTGTTGTACCTGTAAACCAATGAATTGATTTCTTTCCTTTTCTTAAATGGGATACTTGAGATCCTGTTGATTCAAAACCTCCATGCATACAAATTCCAGCCTGATGATCTCTTAAGAATTCCATCATCATCTTAGAATTAATCTTTCCCTTACGATTATTAAGTAAATATGCTGACCTTCCTCCTCTTGAATATTGTATCATTGATGGAGGTGAACCACAGAAAGTTATAGCAAAGTCAAAATCATCATCATCTTTACAATATCCCTTTTCAGTAGCATGCTGAATAATGCCTCTTCTCCTGATATCACCCTTTCCTCTAATTGAAAGCTCATTTGAGATAGATCTTACGCTTTTTACCTTTTCAGCAACCCACCATTCATCAGCGGTTTCCAAAACGTAAGCTTCGTCTGGGTCTGCAATTAAAAACGAATTATGATACATCCAACCTGGATCATCATATGCACATCCTCCACCTTGTCCATATTTTTCTAATAAATTAGTAATTATATCCAAAGCTTGTTTCGCTCTTTTTCCCCTTTCAAGACCTAGCCTCAGTAAATCCATCCCTAACAATCCAGAGTGTCTCAATCGTTCATATGTATAGACAGCTTCATTCCCAATAACAACCCCATACTCATTAGCACCCATTTCTGCACCCCACATCCACCATGGTTGACTTAATAAGATTGCTGCAGTTTCAGATACTTGAGGAATTGTGATATAGGTGACTTTTAATTCATCTTCTTTTGAATGCTTAGTTCTAGGGGAATAAGTTATCAATTGAACTTCATTTGAAGGACGATCTGAATTTTTGCCAAAAATTACATTTCCATCCTTAGTTGAATTTCCCAGCGTAACGAGAGTGTCACACATTTATTTAATTAATTCCTCTGCTTTTTTCCATCCAAAATCATTAACATCTTTAATTGATTTATTAAATTCACTTTCTGAGATACTCTCTTCTTTACTAATTAAGTCATCTACGCGTCTCAATAATTCGGTCTCAACACTTCTTAACTTTTTATAGTAATTGTTCCTTTCAGGAATATCTCTTTTTGGGCGCTTCTTGTAAATATTAATAAATTCAAAATGTCTTGTCCAAAACCAATCTTGATCTTTAGATGAATAAGGTCTGGAATCCATGACGTTTTGTTCTTCTGCTGGAAAAACATAGGGCTTATAAATACTTAAACATGGAATGGTACTACCAGTAAACCAGTGTATAGATTTCTTATTATTTTTTCTCAAAAGAGAAACTTGAGATCCTACTGATTGATCTTTTCGAGTATGTCTACATATCCCAACTTCATGTTCTCTTAAAAATTCCATCATCATAGGTACTGTAATTTTTTCTTTATTCGATGATAATTGATGTAATGAACAACCATCTCTATCAGTTATTGGAAACACTTCTGGAAGTGGGATAAGAGAAAAAGTCATTTTAAAGTCAAAATCATTATCATCCTTACAATATCCTTTCTCAACTGCATGTTGGATAATACCTTCTCTTCTCATATCTCCTTTCCCTTTTATTGATATATGATTTGAGATTGAGCGAAAATCTTTAACAATTTCTGCAATCCACCAATCACCAGCGGTTTCTAATACATAAGCTTCAGTTTGATCCGCTAAAATATATGAATTATGGTAATTATATTCTTTTAAACTATGAAAGCCACCTTGACTATATTTTTCTAACAAACTTGTCATAATATTTAATGCTTCTTTTGCAGTCCTACCTCTTTCAAGCCCCAATCTTAGAAGATCCATGCCAAGAAGACCTTTTTCTTTAAGAGGTTCTCTCGTTTGCACCGATTCATTGCCAATAACTACTTCATACTCGTTCACACCCATTTCTGCCCCCCACATCCAATATGGTTGACTTAAAATAATCGCAGCTGTTTCATTTATTTGTGGAATTGAAATATGAGTACATTTTACTTCCTCTCCAGACGAGTAAGTTTTTCGTGGAGCATATGTTATTAATTGGGCTTCAGAATCAAGTCTGTCACTATTTTTCCCAAAAATTACATTCCCATTTTTAGACCAAGTACTTAGACTAACGTAAGTGTCACACATATTCTCTAATTATTTTTTTATGAATAAGTTAAAATTAAGTTATATTTATAATACACTTTTAATAACTAAATTACTACTATTGCATCAATTTCAATTAGTGCTGTTGGTAGTGGACAAACTGCTTCTATAGTGCTTCTCGTGGGGAATTTTTCTGATACTCCATTCTGTTCAAAAAAATCTTTATAGGCTTCATTCATTTCCTTAAAATCATCCATACTTTTTAGATATACTCCAATTTTAACTATGTTTCTAACATTTGCCTTTGCAACTTCTAGAACTTTTTTGATTTTTTCAAGAGCACTTAAAGTCTGTTCTTTTATATTCTTGGCCTTATGATCAGGTACTTGTCCCGATATGAAGATTAGATTACCTGCTTTTAGACCAAGACTATAAGGACCTGCTTTCGGAGCTCCTGTGTCAATTATTTCAATTTTTACCATCTTATTTGCATCCTTATGGTGTTTATATTTAAATTTAGTAATTATTATAATTAAGAGTCAAAATTATAATTAACTTTTAATAAGAAAATTAAGATAAAATAATTTTAAGTCAACTTTTATTAGATTATAGTGTAATTATGCTCCATCAAAATTTTTTGTCGTAATTATCTCAAACAAATGTAATTTTAATTAAGTTTTAATAAAAATATTATTTTAAAGACATAAACCTATTTATTATTAAATGAACTAATTTTAAAGTTAATTTTTGACTCTTAACTGCGTTCTAAAAAAGTATTGAGTTGCTTTGATCGAAAAAAAAGATAAAGTTTGGATATTTACTTTTGAATATGCGGGAATTGTAAAAATGGGGGGACTTGGAGAAGTTCCAGCAAATCAAGCTAACCATTTAAAAAATAATTATGACCTAACTATTTTTATTCCTTCTCATGGCCAAATTGATAGTTTAAAAATGAATAATACATGGGAAAAACTACCGCTTAAATGTATTGGAAAAATAAATCCCCAAGTTTTTGGAATAGATGAACCTGAAGGGAATTATAATATTTCTTTTTATAGAATAACAATAAATAAGGTTAATTTTTATTTATTAACGGGTAAAAATTCATTTACAAAGAGATTTTTAGATGATAAGGATATTTATAATCCTGATACGATAAGTGGAAAAATTTGTCTTTTTAGCCTTGGAATCCGCTGTTTAATTGACTTTTTGATTGAAAACAGAAAAGATAATTTACCAGATGTTATTCACTTACATGATTATCATATGGTATTTCCATTTATCGGAGTTAAGCAAAGATTAGTTATAAATGGATTAGATGTACCGTCAATAATTACTATACATTTATTAACATGGCCAAGGTATCCTATTGATTTTTATAGAGCTTGTGGTATCAGTAAGATCCCAATTAAGATACTTTTAAGAGAAGGGTTTAAATCATTCACAATAGATGAAATATTTTCTCTTTGTTCAGATTCAAGTTTGCAACAACACCCCTCGGTTGAAAAAATTGGTGCTGTGATTTGTGATCTTGTTACTACAGTTAGTCAATCCTATTTAAAGTCAGATATTATACCTTATTGTGGTAAGGACTTAATAGATTTTAAGTCTGATTTTATTTGGGATGGATGTGATTGGGAATATTTTGAGATATATCGAAACGTACTTCAATCTTTCGGAAAAGAAATTAAAGAATTATTGAATATTCCGCTACAAAATGAAATATCCCATATTCATTTAAAGGATTATTTATTAAAGTATAAAATTGGGCATTTAAGTCAGAGTCCATTAATAAATTCAACTAAAGTACTCGAAGCAATTAATCAAATTTCCAATGGAAATCCTTTTATAAGGAATGGCACAATTAAACCATTTTCTGAATCAGGACCTTTAGTAATCACAACAGGCAGAATTTCTCCTCAGAAAGGGTTTGAAACTATATTTGAAGCAATTCCAGAAGTCCTTAAAGTTATTCCAAATATTAAGCTTTTATTCCTTATTTTACCCACTGATTATAGCTTAAATGAAATAATGCAATATGCTAAATTTGTAAAAAAATATCCAAACAATATTAGAATAATATTTGGTGTAGCTTCAGAAATATATTATTTAGCACATATCGCTTCAGATGTATATTGTGCTTTATCTCGATGGGAACCATTTGGTATTAACGCCTTAGAAGCGATGGCATCAAAAATCCCAATAATTGCTACTCAAGTAGGAGGATTTCAAGAAACAATTATAGATATGAGAAAATACCCCGAAATCGGCACGGGCATTTTAATTGAAAAAGAAAAACCTTCTCAATTTACAAATGCTTTAATTTCTCTCCTTAAATTAGCAGAAATTTCAGAGAAAATTAAAAACACAGGATCAATTTATGAAACAGAAACCTTTAAAATTGTAAATCAGATTCCTGATGAAGTAATTAAATCTCGAGTCTTACTAGATGCTAATTATTATAATAAGATTAGAGAGAATTGCTATAAAAGAGTAAAAAATAATTTTAGATGGGAAATTGTATCTAAGAAATTAGTGGAGCTTTATGAAAGAATAAAAAACCCACATACAGTACATTAAATAAAAGGCGTATTTAAGTGATAATATCAAGAAGATCAACAATTCTTATTTTAATCTCTGTTTTTATTATTAATACTGCAGCTATCATAGTTTATACTTACGCACCTAAATATCTATTGGATTTGGGCACAGAAAAGCCGTTAATGCAACTTATAATCACAATTTTTCCTCTAACTGCTTTTATTTTTCCTCCATTATATGGATATCTCTCAGATAAAAGTCAGAATAGATTTGTATTTATAGTATTCGGTACGATTGGTATTAATTTTAGTTATTTCTTTTTATTCTTAACTCAAGATTTAATATTAATAGTAATTGTACTATTTTTTTTTGGTTTTTTTATGGCATCATCAAATTTGTTTATGACACTGTTTGCTGAGTTAGTAGAAGATAATAAAACACTCATTTCTTATTTTAACGCTACAATAGTGGCGGGTTGGTTCGTTGGAGCGCAATCTGGTGGTATTTTTATTGATATTTATGAAATAGATAAGATAATGTTATTTACATTTTTAATTTCTTTACCCACTATAGTTTTCGTTGTTTTTATAAGGGAAAATAGGTCTTTGATATTAGAAAGGTATAGAAATAAGGTGGAAAGTATTCCTAATGACTTAATTTTAAATAATACTGAAGAATTAAATCCAATTTCTCAATCAGTCTATTATGGTTTATTTTTTAGAAATTTTAGCATAAAACCACTAATGCCTCTGCTTGCTATAATCATGAGTTTTCATTTAAGTAGTGATACTGAAGTTGGATTTTTGATCGGAGTTAATTTTTTATTGCAAATTTTTCAGATGTTGTTAATAGGAAAGTTAATTTCTAATAAAAATATTAAATCGTTCATGATTATTGGTTATTTGTTGAGCGCAATTACTGTTTTCGGATACATTATATCAACCAACTTTTGGAGTTATTTATTTTTCCAATTTTTAGTTTCTTTCAGTTATTCCATGCATTGGGCAGCGACTATCACATATATAGCTCAAAATACAAATCCTAAAAATAAAGGTAGATATATTGGATATGCGAATGCTAGCGTTTTTTCAGGAAGCTTCGCAGGAGGAATTTTATTCAGTTTATTATTGTTGTCATTTAATTCAGATTATTATATTGCTATGTATTTTATGATAATATTTCCACTAATTTCTACTTTTATAATTTTTGTAAAATTTAAACCAAGCAAAATAATAACTAAGAATTCCAAAAAGGATATAATCTCTGACTGATTGCATTTTTTTTATCTGGAACCAATTCTAATTCTTTTTTTACCCATTCAGAGATCCATTGATATTTATTTATAAATCTGCTATCCATAAAAATTAAGCTTCCTTTATCAGTTAGTCTTCTTATTGGACGTCCTGAAGCTTGATTAGCCCTTTGAATCGCAGGATAGAGATAAGCAAAATTCCATCCTTGTTTATTAAAAACTTTATTATAATACTCAATTTTCGCTTCTACCCGTGGAGTTGGCAAGTGATAAGGGAATCCTGCGATTACAACAGAATTCATAAAATCCCCAGGATAATCTTCTCCTTCAGAATTCCTCCCACCACAAACACCTAGTAATACAGCACCATTATTAGGTGGCTGGGACATAGATTTAAAATCTTCAACCATACTAGCATTTTCTGATGCAGATAAACCTGATTCTTCAAAAAATAACTTTTTATTGTTCTTTTTTACTATTAATTCTAAACCATTTGAAACTAAGCCTTTTAAAATTTTATAAGAAGCACAAAAAATACCTGAATTTGCTGGAGTGCAATATAGAACCTCATCTATTTTTTCATTCATCTTCTTAAACATAGCTGGATTTCTATTGTCATTTTTAGTATTAACCCCTTCAATGATAAATGCTTTAATATTTTCTTTTTTGAAAGGGGAATCAGCTATGATTCCTTTATAACTTTTTCCGCTCTCATTTAGCCCGATTAAATAATTATATACATAAGGATTAGCTGTCCCAGATAAGTTTAAACAAGTGTATACATTTTTTAGGATTGGAATAGTGATCTCTCTAGGGTCTAACGCCACAATTTCAAGCGATATTGATCTTTTACCTTTTTTCTCCTTTAAATTATAACAATAAAAATAGCTATCTAAGAGATAGGTTTTTAACCATTTTAGCCAAAATTCTGCTAAAGATCCAACAAAATCTCTTGAAATGTCACCGTTTGCTATTTTCTCTTCATGAATCGAAAAACTGAAATCATAAAGATCTTTTATAAAATTTTTAAATTCAATTAGATCTCTAAATCCTAATTTTTTATAAATTACTTCTAAGAAAATATCTGGTTTTACTTCTTGTTCTTCCCCCTTGAAGTATTCTTTTTTATTTTTTAATAGGTTCATTAAAATTTTAATAAAACTCTGCATAAGAATGGGGGATCTGTACATTTCTAAATCTTTTAAACATAATCTTAAGGAATAAGGTGAAATTTTTTCTGAATTTACATCTGTAGCTGTGTCAATTAAATTATGGCATTCATCAATGACTAAAATAAATTTATGAAGTTCTTGATCAATAAATTTTAAGAAAGATTCTTGAATATAAGGACTAAAAATCCATTGATAATTGCATATTATGATTTTCATCTCTTTAAGCAGGAATTTACTAAGAAAATAAGGGCAAAGCTTCTCATCTTTGCAGAATTTTATGAGGTCTTCTGCATCAACAGGCTTATTGAACAAATCTGGAGCTAATAATACAGGGGTTTCTACTCTATCTTTTTTTTTCAGTAAATTTAAAAAATGAATGCAATTATTATTTTTTCTTAAATCATTACATACTGACATTGATTCCCTTGGATTTAATTTTAAAGATAACAAGGTTTTATTTAAGCACATCTCGTTTCTTCCTCTAATTGAGAGACCATTTAATTTTATTTTTGTATTATTTTTTTTTAAAAATTGAAAGATCTTGTTTAGTTCTTTTATAATTCTTGTATTTTGAGAGTGTGTTCTACAAGTATAAATAATCTTTAAGTCTTTCTCATAAGCTAAAGGAAGAAGTCCACTTAAAGCAATTATTGTCTTTCCAGTACCATTGGGAGAAACTAACAAAATATTTTTCTTTGATTTCGAGCTTAATTCAATCTGCTTGATAATATTTTCTTGTTCTTCTCTAAATTGTCTGTAAGGAAAAAAAGTTTGATAATCTATGTTTATACACCAAAAGTGGGATAAAAATTAACTTAAAAAAATATTTTTTTAAAAGTTTATATTAGTATAGGGTATAAAAATTTATTTATTAAAGTATAAGTTTAGCTCAATCACGTAATTTCGGTTTTCTAGCAGCAAGGACAGCATCAAGACGTTTTACAGGCGTATTATTTGGGGCATTTTTTAAAAGATCGGGGTTATTTTGAGCTTCTTCAAAAACTTTTTCCATTACTTCAATAAAGTAATCGAGTGAGGTTTTTGACTCGGTTTCTGTAGGTTCTATCATTATCGCCCCATTGATTATGAGCGGAAAATAAATAGTGGGAGCATATAATCCATAGTCTAGAATACGTTTAGCAATATCCTCCGTAGTAATATCATTTGGCAAATTCTTATCTGATAGAACAAATTCATGTTGACAAATTCTATCATATGGTAGATTATATTTCTTTTTTAGTAAAATTCTCAAGTAATTTGCGTTTAGAACTGCCATTTGACCAACTCGCTTTAAACCTTCAGCACCTAATGCTAAGATATAAGCATAAGCTCGAATTATGACCCCAAAATTCCCCCAAAACGCTTTAATTCTACCAATTGAATTATCATTATTTTCTCTATAATTAACTACCTTTTCAGGAGAAATTATGTATGGTTTTGGAAGATAAGGGATAAGTTTTTCTATTACACCAATTGGACCAGAACCCGGTCCACCCCCTCCATGAGGAGTAGAAAATGTTTTGTGTAAGTTTAAATGAACTATATCAAACCCCATATCTCCAGGACGGCAGATTCCCAGCATAGGATTTAAATTAGCACCATCATAATAGCATAATCCTCCATTTTCATGTACAATTCGAGTAATATCTTTAATTTGTCGGTCAAAAACACCCAGAGTGTTTGGGTTTGTTAACATTATACCTGCTACATCACCCTCTTGCATAGCAAATTTTAAATGATCAAGTGGTACTTCACCATCTGTATTTGATTGTAATTCAACTATTGAGAAACCTGCCATTTTGGCAGATGCTGGATTTGTACCATGTGCAGAATCAGGAATTATTATTTTATCTTTTTTCATGTTTTTATCTTCAAAATATTTCTTAATAATTAACAATCCTGTTAATTCACCATGAGCACCAGCAGCGGGTTGAAATGTAAATCCGTCCATACCGGTAATTTCTTCTAATGCTTTTGAAAATTTAAACATTAATTCAA
This sequence comes from Promethearchaeota archaeon, assembly GCA_016839585.1. GTDB lineage: Archaea > Asgardarchaeota > Lokiarchaeia > Sigyniarchaeales > SOKP01 > Loki-b32. The sequence goes on from JAEOTZ010000075.1 coordinate 9,173, forward strand.
GACAACCTTGATTTTCATCTTGAAGAGGGTGAATTTGTGAAAATTTAGGAATACGAGCTACTATTTCATTAATTTTAGGATTATATTTCATTGTACATGAGCCTAAAGGATAAAATCCGTCATCCACTCCATAATTCTTTTTACTCAAATCTATATAATGGCGAACGATTTCTACTTCATGTATATCTGGAAGCGGTAAATCAATCCTTTGAAATGATTTTGGAATTATATCTTGTAGTTCTACTTCTTCAATATCCATTTTTGGAGTAAAATTTTTTTGAGCATTACCGCTACTTTTATCAAATATTAAAGTAACATTAGATGTCATTATTAATTTCCCTCCATTTGTTGTTCTGAAGTGGATTGAGCAATTTGAATAAATTTATCGATTGATGATCTTTTATTCATTTCGGTAACACACACCAGTGCAACATCTTTCATATTAGGGTAGTATTTTGAAACACGTAGAGGAGGTAAGATATTGTTTTCCTTACATTTTTCAATAAAATCATCAATATTTGGACATCTCACCAGGAATTCATTATAGGTTGGTTTTTTGTTTAATATTTTATAACCCGGGATTAAACTCAATTTTTTTTTAACATAATGAGCCTTTTGAAAATTTTGTAAAGCGATTTCCTTTAACCCTGTTTTTCCTATAGATAGAAGATATACTAATGCTGATAAAGAACATAATGCCTGATTAGTACAAATGTTTGAAATTGCCTTTTCTCTTCGAATGTGCTGTTCACGGGCTTGCAGTGTCAATATAAATCCTATTCCGTCTCCGTTAATTTCTTTTGTCTTTCCAACCAATCGACCTGGCATTTTCCTTAAATATTTCTGCTTGGCAGTAAAGATCCCTAAACCTGGTCCACCAAATGAAGGATTTATTCCAAAAGATTGCCCTTCTGCCACAAATATATCTATATCTGTTAACCCAGGAGGAATCAAAATCCCTAAACAAGTAGGATCTGTCATAACTTGAATTAATAAACATTCTGGTATTTTATCTTTAACAATTTTAGCTATTTTTGTAGTATCTTCAATATTACCAAAAAAATTTGGGCTTTGAAATAAAACTGCTGCAGTATTTTCATTTAGCTCATTTCCAAGCATATCTTCGGATATTACTTTAAAGTTTATATTTTGACCCCAACAATATGTCTTAACAACTTCTATGTATTCAGGATGAATGCCTTCTAGTAAAATTATTGAATTTTTCCGTAAAATATTAGTTGCCATAATAGCAGCTTCAGCAAGGGCTGTCGATCCATCATACATACTTGCGTTTGCAATATCCATCTGAGTGAGTTGAGAAATAATTGTTTGATATTCATAAATAGCTTGTAAGTATCCTTGACTAGCTTCTGCTTGATATGGTGTATATGAAGTATAGAATTCTGAGCGACTTATTATAAAGTCTACTAATGAAGGAATATAGTGATAATAACAACCTGCTCCTAGGAAAGAACTTAAATGTAATTTATTTTTATTCGCTAGCTTTTCCAATTCATGAAAAAGATCTGGTTCGGATAAACCTGAAGGTAAGTTTAATTTATCTAGATGCAATTCTTGAGGAATATCTTTAAATAAATCATCTAAATCATTGATACCGATTACATTTAACATTTCATGAACAATTTTTTCATCATGAGGTACAAAATCCATACTAAACACCTTATTTTATTCAATAAATTGATGCAAATAGATATTTTAATTTAAAAAATAAGTAAAAAAACATTAATGATCCTCTTTTTCGACCAATTCTTTGTATTGTTCGACATTTAGAAGATCTTTAAATTCATCATCATGATTAATTTTAATTTTTATCATCCAACCTTCTCCATAAGGGGAAGCATTTACAAGTTCAGGAGCATCAGCAAGATTTTCATTAATTTCAATAACTTCTCCAGATAAGGGCATTATAAAATCTCCCACAGCTTTGACTGACTCTATCTCTCCAGCATTACTTCCCTTTTCAAAAACCATTCCGATATCTGGGAGTTCTACAAAAACAATATCGCCTAACTGGTATTGAGCATAATCAGTGATCCCAACTATAGCTTCTTCATTGTCAATTTTTACCCATTCATGAGTAGAAGTATATTTTAAATTGTCAGGAAATTTATAATCCATAATTTTCACTAATTTTTTAGAATATTAATCATTTTTTACACATTTCGGTAAAATGGTGTAGATACTATTTTTCCTTTAAGTAATTTATTACGTACTTCAATTTCTATTTCAGTTCCCACTTCACTTAATTCTTTTTTAACTAATCCAAGGCCAATAGTTTTTTTAAGTGTTGGTGAGTATCCTCCTGATGTGACGTAACCAATCTGGTTATTATCCTTAAATATTCTGTAATTTTCTCTAATAATCCCTTTATCTAACAAATTAAGCCCAACAATATTACGATCTATTCCTTGAGATTTTTGTTTCATTAAAACTTCTTTACCAATATAATCTATTCCCTCCTTCGGTTTCGCTAACCAACTAAGTCCTGCCTCGATAGCTGTTATTGAATCACTAATTTCATGACCATATAAAGAATAACAAGCCTCTAATCTTAATGAATCTCTTGCTCCTAAACCAGCTGGAGAAGCTCCTGTTTCTAGTAAATTATGCCAAACCTCCTCTGCAAAACGGTTTTCAAAAGATATTTCAACACCTTTCTCCCCAGTATATCCTGTCCTTGCTAGAAATATGGATTTGTTATTTAATTCACAATTAGCAAAATAAAATCGTTTAACATTCGAGAGATCCACGTTTAGCAACGGCTGGAGTATTTCATCTGCTTTTAAACCTTGAAATGCTAATCGAGCTCGCTTATCAGAAAGATTAGTAATTTTTACATCATGATTTCCAATATGACTAGTTAACCATTCAAGGTCTTTTTGGATGTTTCCTGCATTTACTATCATTCTAAATCTTTCAGGGGATTCTTCATAATAAACAAGATCGTCTACCACTGTTCCATTCTCATAACACATAATAGAGTATTGCCCTTTAGAAGGTTCAAGTAAATTTAAATCATTAATCATAATATATTGAAGAAAAGGTATTACATCTTTTCCCTCAAGAAGAAATTCACCCATATGAGAAATGTCAAACACTCCAGCTGTCGTGCGAACTGCCTCATGCTCTTTTATTATACTCTCATATTGAACTGGCATTTTAAATCCAGCAAAATTAACCATTCGAGCACCAAGTTTTATATGAGTCTCGTAAAGCGGTGTTTTTTTAAAGTTGAGATTTTCCTCGCTCATAACCTCTACATCATTTTACTATTATTAATGTGTTAGATTCATATGTGGAATAAAATTATATGCCTAATTTAAATTTTTAGGGTATAAACTTTGAATTAGTTTCTATATTCTAATTAATAACTCAGTTTAAAAAAAGGTTAGCAACAAAAATTTTACGAAATAAATTTTAATAGAACCAAAAAAGTTTAATTATCCAACTAATTTTTATTTAAAAATGAGTGATATTAATTCCGAAGATTATTTTTTATCATTTAAAGAAATATTTAATGAAGCCTTATTACGGGACTTGTCTATATTTTGTCTCCTCTTCATTCTAGTTGTTGCCCAATTGTGGGATAATATTTTACTATTATTATTTCCTATAGTTACCTTCACATTCTCATTATTCTTTCGAACTATTAATACAAATAAATGGCGTATCGAGTTTAGAAATGAAATAGTTGTTTATAATCCTCTCGGATTAGAAAAAAGACATGCTAATCGTTTAGCTTTCTCTACATTCATTCAGTTAATCCTTTTGTATTGGTTAGGTGCTGAATCACTATATAACCCTCATGTAGTTGATGATTATTTTATTTATTTCAATATTTTCTTTATCTTTATTTATTCTTTTGGATTTTTTTGGATTTTTACTGATTTATGGAAGTTTTCAAAGATAGAAATTGATATAAAACTTAATAATCTTCATAATAAAGATACAATCCAATCAACTAATCTAAATAATATATTATCTTATCTCAAAATCAGAATTGTCAAGTTTATTTCCTTAATTAATATTTTAAATTTATTAATTTTAAATATAATAAACTTATTATCCATAACACTCATACAAAATAACCTTATTCCAGATATAGACTACTACTTGCCGGGAACAGGTTCAGAGGGTTCTGAACCAATTACTATTTCTTTTATCACATACATAATTCTTATTGTTTCACCAACATTAAGTGCTATACTTTTGGTTTTTACTTATAGGAATATTAATTATATCAATAAAGACAAATTAAACGAAATTCTAAAACCATTACCAAAAAATATTCAAATTAAAATTATTGAAAACCTAAAAGCGTTAAGTAATAAAATAAAAGACCAATTAAAAATTGAATAAAAATTTATTAAACTTGAATTTATATTATATTAAAAATCTTTTAAAAACTAGTAAAATGCTTCAAAAAAACACTAAAACTCAACATCTTTTATATAAAATTGTTATAGTGGGGGATGGGGGTGTCGGTAAATCTACTATGGTTCAGCGGTTATTAACAGGACTTTATCTTGAACAAAAAATCACCATAGGAACAGACTTAGCAACTTGTGATTTTGAAATAGATGAAAATACTACTGTTATGCTTCAGATATGGGATTTTGCAGGAGAAAAACGCTTTAGATTTTTTCTACCAAATTATGCTCGAGGTGCTAGTGGCTGTTTACTGTGTTATGATATAACAAGACATACTAGCTTTGATAATTTAATTGAATGGTACAACATTGTAAAAGATAATGCTGTTGATCCTGTTTTTATTTTAGTTGGAGGAAAACATGATTTAGCTGATCAAAGAAGATCTGTTGAATTTGTTGAAGCAATAGAATTTAAAAACAAGTATAATATTGCTCATATATTTGAAACTTCATCAAAATCAGGATTAAATAATAATATTATTTTTGAAACATTGACTAAAGCAATTATCGAAAAAAGAAAAGGAATAATATGATTTTAAGCTTTTTTAGTTACTTCTAGCTTTTTTTTGAATAAATGATTTAAAATTAAAGAAAAAAAGGAATTTAAAACGATTTTTTAAAGTTTATGCCATTATATCTTTTAATTCATCTACATTTAATTTTAAATATTTTGCGGTAATTAGTTCTCTGCCTATAAGATTCAAGAAGTTTTTCTTTCGCTTTTTATCTAAGAACTTTTTCATCTCGCTAAGATCTGGTTTTGGATTTGTCACTTCAATTAATTTCTTTTTTATTGCATAATCTACAACTTTTTGCCCTACATTCGTTCTTATAATTAATAATGCTTCGCCTGAACCTTTTGGAGCGCCCCAAGGTGAATAAGAAATATCCGAAAATTCGCCAGAAAAATCAGTACAATATTTACAACCACTCATTCCACCAGAAGAACATGCATATGCTATTCTTAATGAAGTACGCTCTGCACCAGTGTTAAAATCACTAACAAGTATCTTTGCTAAACCTTGTATATGACATGGATTTGCTATTATACCAATATCTCTTTTTTTGTCTAAATATGCTTTACCAATACCAGTAATTAATGGACCTGCATTATCCATAGTAGCTTTGGGTATATATTTTTTAGCATCTTTAGCATTATCAACTACAACTGGAAACGCTACAGGCGGTTTTTTACTTTTTGGCTCGCTTAAAACCATATGTTTAATAACACCTGATTCAAAAGCAGCTAAAGCTAGATTGTATAAAATCTCATCTTTATTACCAGATTTTACTTGAATAATATCTTTATAAACTCCAACAGCTATATCAACGCGAGTTTGACCAAATAATTCCTGTTCAATTTTTGAAATTGGTAGGAAAGTTCTAGGACAAGCGTTATAACAGAGACCTATTGTTTCAGAGCATTCATCAACAACATAAGCCTCTCCAGTTTCTTGATTGAAATCCATATGAGGGCAGAAAGCATTACAACTTCCACAATGAATACAGAGGCCTGAATAGATTACTTCATTTTCAAGATCTTGACTAGATTTTTCTACTTTCATCTGTTTAGAACACTTTTTATGAGTAAATAGGAATATTTAACTTTTTATTTGTTTAGTTAAATTAAACATGTCTTTTAAAGTTGGTTTACTTTAGTGTGAAATTTCACACTGGGAGAATTCTGTTTAAAAATATCTAAATTCTAATTTTGAAATAATTTTTTATATAAAACTAACATATAGATCCAATAGTAAAAATCCTCAAAATTAAACAAAAACGTAGTTTTAATTTAACAGAATTTTATTTCAAAATCTAAAGGGAAATTAAATTTGAAAGAAAAGTTCATTGATAAAGTTAAGCGTGGTTTGAAAAAAATAGAGGAAATTAGTGATAATACTGAAAAAGCACAAAATATTAAAGATGAGATCATTAACACATTTAAATCTAAAATCGAAGATTATAAAGATCCTATTAATTTACTTAAGGATTTAAATGAAGAATTAAGAGATATAGATTATTCAGATATAAAGCATTTGACTCAAAAATCAAAACAGGAAAAATTATATGTATCCAAACTAAAACATTCAATAAGATTTAAAGAAATCGATAAACCTTATGATGTTAATATAGCTAAATTTTCAAAATTTCAACCCAAAAAGAGAATTAAACTTCCAAAATTAGATGAAAAGAATCGTTCAAAATTATTGAAATTAAAAAAAAATATTGATATTATTAGATGTCCAATATGTCAATATTCCGTAAGTTCAATAAATGCTCGTTTTTGTAAGAATTGTGGACAAAAATTGCTAATTTATCGAGGAATAGAAGATTATGATAAGGCTATAAATATTTTAAAGCATTCTCTAAAAAATGAATTAGAAGATTATTATACCTTGATGGATCTTGGCTCTTTATACTATAATAAGGCAAATTATAGAAAGGCGATAAAAGCTTATGAAAAATTTCTTAAAATAAATCCAAATGAAGAGATAATATTCACATATCTCGGGATAGCATATTACAAAATAAGTAAATATAAAAAAGCTATTAAAGCATTTAAAAATGCTTCACAGATTAATCCAAATAATTCAACAATAAAAGCCTTTCTTGGTTTAGCTTATGGTTTGAATGAAAAATATGATAAAGCTATAAAAACTTGTAGGGAAGCAATAGAAATAAATTCTAGAGATAAATTTGCCTGGAATAATATCGGATTTATTTACAATTTAAAGGGTGAATATGATCTAGCAATAGAAACCTCTAATCGAGCCATTGATTGTGATCTTGGCTTTAGCGATTCTTGGAATAATCTTGGCTTTGCTTATTTAAGTATGGGTAATTATAGTGAATCTTTTAATTCTTTATACAAGTCAATAAAATATAATCCTTATTATAGTATTGCTTGGAAGAACTTAGGTATCCTATATTATGGATTAGGTCATTATAAATTCGCTCTCGAAGCATATTGGTATTCAATAGAGTTAGAACCAAAAGATTGTGATACATGGTATAATCTAGCTAGATTATATTACCGTCAAGAAGATTATAATAAAGCTATCGAAGCAAATATAATTTGCTTAAAAATTAACTCAAACTTCAGTAAAGCTATAAAATTATTCGAGAAAATATTAGAAAGTGAAAAATCAACTCAATCAAATCATTACGCATGGTATTTTCTTGCAAAAATACATGATAACCACAAAAAATATCATAAGTCATTAGAAGCATGCCAAAATTCATTAAAAATCGAAAATAATTTTAAAAAAGCCTTAAAGCTTAGAAAAAAACTTCAAAAACACTTTTAGGGTCTTTTCTACTAGCTTCATCACATAATAATTTGTGATAAAAAGAATGAAAATTCCTAGAAGGTTAACCTTCTAGGAATTTATTCTACTACAGACAATATGGAAACGGAAATAAGAAAATAAGTATGAAAAAATAAAAGATTAAAAATATCTTTTAATGAATTATATATCTTGAATTATAAATATCAACCAAATTCCTTACCTTTATTAATTCCCGTCTCTCCATCCTTTTTCTATTCATTTTTTTTTCTCTCAAATTTTTTAGTTTTTATAAAATGCCCTCGCTCTTTATATGAACCTTATTGGCAGTCTTGCTCTGACATTTCAAGTCAAGAGTATGACCCACCATTTTTTGACCATGAACCTGCATGGAGTGAATTTTACGTTAAAAAACCTAAATTTGATAGTGCTTATTTAGCTACTTGGTGTGCTGCCTTTGATACTTTTTTTGGTTTTTCTCTAGAACTTCATGACCCTATGCTGAATCATAATGTCGGATTTCAATCGGAGACTCATCAAGATGCTGGTTGGCTAGAACAATATACTATGCCAGACGAGTTTGACACTTCTGCCCCAGAGAGAAGAAAAAGTTTTTGGGACTTTTTTTCTGGTGTCGGACCTGATGCATGGAAAAAAGATTACTTAGAAGCAATATATCACCATCTCAATGTAGCTGTTTATTATTGTGCTGCTGCCATGAATTCTCTTAAAGATCATTATACTTTTTGTAATAAGAATGAAGACGCCGAGAAGACGTTAGCCCAATCAATTGAACTTCTTGCAGCTGAATATAGTTTATCTTTTGTATTATCTTTCGTGGGAAATTGGGCTGTAATTATTATCTTAACACGATCTGCTACATCTTTAGCAAAAGGACAATCTTTAGAGAATTTCCAAGAAGTACTTTGTGTTATGAGTAGACCATTTAGAGTTGGATAATTAATTTATTTATTTTTTTTAATTTTCATATTTTTATTAATTATTGATAGTAGTTCTCAAAATGACTTAAACTTTCTTAAAATATTTCTTGAATTCCTATAGCATGGATTAGATCTAATATTAAGATAATGAAGTGACTTTAAATTTAAAATAGAACTAGGCAATGTTTCTAATTGATTATTATTTAAACTAAAAAGTTCTAGAGATTTTAGATCACCAATAGAGTTAGGAAGAGAAGATAATTGATTCTTATCTAAGAAGAGAGATTTCAGATTAATTAATCTAGCTATCGATTCAGGAATAGAAGAAAGATGATTATTACTCAAGAATATTGTCTCCAATGAGCTCAAATTTCCAATAGAGTCAGGAAGCCTCTCAATTTTATTATAGCTTAAATCTAATTTCTTTAATGAGATTAAATTAGATAAATTATTTGGTAACACTGTTAATTGATTATTACTTAGGGAAAGCCTCTCTAAAGAAGTTAGTTCTCCAATGGAATTGGGAATAATTATTATTTGATTCCAACTGGCATCCAAATCTTTAAGATTTTTAAGATTACCTATCGATTTCGGCAAAGTTTTTAATTTATTTCCAAGAATTATTAATTTTTCAAGAAAGTTAATACTTCCTAAAGATTCTGGGAGTATCTCTATATTATTATGTTGTAAATATAATTCTTTAAGTGAACTAAGTTCATTAATATTTTCAGGAAGTCTTGTTATATTAGGATTATTTATTGATAAGATTTGTAAATTTTTCATATGACAAATAAAATCAGGAATTTCAGTTATGCTGTTACCCGATAAGTGGAGGGATTGAAGTGAATGCAGATTTTTTAATTTCTCGGGAAACTCTTTGAATCCTGTATCTATTAACACTAATTTTTTAAGTGATTTAAGGTTAATTATTGAATCAGGTAGTGTTTCTAATCCATTTGATCTATTACTTTTGATATATAATACTTTAAGGTAAGTTAGGTTGCCGATTGACTCTGGAAGGTGTCTAAGATTTTTAATAGCAATCAATACAACATGGCTTTTATCAACTTGAAAAAGAGGAGAATGGAACTCAAGCAACCAATCATCCATACAAAAATCTATACTCAATATGGAGAATCGTCTGCTCTCTGCTGTCTTTAATTTTTGTTCTATATCTTCTAAAGTTTTAGCTTCTGTACTCGGTATTTGAACTCCTCTAAATTCTATTAATTGTACTTCTCGATTATCCATCTTCTTATGTATTAATTATATTTCCGATTTTTAAATTTATCGAGCGAAGATGCTAACTGATTTATTAAATTTACACATATAATTTTTTTAATTAATTATTAATGATTAAGTATTAAGTTTATGGAATGAAATAGATTAATTCACAGAGAAAGGATTCCCCCTCAGAACCCCTTCTTAGTGAATCAATATGGAAATGGAAAATTAGTGTGGATAATAAAAAGAATCTTCTATAAAATCCCTTCGCTTTTTATATAAACTTTATCGGTAGTCCTTTTTTGACATTTCTTACAAATTGCAACCGTCCTTGAAAAATCTAATTTAATGCTCTTGCCGCACTTCATACACTTTAGCTTCGGTTTGCTCATTTTTCTCTTAACTCTATATATATGAAAAAAATATTTTAATAGGGAACGTTTCTAAACCCTAAAATGTTCCCATAAGCTTTGTTCTTAATATTATTCACGTTAACTAGCGCCTCATGTTGTTTAGCATGTTTCTTAAGTGATTTTTTCTTTTTAACTTGCTTTATCTCTGCTTTTTTCTCAATTTTTTCCTCTTTCGCGGGAATAATTATTAGTTCATACTCCATTTCCCGCTTTTCTAATACTTGGACCATTTTTTTTTAACCTTTTTTTCTTTTTTTTGTTTTTTTTTCTTATTTTTTATTTTTTTCCTTAATTTTTAGTATGTTTGACTTCTATTTATAGATTCTCGCTTCGCACTTCACGTAAAGTTTATACTTCAGTATGAAGCGCAATGTTTAAATATGAAATGAATTTATTAATATATAATAAATACATGTTTGTGTTTGGTTATGAGCAGCTCAAAGTCGATTATTTATCCCCCTGAAGAATTTTTAAATCCTCCTCTTGGAAAAGATCGAAATTTTGAATTAATTATTCTTTGGATGTTAAATGAAAATAAAATGTGTCGTTGGGCAGATTTTAGGAAGTTTATTTCAGAAGGGACTCTATCAAAATATCTAAATAGACTTAAAGATCAAGGTTTTTTAAAATATTCTTATAACAAATATGAAATTACTCCAGTAGGAAAAGACAGATTTTCTGAATTACTAACTTATCATGAAGAACCTGATTTTCAGATAAAATATCCCCCTGACATAATAAAAAACAAAAGGAATTACAAGCATATTGTACTTTGGATGTTAACTAACAATGAGTTATTAACATGGTCTGACTTTCGTGAAGAACCACTAAAAATTAATTCCACTGCTTTATCTAAAAGTCTAAGTTCATTAAAAGATAAGGATTTTATAGAAAAAGCAGATGGTGGTTATAAGGTAACCCCATTAGGAAAATCAGAATATTTTAGAATCTTAAGATTATATGACTTAGATCGCCAATCAATTTTAGAAGAAGAAAGTAAAAGAATTGAAGAGATTACTGAAAAAACGAGCAAATTTTTTAATAATTATAAAATTGAGGATGATGAATTAAAATATCGGTTTCTTAATCATATTCTAAAGCTTAATTACTCAAAAGTCGAAAGTATGTTAAAAGATGAAGAGGATTTTAACAAAATTCTATTATTTCTCTCGATAAATCATCCAAATCAATATCCTGATTACTTATCCCCTGATGAGTTTTCTTTAAAATATAATATTGAAATTACGACACTAAACTATTATATCCAAGAAATTGTAGACAATCAATTATTTCAAATTAAATTTTTTACTTTGAAGGATGAGCAGGGAGGATTATATTACTTTCAGAAAAATGAGGCAATTGAGAAAATCTTGAATGCAATTGTGGAGAAATACATTATCAAATTCACTTATCTTAATAAGTTCAAGGAAAGTGCTTTGCAAACTGATCATATAATAGATATAGAATTGTTGTTAGAGAATATATTGAATGATGTATGTGGTAATTTATTTAATAATAATTTAAAGCCAGCATTAAAAACGTTCTTACCAGAATATATTAAATATTTAGCCTATAAAATTGAAACGGAGAAAAAATTAACAGATAATGAAGCTAAGTTGGAAGGTTTTGTATGGCAGAATATTTTTGAAGAATTTCAAACATTTGAGCCTGTTAGTAGACAAGTGGGAAAAGGCGAAGAGGTGCAAACTTATTATAAAATGGACTGCAAGATATTTGATGCATTAGATATCTTCTATATCACTAAATTGAATTTAATTAATACAAGTGAGTTTAAAGAGAGTTTTGATCTTAATAAATTAGATATTTTCGATAAAATTGAAAATTCGTTATATAAAAGGAAGATCTCAGAAGCTAAAAATCTATTAGAGAGTAGTAATGTTGACTTTAATTCAATTGAGGGTCTTATTTTAAAGGATTTAGTTTATACAGTAGATAATAATTTCGATGATTCGATTAAAACAACAACAGAGATTATTAAAAAATTTTCTAATAACTATATTGGATATTTATTGCAATCAATTACTTACTTTCTAACTGATGATTATGAAGATGCATTTGATGTTATTGAAAAAGGCTTAGAAAAAACCCCAAGTTTTCTACTAAAGGTTCAAAAAGCTCAGATATTAATTAAAATGCAAGTTGCTGAGAAAGCTATAAAAATTATCGAGGAATTAATTTCTGATTACCCCAATAGCATTCCATTATTAAGGACAAAACTTTTGGTTTATCTAACTGATTGTAAGATTCTTGAAAGAGCTTCTGAGGATCCTTTGGAAATTATTGATTCTGCTATAAAACTGAAGCCAAAAGATAAAGAACTCATAATTTTAAAAAGTATATACTATTGTATCATTCATAACTACAAAGAAGCAAAAAGAGTTCTAACAGACGAAATTATTTTTAATTATATTAAAAAGAATCCCAGAATTGACACTGCTGGTTTATTCATTTTAGCATTTTCTTATCTTGCTCGTGGGAAGTTTGAAAAAGCTTTAGGGATTGTAAAAAATATTTTAGATCAATATCCAAATCATCCAATCTCATATTTCACCAAAGCTCTAGCACTGGGTTATAATTTAATTTATAAATTTAAGCTTCATGAACCAAATGTTGATACTTTCATTGGGCTAATTGAAAGAGCAATTTCTCTTGAATCAGTAAATTATAATAAAACTAAATTTCTTCAATTACAAGCATGTATTTTACAAGGATTCGAACAATTTGATGATGCAATTGAAACTATTGATCGTGCTATTGATTTAATTCCAAATCAATCTGCTCAATATATGATGAAAGTGGTCTTTCTAATGGGTGCTAAAAGACAAAATGAGGCATTAGAAGCAATTGATGAATATTTAGATAAGGCTCCATTATTAAGGAAGAGGCTCCTACGGACAAAAACATATATTTATCACGGTCAAAAAAAATACCAAGAGGCTTATGAGATTATCGATGAATTAACTAAACTTTACCCAGATAACATTTCTTTTGTCAATAATAAAGCTGTTGTTCTGGCTTATCTAAATAGAAAAGAAGAAGCGATAGAAACTGCTGAATATCTTTTAAGTCTTAATCCAAAATTAGGAAATTCCTATGATTCATATGGTGAAATTCTAATGACTTTTAAAGAATATGAGGATGCAATAAAGAAATTTGAAAAAGCTGTAGAACTTGAACCAACAGGATGGTTTGCATATTGGTCATATATAAAAATGGGAAAATGTTATCAAGAGCTCGGAAAGTATGAGTCCGCACTGGAAAATTATGAAAAAGGTAAAAAAATAGCAGAAAAAATGTTTCCTACAGATACAAAATTTTTTGAATTTGATGTCGATAAATACATTTCAGAAATCAGATCATTAATAGAAAAATCAAAAGAAAAGTACAAAAGTGAATTATAAAATGTGGTCTTGATGGATTACAAATTTATAAAAACACTTGAATTTAATTTTAATTTTGGAACACTAATAGCAGTTGATTTCAGCTCTTGTTGTGAAGAATCTAACTTGTTTAATATTAATGAAGAGATAATTAATGAAATTAAGGATAGTGTTAAAAATCAAGGAATTCCTGATTTAATATGGTTTAAAGGAATAGGGGACTCTATAAAATATTCGAAGTCTAAACAAATTATCGAAATGATTAAGGAGTCTTATCCATATCAAAAAATTGGTGTTTATTTAAATTGTGCGATCTTTCAAGATGAAATTATCAGAGAAAATTTCTACGAATGTGATTTAGTAGCAATTAATCTGAATAGTATTGATCCTTTGAATTTTTCAAAAATTAATAAATGTCCTGAATCTACAAAATCTAAAGAGGTCTTAGAGGGAATTAAAGAATTTAGTCATAAATTCAAAGGAAAATTAGGGATCTACACTATGTTTTTGAGCGGTATTAATGATAATATAAAAAATATAGAAGATTTAAGGGAATTCTTATTAGAAGTTATGCCAGATTATTATTCTATTAGTAATTATACTCTAGATGGTTTTAAACCCGTTTCAGATGAATTTAAAAAATTGCTTGAAGAAATACTTAAGGATATTCCATTTAAAGTTATTTATATGTTCTAAATAATGAATTAAATAAATAAATACTGTTAAAAAATTAAAAAAAAAATTATTCTATTGTCTCTACTATCTCTGAAAGTTCAGAAATTTCTATTAATTCCTCATCTTCTTTTATTTCTTCAATTTCTTTCCCATATTCAAGATATCGTATTTTTGTAAGAAGCCATATCAACAATGGAAAAATTAATCCTAGTGAAGCGCAAATATAGAATAAATATACAACTCCAAGAAGTTCCGCTAATGGTCCTGCGATAAGTGCTCCAATTGGAGCAATCGCCATTGATATCATATGATCTATTGACATAATCCTTCCAATTTTATCTTTGGAGACTTTTGTTTGTAAAATTTCTAAATAAAGTGCTACTGTTATGGGAAGAACTATAGCACCAGGAATATATCCGACAATCATAAATAAAAAATTACCCTTTGGCGCAAAGATAAAGGCGAATTGCCCAGCAAAAAACAAAGATGCCCCAATTATATTTATTTTAATTTTATGTTTCCATTCTTTCTTAATTGACATAATTAAAGCACCAATCATGTTTGCAACTTGAAATGAAAAGATTAAAATCGCAAGATCAAATGCAGTTCCATTGTGTATAAATTTTACAAAGTAGGGCAATAAAACATTGAAAGGTCTATTTACAAAATTCCAAATCATTGCAAATGCTATCATCGCAAATAATCCAGGAATAGCTTTAATTACCGATATTCCCTCCTTGAAATCTTTTGTAAATGAATTTTTTGTCCCCTCTTCTCTAATACTTCTTATTGATGGAATTTTTATTAACAAAAGTGGTATTAAGGCAATTATGAATGTAGATATATCAAGTAGCATTATTTTTTCTATTGAAAAAAATTCATATAGAACTGCAGCAACCATTGGACCTATACTAAAAACTAAACTTGAAAATAAGAAATTTACGCCATTGATCCTGCTTAATTTTTCTTTTGGAACCATGGCAGGAATAAGAGCAGATACAGCAGGTAATTGAAATGCAAAAAGTGCGGCGCGGAATGTATTTATGCCTAAAACAAACCAAACGTTTGGGATATCTAAAAGAAAGAAACAAAACAAAATAAACGTTACAACAGCCTGGAGAGAATCTGAAATTGCTATTATGGCTTTTCGACTCCATCGATCTGAAATTACTCCAGAAATGGGAGTAATTATTATTTGTGGTATAAACATCAAAAATACCGATATTGAAAGAATTACCACACTTCCTGTTTCTACTGTAAGCCACCATGTTATGACAAAGCCAACTATCATCGAGCCTAATAATGAAAATTGCTGACCAAATAAAAAATATAAATAATGCCTAAACGTTTTTTTATTGGCTATGTCATCCATCTGTTTTTCCTCCAATTTACTTTATTTAGTGATACTCTTAATACCATAAATAGTTCATTAGACAGAAGTTCAGATGAAGTTTAAACCAAATTTGAACTTACACACTAAATTGAAAAAAGAATAATATCAAGAGAAACAAAATTTATACAAATAAAAAAATGAGATTTAGATAATCTATAAATATTTAATTAGCACAAAGTAAAATTGAGGTCGACAAAATAATTGACAGTGATTGAATTACCTAAAGAAATTAATGGTGCGATTCTTGCCTCAATAGAGGGTGGACCAATAGCAACCGCTCTACCTAGTGATAAAGATAAAGAGAAAATTTCAGCAATGATGGCTGCACTATGGTCTGTAGCTAAGATATCATATTCTAAAATAAATAAAGGAGACTTCGACTATGTTTATATTAAAGGAACACAAGGCAACTTATTAGTATTTTCGATAAATATAAATACCGTTTTCGTTGTTACTACACCTCTTGATATTAATCTAGGATTTATATACTTAGAATGTAGAAGAGTGTGTAAAAAGATAATCTCACTTTTAGGTAAAAGGTATTTGAAAAGACCAATTAAGTTAAAAATCAAGGATAGGGAGATAATCTCTTTAACCGAAGGATTTTGACTTTTTTAATATTGCATATTATTATAGTTCAAAAATTTACCATTTTCCTTTATATAATATAATAACAAAGAATATAGTCAAACAAGGATAATAATAAATACTTGTTTTTTACATACATTTTTTCTTACGAAAGGAGGTTATTTCAAATTAATATAATTAGAAAAAGAAGATGGTTGGAGATAAATGCAAAAATGCAAAATATGAGTCCAAAAGAATATTACAAAGAAATGTTTAAAAAGCTCCTCCATGAAATTAATGATAATATAGAAGCATCTGAAAAAATAAGCAAAATTTGAATTTGATAGCTTTATGTATGATACTGACTTAATCTTCTCTTTTAGTTTCTTATCTGATCAGTAATATTTTAAATTAGTTGATTTATTTAAGGTCCTCAATTAATTCAAGAAATTCTGCATATGGAATAGCTGTCCAACTCTCTGCAAAGGTGGCTCCTGCATTACGGGAAAGTAATGAAACCTTTGCTGCTTCTTGTTCATTTTTTACTTCGAAAATATCAAGAAAATCATAAGGTCCTAATATGGCATAATGTGCAATCCATTTAATATTCGGAACTTTCTCTCTAACTAATCTTAACCACTTTTCACCCTGTTCTTTCCTGTTTTCCACTAGATCAGGGTTTTGAAGTTTAGTTGCTAGTATATATATTGGCATAGTATATATATGGGGTAGCTTACACTTTAAACCTTACTTTCAATATGGAAATGGAAAAATAAATCGTGAATTGATAATTATTTTATTTTTTAAATGAACAATAATAATTGAGTAAAAATTTTTTGAGATTATTCATATAAATTCAAGAATTATGGAGAAAGAATTATTAAAATGAAAGATGATAATATATTTTATGGTGTTTGTGGTGTCTACTGTGGTCAGTGCCATACTAGGGAAAAAGTTCATCTATTAGCTATGGAATTAAAAAAACTAATTATTGATGACTATGATTGGGTTGCAAATGTAGTTGATGATATCGATTATACTAATTTTTTGAAAGGATTAGAATGGTTTAGTAAGCAATATTGCCCAACCTGCGTCAAAATTTCTGATCCTTGGTGTGAAGTAAGAAAATGTGAAAAAATAATTAATAAAGAATTAAAAAGCTGTCTTTTATGTGAAGAATTCCTAAATTGTTCAAGAACAGAATATCAACGAGATAGATATCCTTTTGTTATAGATCATTATCATCGTGTAAAACAGATTGGTTTTGAAAAGCATTTAGAAGAAGAAGAAAAACGAGCTAAAGAAGGAGTTAGATTAATAGATATTAGAAAATACTAGTTTATTCTTCGAATAAGTTTATATTGAACTCAAATAGTTTATCTTGAATTTTATTCTTTATTTCTTTAGATATATTATTTAAGATATCCTCTGGCACATATTCCAAATATTCATATAACTCGTTTTGAATTATAGGACCTACATTTTTCATAAATTCCTCAACAATTTCTTGCTTCTTTAAATAAATTTCTTTATACTTCTTAAGATGAGTTGTATTAAATATTTTGAGCCAATTTTTTCCCTTATTTTTCAATAACGTGATAGTCCTTTTAGAATTTGTAGTATTAAAATTACTAAATTCGTATTCATATTTAATTAGTATCCCCTCGAAATAGTTGATTATTTGAGTTTTCTCTTTTGAATTTAAATCCGTATTGGAATTAAGAAAGACTATAATCATGTATTTTTCATATGCAAAATATATCTGTCCTTTAATATTGGAACCATGAATTTCAAGGTGAGATAAGTTTTTTATGTTTGTTTGCTCTGCAAATGTTCTAAATGAACTAAAATACATGGAAATTAAATCAATTTCCAAAAGTTTTTTATCATCTTCGATGAGATAAGATTTAATTGGACCATAATTAGTTCTGTCTTTAGAGTCATAGTCAATAACCATTATCGTATTTCCATATTGATCTGAGACAATAATACCAATAACTGGTGGTATATTATTGAAATTGTATGTGCGATATGCAATTTCAGTTAATCTATTTTCAATAAGGTTATTATATTTTTGATATTCGCTTTTAGATGTCAAATAAGAATTATTTTGAATAGCATTTTTCATTGGTAATTCCTTAAAGACTTTACTATAAATTTAGCTTTTTCCTAGGCATTAAGCATAAACCAAAAAACCAAATATTTCTATAAAGATAATAGAGTGTGTCAGTTTTTAGTAATTAATTTTTCCATCCGACAAAAACCCATATGGCAATAGATCTTAAAAATTATTTATATATACAATAATGGACATTCATGAAAACAATTATAAACATAATCAAAAAATTTATTAAATTACTGAAGTTCTTTTTTTTAGTTTTTTATTAAATTAAAATAAAAAAAATATAGTAGTCATATGAAAATTAATATTAACTTAAAATGGCCGATTAGCTGTTATACCGGTATATTAGTTATAGGTCTCTATTGTGTGTTTACATTCACATCCCTAGCTTTATTTCCACCTCCTTTTAGTGCTTTTGATAACTGGTTAAGCGATCTTGGAAATTCGAGCTATAATCCGAATGGAGCAGTTCTTTATAATCTTGGTTGTATCTTAACTGGAATAATGTTATTCCCTTTCTTTATTGGATTGTCTAAATGGTATAAAGATGAAATTTGGCATAAAGTACTTGTAATAATTATTCAAGTTGTAGGATCTTTCTCTGGGTTTGCATTAATAATGATTGGTGTCTATTCTGAAGACTTTCCATCACCACATATATTTTGGTCAGAGGTATTTTTTGACGTTAATCTTATTGTTCTGGTCCTAGCATCATTAGCATTATTTTTTCATCCAGATTTCATTAAATGGATTGCTTTATATGGAATCCTAGTTGCTATAATAAATTTATTATTTGTATTCTTCGTAGGTACTCCAATTTTAGAGTGGTTTACTGTATTTACTGCGCTTGGCTATGTGGGATTAATTGTATACAATATGTACATAAAATTTCGTTAACAAGGTAAATTAAAATTTTGAATAAAAAATAATAGAACTTTCGAATCCTCCAATTTTTTTTTCTTTAAATTAATAGAAAATTATGACTGCGAACATTCATATTTACAATCTAATACATTATATAAATCCATATATTCTTTGAAAATTCTTAAATTATTAAGTGTACATATTAATCTAATCCATTACATTTTAGATATTGCTCAGATAAATAGATAATGAACTGGAAAAAGCCCAGTGATACAATAAATTAAAGAAAAATTAAATTAATTCTGAAACATTCTAAAGTAATTAAATAAATAAAAAGGTGATTTAAATCCCAATTTTCAATTATGATGATATTGAAATTAATTATGTAAAGAAAGGTAAAGGAGAGCCGCTTGTATTACTTCAAGGCTGGGCAACAACTCTTGATGGATGGGCTTTTCAAATCCCATTTTTTAGACGAAATATGATGGTTGTAGCATTGGATAATAGGGGAATCGGGGGTAGTTCCAGACCAAATTACCCCTACACGATGGATATGTTTTTGGATGAAACCAAAGCATTGCTTGACTCCCTAAGTATACAACAGAAGATCCATCTGTGCGGCATCAGCATGGGGGGGATGATTGCTCAGAATTTTGCCTTAAAATACCCCGATATGGTTAAAACCTTAACATTACTTGCTACTACTCCATATTTAAGAGAACAGTTTGCTCAACCAATAAGGGAGGAATATAGGGCAATTATGCAGGATTTGGATTTAGAAGAAGGATTTAAAAGAAAACTTGATTTAATGTTTTCTAAATCGTTTATTCGAAGGGTAAATGAGGAGGAAGTGCTTCGTAATGCGCTTTTCGATACATTGATGATAAAAAGTGCGAGCAATGCGACCTGGCAAGACCTAGAAAATCGGGGGGCTGCGTTAATGAAACATGATACGCGCGGCAACTTGCAGAAAATTACCCAACCTACGCTAATAATACATGGTACGGAGGATAAATTTATTCCTGTAGAAAATGCTTATCTTCTGGATGAAAAAATTCCTAACTCTAAATTAATCACCCTTGAAGGTTTCGGACACGGAAGCATATTAATTGAGGATGCCGAAAGGGTAAACAATCTAATTTGGAATTTCATACAAGAGAATTTGGATTGACAAATTAGTAATATTTTCACTTTCCATCTCATTCACTAACAGATGAAAAATTTTTTTTCTTTTCATTTCTTCTCTTTTTCTTTAAATATACTGAATTGAAAATAATAATGATATAAATGACATAAATTGCATATTTATATTTGAAATAATATGACCGAAAGTAGAAATTTTGATTATGAAATTCCATGGAAATGGCATAATGAACAGTTAAAAGAGAGTATTAGAAAAAATAAGCACCTCGAACGAATACGGAACAATTTTAAAAAGAAGAGAATTTATAAATCTAAAAGGTGAGAAAAACTACAAAAGAATTGAAGTCTCCTTGAAAGTTTATTTTCCAGGAGTGTCTTCAATCATTAATTAATTTCGTTTTAATCTCATTAAGTAATTCAAT
Organism: Promethearchaeota archaeon; assembly: GCA_016839585.1. Taxonomy (GTDB): domain Archaea; phylum Asgardarchaeota; class Lokiarchaeia; order Sigyniarchaeales; family SOKP01; genus Loki-b32. Next base: position 30,076 of record JAEOTZ010000075.1, read on the forward strand.
AGCTTCTTTATAATCTTGATTATAAAATAAGCATTTCTCACATGCTTTAAAAGCTTTTTCATATTGTTTTAAATCTAGATATACTCTTGTTAATAAATACCAAGTTAGAGGCTGTTTTGGATTGTATGAAATTGCTCTTTTAAAGGTCTCAATTGCTATTTCAAGATTTCCTTTTCGATGATATGCTATCCCTATTTGATTTAAGGCATCTCCATAGATCGGATTGACTTCTAATGCTTTATTACCCATTTCAATTGCTTTATCATGGGCTCCTACTTCGTTATATAAAAAGGCAAGTAATGCCCATCCTTCTTTATATGTCGGTTTAACCTCTACTGTCTTATTAGCAGCTTCAAAAGCTTTATCTAAATCGTGCTTTCTGAAATAACAGATGCCAAGATAATACCAAATATCTTCGTGGTTAATAGGCACATTAAATGCTTGCCTGAAGACCTCACCTAATGTAATAGCAACTGATGGTTTATGAATAATTTTTAGAGTTTGTTTAAATGTCTCAATGGCATTATCATAATCTTCAGATTCAAAATAAAATACTCCAAGATTCATTAAATACAGTTTAGAATCTTCTTCAATTTCAAGAGCTTTCTTTATTGTATTGATTGCTTTCTCATAATCTTTCATTGATTTATAGATAACAGCCAGATTATTCCAAGCTAGTGCATTTTGAGGGTTTCTATGCAATATTTTTTGACATTTTTCTATCGCTTTTTCATATCTTCCTTTTCTCTGGTCATGTCTAGCAGAAAGCAAATCCATATCTGGTTGGGATATCCCTCCCATTATTCTTGAAAAGCCACCCAATAAAAGAACCATAGTCATTACTACAATAATCAGAGCTACAAAACCAGAATATTTTGCTAATATTAGGATGAAAAATCCTGCACTTAAAAACATTATAGGGATATTTGATACAGCTAGAATTAAACGAAAAGTTAAAGGAGAGAATGTCTCATTTGAATTTAATTTATTATAATTTCTAATGGTGATAAAAGTAAGGGTCATAAATAATATTATTAATATAGTGTTAATAGGGGTTAATATAAAGTAAATTTCATTTATAATCCCAAGAAACAGATTAATTACCACAACTGAGAGATAAGGTAAGAAAAAAGAAAGAGTCGGTATAAAAAAAGGAAAAAATGGATTTTTTAAGCGTTCAACTATATCTTTTCTGGCTTTTTCTGATTTAATTACCAGATTTATTCCTAAAGAGATTAAAAGAGAAAATATAAACACTGAAATTAATGAAAAGAAGCTTTTTAATCTGGAATCTGCCCAAAATCTGTCATTAAAAGAGAAAAAAAATAATGAAATATCCTGAAAAAAGATACTAATCATTACAATTAGATATCCTATAACCATTAGCTTTAGTTTAGGATACATTTTTGGTTTTATTGGATAATGTTTTTTAACAATATTATTGAAATAAATTGATTCTTTAATGCCCATAATAATAAAAGCTAGAGTAAAAACTGCAAATAATGGAATAAGAATTAAAATCCAAATATTTAAGAAATCAAATAGAATTGAATTATAAAAAACACTTCCAATAATGAGAGTGAGGTTAAGCCCTATAAATATATCATGCAAATGAACTGGGAACCTATTCCCTCTACCTCGCTTATCTTCAATAGCGACTTTAACATCAATTATAGTATCGGGACTATGGACTTTCGTAATGTTATTAATTGAACTTTTTTTTATCGAATTAAGAAAAGAATCTGTTATCCTAAGCCAATTAATTTCCGAATTTTCAACCTCTATTTTCACACTTTTTAACAAAGAGAGTGATTTTAGCTTACAATTATTAATTGTTATGTTTTCAGATTTTTTTAATGATAGAACATTGATTTCACAATTTTCGAATGAAATATTGGAACATTTATTTAAATTAAAAGATCTAAGTAAACAATTTTCCAGCTTTATAAACAAATTACAATTCAATATTGAAATCTCGTGATCTTTAGGAAAGTAGTCAGATTTATCAAAAATATAGGGATCACCTTTGATTCCTGAACCTTTTACATTAAACTGTTTTATAAGCTGTTCGAGTTCGGCTTCATTATATTTGATTGATTTAATTTCACTCAGTTTTTTTATATTCAAACTCATTTTGTTTCGCCTTCTTTCGGATCATTGTAATAATTTTTCCTATAATAATCTGATTATAATTTAATAAAAATTTACCAAAGTCTATTTGTATCTGAATTTTTTATGTTTATAATACAAATATATCAGTATTCCAAATAATTTTTTCTATACTTATTTATCAAAATTTTGAGCCAATATAAAAAATATAAAAAATATGGAGCCAACAAAAATAATCCACATAAAAGGAGTCCCCTCAGAACCCCTTTTTATGTGAATCATTATGGAAATGGAAAAATTAGTTGATATAAAAATAAGCTTAATTTTAAAAAATTAAAAAATAAAAAAATTTATTTAATTCTAAATCGGAATATTATACCCGGCAACATTCCTTATCTTTATTATTCTTTTCTCAATTCTTTTTCTATTCATTTTTTTTACCTCTTTTTTATTTTTTTTTTGAGTTTTTTTCCTTTTTTTTTGATTATTTTGTAAGCTTGATTTAAAATTTAAAAAAAAAAATTTAGAAAACCCCGTAATTCCTAAAAGTGAACTGACTATTCACTAATTTTATGGGTCGCAATTCTTCAACGTATCTGGCATTCAATTCTGCCTTCTTAATTAACTTTAACAATTCTTTCTTAACCGATTTTTGCTCAACTTTTCTTTCTTCTCGAATTACCTCTTCTTCTCTGAGGTCTTCTAATTTAATTTCATATTCTACGCACTCGGGCGCAGACACACAATCCAGGTTTACTTGAGCCATTTTTTTTATCACTTCAATTCTTATTTGTTCTAATTAATTTAAAGAAATAATTTTATATATAGTTTTTAACATCGAACTTTTGTTGTAGTTCGTACTATTGATGAAGTTTGAATAAAAGTATAAGTTTTTAAGTATTAAAAATCTAAGAGCTTAAACATAAATCTGAAAGCTCATTAATGATTATTAGAAATTAATCCTCACAGGCACCCAATAAATTTAAAAATAAGGAAATTTATTAATATATCATACAAAAAGAAGATATATTTGAAGATGAAAAATCAAGAAGAGGACTTAGAAGAATTTAGAGGAGCTCAAATACCTAAGACAGAAGCTACAGCTTTAAAAGAAATAGAACAAAAATTAGAAACCGCAGGGAATGGACGATTCTCCATGGTGAATTTAGATTTCTGCATGGATGATTGGTATGATTATACTCCTTTTTTCAAAGTAAAAAACAATCGAGTTGTAGCTATTGCCATTGGTGATATTCATTATTGTAAAGATTGTAGAATTAACATAGACTGTGAGGATTGCGGGCTTAGACACCTCCCGGATTCAATCGGCAACCTAACTTACCTTAAAGGATTATATATCAGAGGAAATAGATCAAATGGGTTAGAAATCTTACCAGACTCAATAACTAATTTCAAGTCACTCGAAGAATTAGTAATAATGGACACTGAAATGAAAGAATTACCAGAAACATTGAAGAATTTTCAATCTCTTCGGTTAATTCACTTAATTAGTAATAAAGTAACAAATATCCCTGATTTTATCTGTCATATGAAAGATTTACAAATATTAATGATACGGAATTCATTTATTACAAAGCTCCCCGAAAGTATCGATGAGCTTAGTTCCCTTAAAGAATTATATTTACAAAATAATTACCTTGAGTTTCTCCCTGAGTCTTTCGGAAATCTTAGTTCCCTTGAAAAATTAAACCTTCGTGGTAATAAATTAAGAGTTCTACCCAATTCAATAGGAAAGCTTAAAAATCTTAAAGTTTTGGAGGCTAATTTGAACCAATTAGAAACTCTTCCGAATTCTATTGGAGATCTCAGTTCTTTAGAATACCTTTCCTTGTATAATAATCAATTACAATTTTTACCAGAACAATTGACTAAACTTAGATCCTTAAAAAAATTACATTTAACAAGTAATAAAATTGAAAGACTTCCGGATTCTATTGGAAATTTGATCTCTTTAGAGGAACTTATCTTAACCTATAATAATCTTTCTTCTCTTCCCAAATCGATAAGTAAATTACCTAATCTTAGATATCTTAGAAAATAATCAAATATTTTAATATTTAGCCATATTATTTTTCAAAAGAAAGAAAATAAAGAAAAAAAGGATTTTATTTAATATTTTATGACGGAACTACGATGTTTGGAACCCCTAGTTTAGATGCTAAAGTTGATATAGCAGTGTTAGTAAATACGTAAAGAAGAGCAAAATTTCCCATAAATGCGAAGAGAAAGCAAAATGCATATTCCGCTGTAAATTTGGCTGCACTTCGATTCCAATCTTCCTCTACAGATGAACTGCAACCTGTATAATGAACCAACAAGGAATTAATAGCAGCAGCACAATAATATACGCCTACATTTAAATGAAACTGAAGTGTCTCTAACCACGTTCTATCATCACCAAAATACCTCGCAATATGGTACCACCTTAACTCTGGCTTAGAGTACTGAAAATCAAGAGCAAATTGATTAAAAGTATGAGTTTCCATCCAAGGGGCGTCCTTCCACCATCCTGTATATTGGAATTTTTGAATTTCTAAGACAATCCCACAATCCCCACAGACATACCCTTCAACAGGTTCTTGGATATTTTCAGAACTGCATATATCACAAGAAACCGAGGAGCAATGGGGAGAAATGGAACTTGATTGGTGGTTATTAATTATCATTTGTTGATCACTATTTTTATTACTAAGAAATAATTGGGAAGGAGTTTGCTTTTTAAATATTTCCCTTGAAATTGAAATTTCTGAGAAGAAATCTTCTTCTCATATTTCACAAGATCACTTTTTACAGAGTTGTATAAAAAACCAGTTGAGAAATCATTTTAACAGACACTAAATTTTAAATAAATTCTTGGAAAATTGAGTAACGATTAATTACGATAAATCGAGTTTTATTCTTAAAATTAAAATCATTATGATTTTACCAACCTTTAGAATTGGGCAAAATAGTGAGAAGTAAAATTTTTCAAAAATTTTTTTTATTTATATAGATCACATTATATTTCTGAAAAGAATGAGAGGAAAAAGTTTGTAATTATTCATTTACAATATTTTCAACCTTTTGATCATCAAGACTCTCATATTTTTTTGATATTTTTATCACCTTGAATTTTTATTTTCCAAATTTAATCTTGTTGGTCACGATACAATTAATCTTATAAAATTTAAATCTATGATTATGTTATTCTTACCTAGTTTATAAAGACTATAAAATATTAAGGAAGCAACACCCACTATCCCCAATCCAACACCAACATCAAAATTTCGTTGTTTCTTTAATTTTATTTGATAGTTTATATAGCTAATTACATTAGCAACTCCTAATGTTGGATTTAAAGGGTCGAATTTAATATATTCAACACCACTCAATAAAGTTATCATTTTTTTTATCCTTATTTATATATTCATATATTAATCAACATTTTATTCAACTCCCACCATAAGATAAAGAAATTTATTTTTAATATCTATCTCTTTCACTTTATACCAGTTTTTGAAGATTAACCACTTTTTTCTTTAATTTCTTAATTCTCGATTCGCTCTCATTTCCTTTAAAAATTGATGCATCGCTTAAAAGAGCAATTGTTTGTTGAAAATACTGTATTGCGTTAATATAATCTTTTCTCTTTTCTGCTTTTTCCCCGGCTTTTAGGCAAAAATCAATTTCAATTTTCTTAATTTTCTTGTCCAGTTCTAAAACCATAAATGAGATTCGTCCAATGTCTAACTTAAAGTCAAAACCAGTTGCTAAATAAAGAGCTTTTTCGTATTCTTTTTGCGCCTCTTTGTAGGCTAACGCTTTTTCGGCAGTTTCTCCCTTTTTCATATAATGTTCCATTAATTTTTTAGCTTCTTCAATATTCATATTTCGAGCTTTTTCTTTTAACTCATTCACGGCATCATCATTAGCAATTATGGGGGATATTAATTCATTATCAGCTATTCTCATTGCGCGACTTTCTTGGAATTTTCTAACCTCATCTTCTACTGCCTCAATATTAGAAGGGATGATTACATGTTTCTCTAAAAGTTGATAAATTTCATAAAGAATGAAGTGCGGAGATAAATTGACTATTTTCTGTACTTTGTTGAGTAGAGTATGAATGAAAAAGAATTTTTTTGACGCTAAGAACTCATTTGCAAAATCAATTATTGCTTTTTGGATGAGATTTTTATTAATCGCGTCCAAATCGTTTGGTAATAAGGCTTGAGTGAGAACCATCGGAAATACAAGTTTAATATTAAATGCTTCTATAATGAAATTGATAGTATCGTCAAAATCAAGTATACCGGTCTTTAATAGTCGTTCGATTTTTTTGGAATAGATTCGCTCATATTCGTTTAAAAATTCTGCGATACGATGTTTTAGACTTTCTGAAGCTTTTTGATCCAATACTAAGCAAATTCTAAGGAAATTACCATTTTTTACTAATATATTAAATGTTTCATATTGTAATTCATAAAATTTATGTTCTTTTATGATGCCCACTTTATTATCGAACACTTTTCCTGATGTTGAAAACATGATATTTGCTTGTATGAAGCCAATTAAAAGTTCAACATTAATTCCTCCTCTTGAAACGGGATAATTCACTACAAGAAGCCCGGAATCTTTAGTTAATAATATTATGTGTTTAATATTCAAAACATCCAAAAATTTATGCCAAATTATGGTCTGTTGCATCTGGATTCGTTTCTCTTCTGAATCTATCATGGATACTTTTATATTTTGATTGACATCAAACCCCATTTGGGCAAAATAATTTGTAACGCATTCTTTACAACGATCTGGATAAAAAGAACAAGTATCTTTTTCTTTCCCACAATTAAATCCTAGACGATTAATTTGAAAATATACCATAATAGCCAAAAATTTTGTTTTATTTTAAAGATAGTCTCAGTATTATTAAGATTTTGTAGTTTTCTGGAATCTGTTCTATGATAACAAAATTATTTTTACAATTTATATGCATAAATGTTTTAAACGACATCTTATCTCAGTTTTTCTTGTAGATCAATTTCACTAGGGCTTCAAAGAAATGGATTTTTTGATCTTAAATCTGCATGGAAGATTCCTAATTTTATCGTAGAATTAATAGATGGGAGTAATGGTTGCTGAAAAAAAAATTTCAAATCTCAAGAGCTATTGGAAAAAAGAATAGATTTAAAACAGTAGAAAGGATTATTATTGTGAGACAAAGATAAATATAACTCAAATAAATCTAATAGATTCTCTTTTTTAGCCATGTTAGAAAATAAAAAAGATGATAAATTAAGAATTAATAATTTGTTAGCTTGTTTTTTTTTTATATAGTTTTAAAATAAAAGAGCTTAAATGCTTAAGTATCCGTTTTAACCATAAAAATAGGGTAAAAAACCATGACTCCTGCTAAACACCCTGGATTTTTGTCTTTTGGTAGTGTAAGTCTTTACACTTTAATTTCGCCCCCTCTTCCTGTATAAATTTTTACCTTAAGCTATGTTAGATTAATAAATTACGTATTGCATTAAGTTTAAATAGAATATTAACTTACATTTTTGTAGAAATCATTTTACGAAATTAAATCTGATAAAAGTTTGGGAGATTATTTATGAAAAAAAGTATAGTCAATTTAGATAAAGAGTTTTGGGAACAACTTGATAAAAAAAACACCAGAGAATTTTATAAGAGTTTTATAGGAGCAGTTAAACTACATATTCAGCATGGCCAAGCAGTCAATACCGCAAAAAAAGCAAAAATCTTATTTAAGAATGATAATGCTGGAATTGAATATGAGTCAAAAGCTAATATGTATTTTCAGAGACGAAATATGCATTTACAGTTTATAAAACAGTGGTTAGCTAACCATTACGAAGAATTAAATGAAGTGCAAAGAAAAAATTTTGAGGAGTTTTTCAAAACAGATAGATATAAAGAAATTTTAGCATTTTCAAAAAAATTAATGGTCCAAGAAATTCTCTATTCCACAATTTCACATGAAGATACAAAAGAGGCATTTGAGAAGTTAAATAATTTATATAAAGATTTGGAAGGATTGAAATCATTAGAAGATCTCTACAATTATGTGCAAACTCAAGTTGATATTATAATTAAGAAAAGAGTCGGAAATCCTGAATCAATTATAAATTGGCTTTGTCTTCTTATTATCCTTATATTTTTTGGTCTAGCATTATTACTGCTTATATTTCTTTGTATTATATTTCATATTGGATGTGATCAGATTCCTGAAAATGCCCTAAATATTCTTAAACTTTGTGGTGTAGAGTTCTAAGCGTTATAAATATTTATCTCTTCTTTTTTTTATTTTAAAACAAATTTAATTTTAAATTTCTATTTATGCAACACACCAAGTAGAACCCTTATTCTAAACTTCTAAAAGTTTTTTTTTTCTTTATACGCCCATTTAGGGGAACAATGTTAGTTCTTTTGGTTTTACTTTCTTTATCATTCATGATTAATATAGTGATGTTAATAGCACATTCGGTATTTGAATGAATAAATTCGATGTATATTTCTCTTTTTTTCCTTATTTATTTTTTTATATATTATTGATGTAAAAAATTAAATAGGACCAAGAATTTTAAGTTAGATAAGATTCCCCTATCCCCTCATTAAGTATCCTCAGAATTAATTAAATAGTTCTCCTTTTTTTGATCAGACTATGTATTGAATAAAAAAGTATTAAAATAATAAATAATAGAATATTTCTAATTGAAATAATTAAAATCGAGTTGAACTTAATGTCTGATGATGCTTACATAAAATTGAGAGAGTTTTTGGATCAATTTCCTTTAGGTTACCCAAAAACCTCATAGGAGGTTGAATTAAGGATTTTAAAAAGACTTTTTTCAGAGGAGGAAGCCAAAATTGCAGTATATCTGACTCCAATCCCAGAGGAAGCTGTCAAAATCGCTAGTAAAATTGGGATGGAGGAAAAAAAACTAGAAAAAATCCTAGAATCGATGTCTAAAAAAGGTTTGATTTTTCGAACTCGACGAGATAATAAAACGACCTTTAATTCTGTGCCATTTATGATTGGATTATATGAATATTCTGTAAAGAAAATAGATAAAGAACTTGCTAAATATTATAAAGAATATTATGATACCGCATATCAAAAAGAAATGGGTTTAAGCAATGTTCCTGGATTTAAAGTAGTTCCAATTGAAGAAACTATCGAGGCAGATACAATCCTATATCCATATCATAAGTTAAAGGAAAGCATTAAAAATGCTAGGGTAATCGCGGTATACGATTGTATTTGCCGTAAAGAAGCCAGATTAAATGGAGAAGGATGTGATTATCCAATTGAGACGTGTTTTAGCTTCGGAGTAGCCGCAGAATATTATATTGAAAATGGTTTTGGACGGAAAATATCTGCTGATGAAGCGATAAGAATCATTGAGGAAGCAGACAAAGCTGGTTTGGTACACGCAGGAGCTAATTCTAAACATCTATCAAACATATGTAATTGTTGTCCCTGTTGCTGTGCATCAATGAAGGGGATTACAAAAAAGGGACTTGATAAACATAAATTTATGAATGCGATGTTTGAATCTATTATTGATGAAGAAATTTGTATTGGATGTGGAACTTGTATTGATCGATGTCCGGTTGGAGCTATAACTTTAGGAGATATCGCTGTGGTATCAAGAGATAAATGCCTAGGATGTGGATTATGTGCTAGTGTATGTTCTGAGGATGCTATAACTCTACATTTAAGAGAAGATCGTGAGGTACCTTTTAATAGAGTAATTGAAATGTTAATGGCGATATTAGAAGGTAAAAGGAAAAGTTGCGAATGAAAAATATCCAAGATATGGGATTTTCATATTTTGAGAGATATCTATTTAGAGTTGCACTTTTTAAAAAACTCTTAAGGAAAAAAAAAGTGACTCCTACCTGAAGAATGGAACATGCCCTAGGTATTGACTTATTCATGTAATTCTGGAAAATAAATTTCCAAAAAGTGATATGGAGTGTATATTAACACCATATCCTGATTTACTTAAATTTAATTTTTATTATTTACCTAAATTCTGATATAAAGAGAAGGGAAGAGAAAAGAAATCTGAACAGACATAAAAATACCAGGGAGAGATTAAACTCAATAGAGTTTAATAGAGGGCGAAATCCAATGCTAGCTCAAATTAATTTAGAATAAATTTCTC
>JAEOTZ010000010.1 GCA_016839585.1 Promethearchaeota archaeon
AAATCCATGACTCCTGCCTACACCCTGGATTTTTGTCTTTTGGTAGTGTAAGTCTTTACACTCTGATTTCGCCCTCCTCCCCCTATTTTATTTTCGACCTTGTATTTAGGTCTTGTTGGCAGGAGTCACCTTTTATCCTAAAGGATAATGTTTAAAAAAGGTGAAAATTAAAACATCTAAATAACATTTTAATAAAATTTCAGCTATTTTTTAATAATATTGATAATAATATCGAGATTATTAAAATACTTAAATAGCTTGAAGGGTTATTTTGTTAAAACAATTGTTTATTAAAACAAATTTCTAATTAATTAAAACATAATTTTAATTTAAATAAATTACGAACGTGTTTTGATTCTTATGACTGAAGGATTAACTCAAGAAGTTCAAAGAGAAGAAGAAATTATTCGAACAACTACTAGCTTATGTCCAGAATGTTTACAACCAATTCCAGCCGAGATTTATGTTGATTCAGAAACTAATTGGGTCATGATGCGAAAAACATGCGAAGATCATGGAGATTTCAAAGATAAGCTCTCAATTCACCCAGAAGATTATAAATGGCAAATGTCATTTACAGATGATATTGGTTCTACTGTAGATAACTCTACTAAGCCAGAATATACATCCTCAGGGATTAAAGAAATAAAAAGGGGTTGCCCATATGATTGTGGACTATGTGATAATCACGAAAGTGCTCCGAATATCTGTCTCATCGACATAACTAATCGTTGTAATTTAACTTGCCCTATTTGTTTCGCAAATGCAAGTGCTAAAGGATATGTAGTACAACCTACGTATGATCAAGTAGTTCAAATCATGGAACACTTTAGATCCATGAAACCTGTCCCTGCTGTCATGCTCCAAATATCTGGTGGAGAACCAACAATAAGAGATGATCTACCTGACATTATTCGTAAAGGGAAAGAATTAGGATTTACTGAAATCATGGTCACTACAAATGGTATAAGATTCGCAAAATCTATTGATTATCTTCAACAATGTAAGGATGCTGGAATGAATGCCATATATCTCCAATTTGATGCAACCGATGATCCAGAGGCTTGGAAAAAAATCAGAGGCGTTAATTTATGGCCACTGAAGAAAAGAGTTATTGAAAATTGCAGAAAAATTGGATTTTTTGGTCTTATGCTAGTTCCTGTAATTGCCAAAGGTATTAACGACCACCAAATTGGTAGCATTATGAATTATGCTAAAGACAATACTGATGTTATATCAGGAGTAATATTTCAACCAGTTGCTCTATGTGGTCGTATTAGTTTTGAAGAATTAATGGATATACGATACACAACCTCTGATTTGAAAGATGCAATAAATGAATGTACAAATAACGCAATAGGTAAATTCTACCCAATCGCAACCACAGCTAAAATGACGAGACTATTAGCTTGGTTCGATAACCAGCCTGAATTTGGTATGACGAGCCATCATGATTGTGGTTTTTGTACCATTTGCATTGTAAATGAGAAAGGTGAATGGGACCAAATCGAAAAATATTTCGATACAGAAGGATTAATTAAATGGTCTAATAAAGTCTATGACATGGTTCAAGGTAAAGAAATTCCTAAACCTACAGGTTTCTTGAAAGGTATTAACTTAGAGGATTTCGGAGCAATTGCAAGTACCATAGGTAAATTCGTTGATGAAATAACAAATCTAGGGTACAGGCAAATGATGAAAGCATATTTCTTTGGAGGGGCTTTAAAATTTATAAAAAACCCTGAAAAAATTCTAACAAGTAAAACTCTTCAAGGTTTCGTCCGCCTAGTTGCGTCTCCTAACTACAATTCAGCGGCAAACTTTCTACACACGCGTAATCTTATGATAAGCGCCATGCACTTCCAAGATGCATACAATTTCGATTTGGAGCGAGTAAAAAAATGCTTGGTCCACTATGGCGTGATAGATCCATCGGATAATAGCAAGGTCTTAGAGATTCCATTTTGTGCCATGAACACTCTCCATCGAGAGCGTATAGAAGAAGCGCTTACCATTCAAGGTGAACAGGCGAAGAAACCCGAAGTAATTCAAGCAGAAATCGAAGAGCTTTTAGAATCCGTAAAAGAATAATTAATTTTATTTTATTTCTATATTTTCAGTTCTTTCTTACTTTTTATTGAGATATTATTTTCATATATCTTCTAGTAAAATTGATGATCTCAGCAATGCATTTCCAAGACGCTTACAATTTTGATCTTGAGAGAGTAAAAAGCTGTCTTTTTTATTATGGATTAATTGATCCTAATGATCCTCCCAAGACTTTGGCTGATACTGTAAAAGATTGAATAATTATACTTGATTCCTCCATATTATTTAGTTTTAAATAAATAGATCATTATAACAGCTAATAAAAAATTAAATAAGAAAAGCTTAAAAGTTTCAAATACTCTAAAGATATAAAAATTTATGGATTAATTGAGTATACCTAACTCATTTATTAATAATTGCTTAATGATTGAATTTGAAAAGTATAGATGTTAAAGTTAGGCGAGTAATAGTTGGGAAAGTTGAGCCTGATGAGGATCTTATTGATGCAATCACTAAACTGGTAAAAACTTACAATATTAAAGCTGGCCTTTTAAATTGCATAGGTGCCTTTAAAAAATTCACCATTGGATATTTTGATCTTAATAAAAAAGAATATAAATTTGAAACTTTCGATGAAAATGTTGAATTACTTTCCTGTCTTGGAAATATTGCTTATAAAAATGGAAAACCCATAATTCATGCTCATGTCTCTGTTGGAAGACCTGATTTTAGTATTATTGGGGGACACCTTAGCCAACCAAGTATTATTTCAATAACAGGTGAAATTTATATCCTTGAGATTGATCAAAAATTAAACCGTTCGTTGGACCCTCAATTTAATTTATTCCTATTAAATATTTAAATAAGAACTTACTTCATCAAAAAAATGCTGGATAATTCAGATATAATTGGTGAATATAGGGGTATTGTAAAAAATAGAGTAGTCACCGCCTTATTACAGTCCTATTTAGACAATCTTGATTATGATGGAATGAAATCTATTCTAAAAGAAGCAGGTTTGATACATCTGAAGGATATGAGAGATGTCGATCCTAATGGTACTATCGATTTCTTTTCTTTTAAAAAAATTA
>JAEOTZ010000076.1 GCA_016839585.1 Promethearchaeota archaeon
ATTTCTTCCAAAGCACCATGACAAGGTATTGTGAAAAGTACTGAAATGAAAAATATGTTAATAATAAACATAGATAATAAAATTTTAAGAATTAGTTTCCTCAAGATATTATTGCCACGTAATTATAATTTAATTCATCATCCTTTTAATTAAATATTAAAATTGAAAATTTAATTTAATATTTTTTCTTTATTTTCTTCAAAAAAAAAATATTGAGTCAAAAGAATGTCTTTTGCTAGATTAAAAAAATTTTTAAAAATCGAGAAAATTAGTTTAAATTAGATGATTTGGAAGTAGGATTATACATTTAAACTTCTTTAAGTAGGTCACAATATAGTTTATTAAACGTTTTATTTCACGTCTAGCTTCTGATGCGACATTATTATTATAATTAGCAAATGACTTTGGTCCAATGGCTACTAAAATCCCAGATAAATCTTTTTCTCTTTTTATAAAGAGCCAAAATGGTCTTTTCTTTTCATTTTCTTTAACCATAAGAAGCATCCATGGATTATACGTCCAATCGTCATTATTGGGACCTAATACTTTCTCAATTGCTCTTCCAGTAAAATAATTTCTAGTTATTTTAATTGTGTTAGCTAGAGCATTAAAATAGCTTCTTTTTAATTTTAAATATCCACCAAAATAGGTTTTGGTATCAAATAATTCGATATCTCTATTTGTCCCATCAGAAAATTTTAATAAAACTTTCCATAGATTCATAATTAAGTTTTAATGGTTGGTTTTAAGCTAATTTCTTGTAACTTTATTTCTTTAAATATATTTTTAATTTTATCTAAATCTGTTTTTAAATCTTCACTTTTATTTTCAGAAAAATTTGTGTTTAAATAACACTCATATAATAGTTTTCCCTCTTTTAATAAAAAGCCGGATGTATGAATAATTTGGAAATTTTGAAGAATTTTTGTAAGTTCTTCAAAAATCTTATTAGGTACATTTAAACCACTTAAATTTAATTTTATAATTTTCTCCTTATTTATAGGATAGATTGTTAATTTCATAGAATTTTCAAATTTTGATTGAATTACTAATAGAAAGGAGAAATTATCACTATTTTTAATATCTACTAATGGTATATTAATAGAAACATCTAGTTTCTCTTTAATTTGCTTAATATAGGCAGTTGTTAAATTTTTCTCATTCATAATCTTAATTTTACTAAAATATCCCTAAGTTCTTTTATTTTTGTTCATTATTAAATTTTTTATTCTAATTATTGATCTTATTGTTCCGGAGGTTTTTAAAGGAGATAATATTACCTTCTTTCCATTAATTTGCTGTACAAGGCTTAAAGCTGAAATTATTATATATTTAGTTTGATGAGAACATCTAATTATCCCATATTCTTTTTCGAAATTAAGGTTAATTATCCATAATCCAATTTTATTAGCAATCTTCATACCAAAATACCTCCAAATTGATTGCCAAATTGAATTTATGACCTCTTTTTGTCCAAATCTTATATCCGGCTCCTTTATTATTTTGAATAAAATATATCTTTGTCTTTCTCTCTTCACTAGTTAAATTCTCCTCCTTTAATTAATCTAATCCCCGATTCAATACTATTATTATTTTTTCTATTTTGGATTTTTTCTATTAGTAATTTTGGATTATCCATAAAAAGCTTTTTAGCACTATTCAAAGGAATATCTAAGAGTGAATGACAAATACTTAGAAGAGATCTAGGATGTCTCAAATCAAATAATTCATCAAAATTTCCACTTATAATAATATTTGCTTTCGATTTATAAGCTAATTGTATAAATTTATATAAATATCTAAAATTTTTTGATTGAAGAGCCTTATTTCTCACCATAATCGGAGCTAAGGAAAATTCTATGAAAGAGTTATTTTGTTTGGTTAATGAAATTACTCCTTGACTAAGCGTTTTCAGTATATTTTCATCAGAAAAAGACACGATATCAACTCTAGAATCTCTTGCAGCATTAATTTGAATTTCTTTATCTTTAGATTCAACAGAAAGAATATAAGGAAAGTTATTATAGTTCTTTATAGCATTTTTGAAATCATTTACACTATTAGGGGTTAAGTTATATCGAAAGTAAATATTTAATTTCGTCTGATTAATTATTTTTTCTCTTAATTCAAATGATATCTGTTTGAAAATATTTACAGGCTCTAAAATTAGATTTCTAATGCCTAATTTCTTACAAAATTCCAATTTTTTTTCTATTTCATCAAAATCTTTAATATTTACTTTTAATCTAGATTCGAAATAAGGCAAAAAAATAAAGAACCTCTAAAATCCATTAAGAAATTTATCAATTACTTTAAGATTTCTAATCATAAATATAATAAAAAATTTTTATTATAATTAAACATTAAAAATGTTATCTTTTTTAAAATTTTAAGTGTTTCTTTTGGTTAAAAAAAGGAATCTCTCAGAAATCAAAAAAAAAATTCAAGATGGAACAGCAATTGTTATAACTGTTCAAGAGTTAATAGATCAAATAAGCGAAGGAGAAAAAGTACAATTTGAAGATGTAGATGTTATAACAACAGCTACTAAAGGTCTTATGAGTGGAATTATGGGTGTTTTTTCTTTCAGACTGTCACCACCAAAAACGTTAAGAAAATTTACTGAAGTTTCCATTAATGGAATTCTAGCTTATCCGGGGCCTTGTCCAAATGAGTATTTAGGAATCGTTGATTTAATTGTATATGGAACAGCACAAAGCAAAACACAGGAAAATTATTGCGGAGGTTCTCTTTTTAGAGAATTGGTTGAGGGAAAAAAAATTGAAATCGTCGCAAGGAGTAGTGAAGGAGAAGAGATTAAAAAAGAAATGACATTGGAGGATATGCAATTTGCTAAATTAATGGGAACAAGACAAGCTATAAAAAATTATAATGCAATGATTAATTGTGAAACATATAAAGTTGATACTATTTTTTCTTGCCAACCATTTGAGCCAGATAAAACTCAAATTACATTTTCTGGATGTGGTGCTCTAAATCCTTTCCAAAATGACCCTAATTTTGAGTCATTTGGTGTTGGGTCTCCAATTTTAGTAAATGGAAGCATTGGATATTTAATGGGTCCAGGAACTCGAAATTATCTCGAAAAACCAAACATGATGACTTTAGCCCCAATGCTAGGGATGCGCCCAGAATACATGGGAGCTTTTAAAACTTCTTATGGATTAGAACCAATTTGCAGTATAGCAGCTCCTATTCCGATATTAAATGAACAAATATTCAACTCTGTTGTTAAATCAGATAAGGATGTACAATTAACAATATTAAGTCTTGTAGGTAGAGAAAAAGTTGGCGAAATCACTTATGGTGATGTTTGGGATAATAACTTCCTTATGAAATTCAATTCTAATGCATGCAAGAAATGTGATAAATGTAAGATCTTAGATATTTGTCCAACAAATGCATTCATAATAGAAAATGGGATTATTTCTGCTATAGATAGAACACGATGCTTTAATTGTGGAACGTGTGTACAATTATGTCCAGATGCTTTTAAACTAGATTTAAAGACCATTGAGTTTGAGAGAAAAGAAATTCCCATCGTTTTAAGACAATCTGATAGACATGGAGCAATAAAACTTGCAGAACAATTAAAAGCAATGATTCTTAAAGGAAACTTTCCATTAAAAAACCCGACAGGTGAATTAGATTTCGCTGAAAGTGTAAAATAAAACATAAATAAATTTGAGATCGAAATATGTCAGTTTTAAAAGTTGAAAAATTTGATCAAATTGGAATTGTTGTAAAAAATATCGAATCTGCAGCAGGTATACTTGGAAGTCTTTTAGATTTAAAGTCTAAAATAAATATAGTTGAACAAACATCAGAAGTAATTTATAAAGGAAAAAAAGTATCCTATAAAATGAGAAAAATAATGCAAAACTTCAGTGGTAAGCAATTTGAAATTGTTGAATTAGTAGAATCTACTGGGGATCATTTATATTTAGAGTTTCTTAGAGAGGGCAACGTAGGTTTGCATCATTTAGGAGTATATACTAAAAAAGCTGATGAGTTAATTGATCATTTTAAAAAGGAATATAATATAGAGGTAATCCAGTCAGGAACAGTTGGGAAGTTAAGATTTGATTACTTAAATACTAAAAAAGAGCTTGGATTTTATTTAGAGTTGATTTCTTTTTAATTAGAAACAAATGTAAAAATCCTTCTTTTAAAAAAATTTAATTTTCATTTTTAATACTACTTTATATGTCAAAACAAGTTAAAGATGGTGGGGATTTACTTGTTACTTGCCTTTTAAATGAAGGTGTTACAAAAATGTTTGGTCTTGTTGGTGGAGAATTACTACGAATTTATGATGCTGTTGAGAGATGGGCTCGTGAAGAAGGAATTGATACGGTCATGGTTCGACATGAACAAGCAGGAGGGCATATGGCTGATGCTTGGGCAAGAGCAACAGGAGAAGTTGGAGTATGTCTTGGTACCGCAGGACCTGGAGTTTCACATCTTATACCTGCAGTTGCGGCAGCAAATGCAGATTCAATCCCAATGTTAGTTATTGGTGCTCAGATCGCGCGAATGTTTGATGATACAGGAATTTTACAAGGGGGATTAGATCAGATGAGTTTGATGAAACCAATTACAAAATTGCAAATATCTGTTGAAGAACCTTACGAAATACCATTTGCAGTGCAACGTAGTATGAAGGCAGCTATGTCAGGAAGAAGAGGACCAGTTTTTCTTGAACTAAGAGAAACTGCTTTAGTTAGGGAAGCTAAAGAAGAAAATTTCAAGAAGATTTTAAAACCAGAAAAATATCGAGCTTTTAATCGACCTGCTGGTAATCCAGAGGTTATCAAAAAAGCAATTGATATTTTAAAGGCTGCAAAAAAGCCAATAATCATAGCAGGAGGCGGAGTAAATGCTTCAGAAG
>JAEOTZ010000077.1 GCA_016839585.1 Promethearchaeota archaeon
AAGCCAAATAGAAAAAGTGATTGATATTGTGGTAGCACATAAATTTCAAAACCCAAAGGAGCTAGAGAAACAGTTATTAATTGATGCAGATGCGATGTCTGATGCCTTCAAAGAACAATTCTATAGCGACATTGAATCATATAATACAACTCCTCAAGAGCATTATGAATTTAGAAAAAGAAATGAGTTCTACACAAAAACAGCAAGGGAACTGTTTGATAGAGAGATGGAGACTAGAAGAAGAGAAATTCAAACATTTCTTTTCAATTAAATACAATGCCTTTATTCGGCTTCAACTTTATAAATTTTATTAATTTCCTTGAAATGTAATAGTCATTAATGTATACTTTACTTACAAAAAGTAAATACATGTGATTTCACTTATATAAAGAATAAAGGCTCATCTCTTTATTCTCTCATTTGTATTTGAGAGTAAAATGCAATAAAAAGAAATATCCTGATCTTTAATAATATATTCCTGTTGATATTGTTTATATCCATAATCCCTTAAAAGATCAAATAAGGATTTTATCCAAGATGAATAATTTTCCTTGAATATATTTAGATCTTCATTTTTTTCAAACTTTAGGATTAGAAGTACTTGTCTTTTTGAAATTATTATAGGATATCCATTCTCTAATGTAGAGCTGAATAGACTTTTTAAAATTCGAACTTCAAATTCATTGAATTTTAACTTTATTCTATTAAGATTTTTAAGATTAATACTCCATTTTTCTAATTGAATGATGAGATCTATAAATAAATTATAAAAGAAATTGAAAGTGAATGGGGTAAAATTATACTTGATTTCTTAAATAGAAATCATGAATTTATAATATATGGTACATGAAATCATTAAATTTCTTAATAATCAAATTCTTTATAATGCTTTTTTGTTTAAAGAATCAAATTTAGAAGTTTATAAGGAAAATATTAAGAATTTAAAAAACAAAAAGAATGAGTTTAGAAAAAATGCTAAGATTAAGAGTGGAATTTGAGGAGTATGGTAATGTAATAATAGGAAAGAAGGAGGATATGAATGATAAATAATAATAAATTTCTAATGAAATTAAATAAAGAACAATTTCAAATTCTATTTCCTATAAGAGAGCATACTATTACCACTATAAACCTTGATGGAAGTATTGAAAGTGAAATAATGTCTATACCAGATGATTGTATTTTATGCAATTACGGTTGTAATAAAAATATGATAAACGATGAGCATTTTTATTTATTGATGATTGACATTGATTTAAGTCAAGGAACGATATGTAAAGATTGTAAAGAAAGTTATTTCAATGAGTTAGAAATTATAGATTTTAAAGAAATTTATGAGAGACAGTTTTAATTATTGAAAATCATATTTTCAACATTAAGTTTATAATTTATAAAAAAAGAGTGGACCTAGAGAACTGAGAAGATATAGACAACTTGTTTGAGTTATGAAACTGACGATTAAATTAAAAAGAATTATATGTTTTCCATTTTTTTTTATTTTTAATTTAACTTTTTTTTTGGAACTAAACTATTCAATTAGAGTTGAATAAAACACAGCTTGGTTTATTAGAATTAAAAAAAGACTTACAGCAAAATATGGTATGATATCATAAATTGATGTAATTTGCGGGTGGGAATATTTCATTAAATAAACCAATGTAAGGATAAAGATGAGATCAAATGGAATTAAATACAATAAATCAAGAATCAAAATTAAAGTTAAATCTGAAAATGAAAAAGAATTATTAATAAAAATAAATGTGAAAGTTAACAAGAATAATAGAGCTATTCCAGCAAGCAATCTTCTTCTAATCTTTTTTAAGTGACCATTTTTCTCTACTTCTATATTATCCTCTTCCTTATTCAAGTTTTTTACTCTATTACTATTAATTTTATCATTTAAAAATTTATTATATATTTAATTAGCATTCTATTATAAATATACCCACTTATAAATGTTTCCTTATGTTCCAAATAACATCTTAAGATATTACATATTTTAGTGCTATTATTACATCTTTTTTTCATTTTTTTGTCTTTCTATTTTATCAGAAACTTTACCTACAATTCCCA
Organism: Promethearchaeota archaeon; assembly: GCA_016839585.1. Classification (GTDB taxonomy): domain Archaea; phylum Asgardarchaeota; class Lokiarchaeia; order Sigyniarchaeales; family SOKP01; genus Loki-b32. The sequence goes on from JAEOTZ010000077.1 coordinate 2,074, forward strand.
TCAAAAATAAAATTAAACCTACTTTTAGTACAACATCATAGACATGACCAATTGGAGATACATTAAGATTAACATCTATTAAAAATGGAAACAAAATAACTAAAATTAATAAATTTATTCCTCCGATTACAAGCATAATTTTAAATGACTTACTGTTGTTTGTAATCTCTTCCTCACTCGTTTCTATGAATAGTCTTCTCCATAGAAAAAGAAGAAATAAGCTCATCCCTACCAGTGTAATTAAGTCAACAAATAAATTCATAATCCTAAATTGCCTCTCCACTGTATTTAATAAATCTCCTCCTCTTTGGATTAAATTAATTAATTGAAATAATCCTACAAAGGTGTCAAAAATTAAAAAGTAAAAGCTAACACAATATATAATAATAAAGTATGATTTTTTTTGGATCTGTAGCACTTCCCTATTATAAAAATAGATTTACGATTATATTAATAATAAAACATATCCAAATATTAATAAACCCATTCCAATATACTCTAAAGCAATAAAAATATGTTCATGAGCAAGGATTCAATTTTTACTTTTTAGATAATTATATCTATGTTTTGAGAAGTCATCAGGAAATGATACAATAATCGGAATCTGTTTTTCACTACAATATTGCTTTAATGAATCTTCAAATTTTAAAAATTTGGTTATCCAATTTTTACCTCTGATATTTAACTGAAATTTCTCCATTTATTTCAATTCTATTTCTATTTTTATATATTCGACCCCCCCAATCCATGAACCAATACTTACAATACTTATATTAATTTTTTCAATCTTTTCAACTGCTTCATCAATTTCTAATTTATAATTTTTGTATGATTTAAAATTCACTTCTGTAAACTGAATTTCATATTGGTTTTTTCCTTCCTTTATGATACTTCCACCAAATCTTATGATTAAAGGCTCACCAATGAGAATTAATATTATGATTATCTGCCATTTTGTAACTTCATTATATGAAAAATCATTCCAAACCATTCCACATAAAGAGAATAAGAATATATTTAATAAGATGATAATTCCTATTCCGTTAGGTATTAAAGCTGATGCACGATACGTATAAGAAACATTCATATTCGTAGGATCTTTTTTTTATCTTATTTAATGTTATATTTTTACCTTAAAAAGTGGCCACAACGGCAGAAGCAGTAGTTCTTGCTCTTATTATGTCTTCTATAGCTTTAATTACTCCTAAGATCATTTCTCTTGTTTCAGAGCTGTAATATGAGGAATGAAGTAGTTCCTTAATTCTTCTTTTGACATACTTTCTATATTTTCTCATAAAATATACTTTTATTAGTCTGCATGCCTTCATTAAGCTCAACAAACATAACAATTCGATATCAGGATTCATATTGTTTATTACAACATTTTTTACTTTTTCTAACAATGAATACTTAACTTCTGGTTCTGTTAAATAAAATCTCCGTGCTTTAAAACCACCGATTATAATTCCATGACTTTCTAAACGTTGATAAAAGTATAGAGAAGATTTTTTATAGAATTGTGATATTTTATTTAGCCAAGATCTCAATTTTAGTGGTCTTTTTGAGCGATATAAGAATACTAATATTTTATCTACGTATGGGAGTCCACTATGACAATAATTTAATATTTTTAATTTTTTCCCATAAATTGAAACTTTCCCTTTAAGATATAAATCCAGTATCATAGCTCCTGCTAATCCTAAATCTTTAGTGGTGCGTCCTCTGGAATAAATTTTACCTTTACTCTCATCAAGAAACATTAATAAAATCATTTCTGATATAAGCATATTAAATTACCCTCATTCCCAATATATTTTAATTTCTTTGGAATTATCATAATTTAAAGGTCTTTCCAAAAAACTGGAAACTAAATTACCTACTCTTTCGCATTTTTTTTTCTCTCCAACGTAAATTTTATTTCCTTTTTTCTTATTCTTTAGAAAAAACCTTAGGTCATACATAGAAGGTGGAAAATAATGACCTATCTGGTAAGAAATATATTCTATTTTAGATAAATCAAAGGCTCTATTTCTTTTAAAACTAGGTGAAACTCTCTGTAAATGAACTTTGTTAAGTGATTTATCAAAAATCCATTCAAATCTACGATATCTATAATACGTGTAAATACATACAATGGACAGAAAACCTATTGTAAAAAGGAATAATGGGATTAATGCATATAATGAAAAAATGCTTGATATTAAGAAAACTGCTAAGATTGGACTATAAGCTACAGCTATTGTTTTATAAAAGTCATCACATTCGAGGGTATAATTTGTTTTAATTATTAACTCATCTTTTATTTTTGTCAAGAGAGTGTGTCCATCTATAATTTGTTCAATTTCAATAATCAACTACCCTCCCATCTTTACTCAAAATAAGAAACCTCTAATATATTAATTAAAAAGATTATGTTCACAATAGATGAATAAATGTACAATATTTAAATATTAGTATGTACTTATGTACACATAGTGTGAACATTATTAAATAACAATAAAAAAATTGAAGCTTAAATGAGTAATATAAAAAATCAAAAGGGTAAAAAAGATCAATCTGAAAAATTCCATATCCACACAACAATTTCAAAGCATACTAAGGAACTTATTGATGCTTATTCTGATATGGAAGATAATGATGGCAACAAGATTTTTGGCAAGAAATCTAAAGTCATTCAGCGAGCATTAGAATTACTAGATAACTATTATAACCCAAAAGATAACGATATAGAGGTAATATGGTGTAGAGCCCGAGAAGAATTAAATATGGTATTAGTAGGCAAAACCACCTTTCTTTCATATATTTCAGGAAATAGAAAAAAAGCTTATACAGATAACATCGCCGTTGAAGCTATTGAGTGGTATATTGGAAAAAGAAAGGAAGAAATGGATTTGGAGGAATTTTTAAAAGGGTTGAAAGGCATGTGGTACGCAGCGAATTACTTTAGAAAAATTGATATAATAAAATATGATGAAGGTGCTATACAAATGACTTTTAATCATGACTTAACAAGAGAATATGGTAAATTCTGGGCAACTTATTTTAAAACTTTATTGGAAAATAATTGGAATTGCTCTGTACAAAAATCAGTACGAAATGAATCTTTTCACTTAATTATTAAAGAAGAATAATCATATTGAAAATCATATTTTCAAAGGATGGTACAAGATTTAAATATCTCATCTTTTACTTTTATTTTTTTTATATCACCATTTATTTTCAGATGTATTTCTTTTTTTCCTTCTGATAGTTTCTTGAAATTCAAGTAATATTCCTAGGTCTTTTTCTGTATCAAAGTATGCAACTTTTTGTTTCCCAATTATCCTCTGATGAATTATCTCATAGCCTTTATCAGTAAATTCTTTAACAACAGAATCTAAATCGTCAACATAAATTCCAAAGTGATGTAAACCTTCTCTCCCGGAGTCTAAAAATTCTTTAAATACGCATTCTCCTTTAATATGTTGAATTACTTCAATTTGAACGTTAAAAATCCTACTTATAGCTAACCTAGTTGATATCATAGAATCTTTTCCTCTATATTTGCATAAGCTATCCTTTCTTTCAAGAAAAGCAAACTTAGCAAGCCCATAAACAGTTTCTAATAATTTTGCTTGCTTTTCAATATCTTTGTACACATATCCAAGTTGATCAACTTTGAATTTCCCAAAATTAATGTCAATTCTTTCCATTTTTAATAAAAATCAATTTTTTTAATTAAAATTAACCAAATTTTTTTTCAAATAGAACGAAATTATTTGGGATTAAATTAGCTGTATAATCGCATTAGTCATTCCTCTAGCATTAATCATATCTGGAACAATAAAGAAAACAAAACGGAACACTTATTTTAAAAAAAAAACGATAATAGAGCAGCAAGAAGCAATTACTACTACATCCACGAGCACTACTCACACTCATCCAAATTTCTGCCCTGAATGTGGTTCAAAAATAGGAAACATAAATCAGAAGTTTTGTGTAAGTTGTGGAAAAGAACTATAATTGACGATCTCATAATAACCTTGAAATACAAAAATTTAATTATTTGGGAGTGTTTTGATCTATAACATATAATGGGCCTATGGATTAGTGGAAGATCGTTTCCTTGGCATGGAAAAGGCCGCGGGTTCAATTCCCGCTAGGTCCATTATTACTTCTTGATTTTAGTGATATTATTTTATATAAATTATCTTTCTATCCCATAATAATTCTGGTTTATTGAGAGGATTAACATCATAATTGGATTGAACAAAAGGGGTAAAAAGAAAAAAAGAGATTATCAAACTTCATTTATCAAAAACTCCCTTAATCAAAATTAGGAAAAAAAGGAAAAGAATTAGAGGTAATTCCGCTTCCTAGGTAGGCTGAATTGATAGTTGTCCAGCATTTCATTGAAAAGATCTTTACCAAGACCCATTTCAAAGCATTCACCATGAATTTCCCTTCTGTTGATGGGACCTCCACTGGTTTTTTTGGCGATCTTGTAGTTCAGACCGAATAATTGTTGGATTTGTATAAGGAAATTCTTACTCCCACAATTGATTCTTGAAGTTCTAACTTTTCCATCGCATCATAATAACCAAGTAGAAAAGCTAAATATAGCTTTCGGTTATTAAGTTTTGGTAGTTGAATGGATTTAGATTTTGCTCGCCCCACTACAAACCCAAATTTACGAGTTTGCCAGAGATGTCAGCACTGTTTATTTTAAATAAAAAAAAAGTTGTTCAAAACTTGTGGATATTACTATAGTCCCCACTTATGGTAGATTATAAGAACTTTAAATAAAATATCCTTATTTTTGATGCTTTATTTGATTTTTTTTAACCAGTATTAAGAAAATAGCTCCAATCATAATGATTAGCAAATAGTAGTTCCCAAAATGAATAGCTATTTCTTTATCCTCTGTATGTATTGATCGACCGAATAAATAAACGCCATGTTTTATGTTTCCCCCACTTATTACAATATAATTACCATCTGATGACATATCGGTTGACCAGGCTATATCATAATCTTTAACATTAGTCCATAAGGGTGATTTTGGAGATGAAATTGAGCTATCAAAGTAGTAAAGAGTATAATATGCATATCTACATCCTGCTGCAATATAAGTTCCATCAAAAGAAATTTTAACGGTATCTACATAACCTAAGGTGGTATTATAACTCCAAGAATATGTTATAGGCATAGAAATTGAAAAATTGAATAAATAAACCATAGTTCCACCGCCCACAGCAATATAATTATTATTATCGGAGATATCTATCGAATTTACATCAACAACTGTTAGATTATAGTTCCAAATAGAAGTTTTTGGATTGGAAATTGAATTATTTAATAAATATACCGTTTCCTGACTCCCAGCTAATATAAAATTACCATCTGAAGAAATAGTAAGAGAATGAATCGAATCCCCTGTCTCATAAATCCACATTGGAGTTTTTGGAGTAGTAATAGAATTATTAAAGAGATAAATACGGGACGTACTTGCAGCTACCGTAATATAAAATCCATCAGAGGAGATTGATACAAAATTACTCCCACTTGCTATATAACTCCATAATGGAGTTTTTGGAGTAGTAATAGAACTGTTAAATAAATAAAGATGGTCATCATCTGTTCCTACTGCAAGATAAACAGCATTCTGTGAAAATGCTATTGATTTAGATCTATCACTTAAACTATAGTTCCATAATGGAATGGGATTTGCTTTATTAAATAGAAAGATTTTATTATCTGGATCTCCAGTACCAAAAGCTATATAACTACCATTAGAGGAGATCGCCAATGTTACAATCCAAGTATCTGCTTCATAACTCCACAATGGGTTGGAACTTGATTTAGAGAAAAGATAAATTGTCTTATCAATTGCTGCTACAATGTAATCACCAGAAGATGAAATTCTCGTATAATATACTATTTGCTCACTCTCATAATTCCATAAAGGAATATTCTCTGGAGAACTTGTATTTATTGTATTTTGAGGATCTATTGTATAGTTTGTTTTACTAAGAAAAGAAAAGCAATTAAAGTTGAGGATTAGAAGAAAAAACAATATTGTACTTAAAATAATTATTCTTTTTTTCATTTTATTTCGCTAAAAATTTATATACTTGTATGGAAAAAGATCATAGATAGTTATTTAAGGTTTTTGCAAGTGTGAAAGCACCTCCCCAAAATAAGATTATAAGCATTAATAAAAATATATAAATCAAGAATATTCAGCACAGCATAGGTGAAATAGTAAAAAGAAGAATAGGAGGACAAACTATGGTGAGAGGTGATATTGTTCAAGAACTTTGTCTGGGACAACAAGGTTGCTCGTTAAAAAAAAGTAATATCCCTCGAAGCAATCTCACCATAATTTCACTTTTTTATAAGCTATACTATATCCATAATACTTCTGGTTTTTTGAGAAAATTAACATCGTAATTATTTTGGAAAAAAAAGGGTAAAAAGAAAATAAGAGATCATTTATCAAACGTCATTCATTAAACTTTATTTGCTTGTGTTTAATCCTTGTGTTAAATACTTGTGTTTAATGCTTCTGTTTAATGGTTGTCAAAAACTCCTTATTAAAGCAAAGAAAAAGGAAAAAAATTATTTTATAATTCGTTTCCTTGGTAGACTGAATTTGTAGTTTTTCAGCATTTCTCTGAAATTACAGGTCTTGAAAATCTAGTAAATCTACAAGAATTAGATTTACGATATAACAAGAAGACCTTATGTAAAAAACATAGGAAGCGTTGTGACAAGGAGCATAACACTAATGAGTGTAACAATTATAATAATGCCAATTTTGCAGTTATTCTTCCCCTCTTTAATTACATTCTCTACTTTTAAAGGTTGTATTTGTCTTCCACAGCTAAGACAAATTACCTGTTCTTTGTTAATTGGTTTGCCACAATATGGACAGTAAATCATAGGTGTTAATAATTAGAATGACTTTTTAAAATTTATTCAATTATTTTTGGAACTAATTACTAGTTATGTCTGAGAAAAATTTAGGTAGAAAATACTCTTCATCGATTTTGGCTCCCTCTCCAGTGATTTCATAATATATCTCAATATCTTTAACCTTCTCTTTTGGCATGGTACCACTACTCAATAACTATTTAGTTAATATTGATACAATGTTAGAATTTTTAAAATGTTCGAAAAGTGCACCTCAAATCTTTATAATTATGTAGGCAAAAACTTAATTAAACATTCAAAGATAATTGATGAAAAATGAATTCAAAGAAACTTCTATCAAAGAAATTTCTCTTTATTATTATAGTATTTTTTATGTTTTTATCAAACGGTAATAAAGTATATGCTGATTTAAATATAAATCCACAAAAGATCGGGCAATTCGACACTTTAAATGCCTGGGATGTTGTTGTAATCGATGATATAGCATATATCGGGGGAACTGAAGAAGGGTTGCAAATTATTGATGTTTCTGACCCTCGCAATCCAACCGAGTTGGGGCACCTTGACCTCGGAGTAACTCACAGTATCGACGTTCTTAATGGGGTTGCTTATTTAGCGAATTATTTTAGTGGATTACAAATAGTCAATGTATCAAATCCATTAAGTCCTATTAAGATAAGTGATTTCTACGATGGAGGACATGTTTCTGATGTTTTCACTGTTGGAGATCTTGTTTATTTAGTGAGTCTAGAAAATGGACTTGAAATTATTAACTGCAGCGATATTAGACATCCAACTAAAATTGGTGAATACAACGATGGTGGATCACCTAACGGGGTTTTTATTAAAGGAGACTTAGCTTATATAGCAGAATACCATGCAGGTCTTGAAATAGTCAACATCTCAGATCCATTTAATCCTTTCGAAATCGGTGGATGTTTTAATGGGGAAGGTGCTTACAGTGTTAAGGTTATAGATAATATTGCTTACTTATGTTATAGTTCAAACGGTTTAGAGATCTTGAATGTTAGTAATCCTAACCTTCCGACTACTTTAGGATCATTCAACAACGGAGGTATTGTATACTTTGCTTTCATTTTAGATGATATGGCTTTTCTATCAGATGATAATGATGGGCTTGAAATCGTTAATATAAGTGATCCCACTAATCCTTGGAAGATAAGTGGATTTAATGACGGAGGGCACACGAGAAATTTATTTGTTGATAATAATTTAGTATTTTTAACTGATTTAGATGACGGTCTGGAGATCCTTGAACTCTCAAATGTACCGACAATTCAAAATTTTGTTCCAACGGAAATTGTAATCACTATTGTTATCCTATGTTCAATTCTCGTCATTACTGGAGGTTATTTTATGTACAGACACCTAAAAAAGAAAAACTTTTAATAAAGAAGAAAGTACATAAAATTAGAGGAAAATAATCCTTTACAATTATTTCAGATGAATCTTGAAAATTATTAAAATGTTCGAAAAGTGCACCTAAACCTTTATAAATAGTATGAAAATAGAAAAGATAAAGGTTAGAAAGATTAATTAGATGAAAGTGATCATTACTAAAATATGCTCTCGAATCGTCAACACCATAATCCTGATTTTTTTGCTTGTAGGGACATCTACTTCAAGTAGTATGTTTATCGGAAATGAACATCTTTTTAATTATCAATTTAACCAACAACTTAAAGAGAGTAGTTTACAAAAAGACTCTGGAAAATATGATATCTTACAGCAATCTAATCTTCCCCGAAAAAATTACTTTTATCCTCCTTCTAACAATAACCAGAACTTATCTCAGAATAAAAATTTTAATGAAATAGGAGATCAACGAGCTTTCTGGGTCTGGGACTTCAATACTTGTTCATATTTTAAAATGAATGCAACATTGGTTTCAATAGGAGAAAATTGTTACATTTATATGGAAGATTATTGTATAGCAGAATTAGGAGAGCAAGCTGCAGCTATAAAAGGGGAAAATATTTGCACTGAATTCGACTATACAATTTATCCTCAAATTATTGATTTAGCTGGACATCCTAATGGAACATTGGGAGATATAGATGGAGATCCAAGAATCATAATTCTGCTTTCTCATAATCCTATTAGTTATTACGATCAGAGAAATGAACTCCAATTAGAATATTCTAACCAGTGTGAGATGTTCCATATTTATTATAAAACATGGATACCTACCATTGCACATGAGTTTCATCATCTCATTTGGTTTAACAATGAAATGGATGAACCTCACTTCACTCTTGAAGCTTTAGCGGAATATGCCATGTATCATGCTGGTTATTTAGCTCCATATAACAACTTAAACCCTCAGTCAGGTCTCTTTCTTGACCATCCTGAAGATTCTCTTCTGTATTGGAATATGTTAAATTCTATTGATTATGGAGGTGCCTATTTGTTTGCATTCTACATCGCTGAGCATTATGGTGTTGATATTCTTCGAAATCTGATAACAGAAACTGCGGATGGAGCCTATGGAATTGAAAATGTTTTACAAAGAGCAGGCAATAATATTACATTCAATGAACTATATTTGAATTGGATTACAGCATTGACTTTAGACAAGTTGGGATTTAAAAACAACCTCTATGGTTTTGAAAATCTAGACGCTCGTGTTACCAAATACTCTCTTATTAGGGAATCCTCGCTTAGTGATGAAGTAAAGCTTTACTATTATGGCTTTCATGTTCATAAATTACAGTCTCCTTCTAATGAATGTACAGTTGAGATTCGAAAAGACATAGATAAAACAATAGGCTTATCTATTGTTTTTCATGATGCTTTAGGATGGCATGTATATCAAAACCTACATAATAGGGGGATTAAATTAATTACTGAAGATATTTCTGGTTCTGAAATTGATGAAATGTACATTATTTCCAGTTATATATTCGACCAAACGCCACCTCCTCCGCCTGAAAATGGGCTTGGACCATTTACCTACATTAAGATTATCATTGACACTATAACCGAAGGCTCACTTATCCCTTTTTTAACAATTAGTGGAAGCTTCACTTTAATACTATTTGTAATTATGATTATTATCATCAATAAAAAGTATAAATTAAAAAAACAAAATAATTAGCTATAAATTTGAAAATTTAATAATAATAATAACCGTTTATAGGTGCTGGCTTAGAGATTGTCGGATTTATATTAATGAAGAAAGATTTGAGAGTTTCATAAACCTGCTATTATTTTCTGCTTTTATAATATTTCTTTGGGTTCCTTCTATAACTTTTAGTTGAATTGTTTAAAAAATGAACTTTGTATGAATTTCGAGATAGAATAAATAGGATTTAATTAAACCACTTACTAGAATAATAAGAGAATAATGGTTGAATTCTGTCCTGAATGTGGAAATATGTTAAGGAAAAATCCCTGTCCATGTGGATATAGTGATCATGAGACACACATTAAATCTGACACCTTGCTCCAAATTTGGGCTCCTCCTTCACCCAATATCATATATTGTAGAATAACTGCCACACCATATGATAAACTAAAATTAATGTTAAATAAAGGGATCTATCTCGAAAAATTAAAAGAAATTAAATACAAAATAAAAAATCGTCTTTATTCTTGTATTGACTGCGTTTATTATCATGAGGAAATATTTCATTGTAAATTAAAAAATAAGTATTTAAGAAAAGATTCCATATGTAAGAGCTTTGAACCTTATGAAAAAATATAATGGTTTTTATGTTCGAAAAGTGCACCTTAAAGCTTTAAAAGCTCTGTTTCTTCTAAACAATTAGAAATAATTAACTACAATTCATAATGAAATAAAAAATGAGAATGAAAAAAAATGATTGAAAAGTTTAAATCCACTATTAAAAACTCTATAATCACTATTTCATCTTTATTAATTCCAGTTTTTCAATATATACCATGTGCTTCTATATGGTTTGGAGTTATGAGCATTCCTTTAATTACATATTTTAGTTATTTTTTAAGTAATCCTCAAATTGCGATGCATGATTTTGAATTCTTTTTATCTTATGGCTTTCCATGGAGTGTTATGGCACTGTTCGGAGCTTTATTTTTTATTTATTCAATCGTATATCAATTAATTCATCGAAAAGAACTAATAAGAAAGGGACCTTACAAGTACGTAAGACATCCACAATACTTAGGAATAATCATAATGACTCTCGGGCTTACGATGATTTCTCTCAATACATCTCCCATTTTCCCATTTGATAATGAATTCTCTTATGGAAATTCTCTCCTAGTATTCATTTGGTTTATGGAAGTAATTGCTTATATCATTTTAGCTAAAATAGAAGATTATTCATTGACAAAAAAGTATGGGAAGAGTTTTATTGAATACGAGAACTCTGTTGGTTTTATAATCCCAATTTTAACTATTAAACAATTTAAGATTAGTGAATCAAATTGAATAGGAAACTTTTAAAATTATATATAATCAATTTCTTTTTATTTAATATGAGTTTTTTAAAAAAAGAAATAAGGAAATACAAAAGATTATTTTATATCAAATTAGGTATTATCATTACTCTTATTTGTATTTCATTAATTTCTATATTTCCGCTATTACCTCCCGATGAAGAGTTTTTTGCTCCTAAAAATTACACATTTAATTGGTTTTTAATAGGTTTATTAGCATTTTTAACACTCATTTTTTCATCATTTTTCATCTTATTAACTGTTAATCAGTACAAAGACTATTTTAGGAGAAAGACTATAATAACTGGAGGACGTGATTATTTATCTTTCGAAGATATTTTTGAAAATGAGAATCGGAAAAATATAATTAATAAAATTTTGCAAGAACCCGGAATTCATAATAATGAACTCCTAAGACAATGTAATTTGCAAAAAGGACAGTTACAATGGCATCTATATGTACTATTAAAATATGGAATAATTAAAAGAGAGAAATTAGGGCAATATATTTCTTTTTTCCCTGTTTTATTCAAAATAGAAGTGAAAAAAATACCATTAAAATTGATAAAAAAGTCAAAAACTAGTCTAAAAATTTTGAATTTAATTGAAGAGAATCCTGGCATTAATTCAGCGATGATATCCAGGAAATTAAATATGAGAAGAAGTTCGGTGAAATATCATGTTGATAAGCTGGCTAAACTTGATTTTATAATACTTGAAAAATATAATCGTGAAATTAAACTATATGTAAGTCAAAAAGATTATGAATAAATAATTAACCTAGTGGTTTTGGGAATCTATTTTTCATTGCCATTTCCTTTTGAATAATTTCATCTAATAATTCTTCACGTTCTTTACCAGACAGCACTTCTAATTGTCTAATATTTAATGGATCGACTTTTTCTCTTAACAATCTGATTTCTTTTACTGTTGGAGGTTCAGTTTCCTTTAAATTTTTAGTAAATAGTAACTCAAAGTCAGTGGATTCTTTCAATTCTTCAATTTCAATACCCGGATGAATAGAGTCTACTCTCATCCTTTTACTTTTTTCTTCGAAATCTAAATAAGCTAAATTAGTTATTACACATTGAGGACCAGAACCTCCACATATGGAAGCTTTTCCGTTTGGAAACCCAACTCCTGATATAAAGTCGAGTTTTTCAGTTGGGATGAATGTTCTTTTATCATGACGAGGAGTATAAAGGAAAGAACCACGAGAATAGAACATACTAAAATCAAGTATACCTGCCGCCCCAGGAAGTCTAATCTTAGGTCTATTCCAATCCCCAATACATATATTGTTTGTATTTCCATATTGGTCAATTTGAGCAGGCCTAAAGAATTCTATTGTGGTAAGTTTATCAGAAGGAAGTGATTCCAAGGTACATTCCACACTATTTTGAAATCGATATGCTCTTGCTGTATTCATTTCATGATAAAGCAAACTCACTTGCCGAGGTTCTAGGACAAATGTATTTCCCATAATGTAATGATATATTGCATCTGGTGCATGAGTTACTTTTGCTAAAGTGAAAGCGACCCATACCATAGGAGTCGCTACACCAACGATCATTACATCATCGTTTCTAACTTCCCTTGCCATTAAAACAGTCATCATCTCATCTATAGTATAATCCTTCGAATGTTCTTTCATTTTTTTATCCCTCTTTTATTATTTAAAGATTTTTTTCAATCCAATCTTTAATAGCCACTTTAACTGATCGGCGCATTTCCTTAGAATAATCCGCTGCCAATTTAGCAATATAAAATTTTTGCCCCAAATTTTTGGCGTGGTTTACATCATACTTTCTATCTACATTTTGAAACATTTCAGTAAAATCTTGCTTATTTAGTCTATTATACTTGTTAATAAAATGGATATATTTTTGAGGAAACCTTGGTGTAAGAGGTATATTTTCTTTTTCACCTTTTGGATATCCAAAACAGACCATTATTATAGGAAAGACCCATCGAGAAAGATTGAACATTTTACGATGAATTTCAATATTTTCCATAATATCACCAATATAGCATGAGCCAATTCCTAAAGCTTCAGCTGTGATAACAGCATTTTGTGCAGCTATTAAGGCATCACAACAGGCAAGTAATAAATCGGATTCCTGTGGAGTTTCAAATTCTACGTCAATCTCATCACATAACTCTTTTGTTCTACAGATTTTAAAATAATCCCACCAACGTTGCATATCGGCCAAAAAAACCAAAATTAAGGGTGATTTTGCGATATGGGGCTGATTATCACATGTTATTGCTAATTTTTCTTTCATCTTTTGGTCAGTTACTTGGATAATGGAATAGAACATCATGTTACCTGCTGTAGGAGCTCTCATTGCTCCATGTATAATAGTATTAATTTCTTCTTGAGTAAGTGGTTTAGAATTATATGCACGAATAGTTCTTCTATTATTAATTAATTCTAAAGTTTGATTATTTTGAATAATTCTATTCAATCAAAACACCTCTAAAAATTAAATTTCTTATAACAATATATTTAAAATGGTTTGAATCCCACCAGCTTCTTCAAGGTATTGAGCTGGAGTTTTGTTAATAATGTATTTTTCCTTATAATCTTCAAAATCAGTTTTAAGATATTCTTGAATATGAAGTGGATCAAATGTATAGAATGGATAACAACTAGTTGGATGGGCACCAAAGGGTATTTTTACTACTGCATCTGTAGTTTGCATAGGTAATTGTGCTTTACCTGGTAAATATCGGATATCTTCTGTTTCAACTAATTTTTCACAGATAATAATTGTATTTTTCGCTGTTTTTGCCATATCTGCATCCATCCATACTGCACCAGCAATATTGGCATTTCCAAATTCATCAGCATAAGGCACATGAATTATAGCTACATCTAAATCTATTTTTGGTACAGCCATAACCTGAGTTCCTGAACCAAGTGGATCTTCAATTTGTTTAATATCATCCCTTACTTTTGGCATATCAGTTCCAATGATACCTTTTAATGGCATGAATGGTACTTTCAAGTAAGATGCTCTCAATCCTAAAGCAATAGTGGCTTCACTTTCCTCAGAAATTTTAATAACACCCGATTCAACAGCTCTTCTATAATTCGGGGCCATGCCAAAAATTTCCATTCCAACAAAACAAGATCTAACTTCAGAAACACATCCTCCTGCTATAAGCATATCAACTTCGATTCCTCCAACAAACGTACAAATCGATAACTTTTTCTTACTCTGCCTAATTATCTCTCTACAAACACTTATTGGTTTTCTCCAAAAAGAAAGACCACCAAATCCAATTAGATCCTTATCTTGAATGTATGTTGAGATTGCATCTTTTAATGACATCAATTTACTAGATCTCATGAAAATTCTCTCTATTTATCAAAATAGCTGTAATTAGATATAATTATTTATCAAATTAAAATTAATATATTAAATTACAAATTTATCAATGGTAAAAATTCTTCCATATCTATATATGGAAAATAAATAAAATGTTTCTCTTATAGAACCATAAAATTATAGAAAAATATAATAAATATTTAAAAATAGAGCAAATTTATTATTCTTAATTCAATTAATTTTAAATAGCGAAATAAACAATTATTGTAAAATTTGTTCCTAATTATCATAATATATCCTTTAAATTTTATTAAAATAAATATCGGGCGAGGAGTATGGAAAACGAAAAAGAAGATGATATAGAGAAATATAAAAATGATATGCAAGAAATTGAAGACCCTGGTTCATATGCTTTTTTAATCTTCCCCATATGTGTTGGAATCTTTATAATTCCTCTCTTCATTTTTTTAGCAGTAATGGCTTTTTCACTAGAGGGTTATGAACTAATGATCCTGGGAATTCTTTTAATTATATTTATTCCAATAATACTCACTATCGTTTTTTTTTCGCGTAGGTTTTATAGTATTGAAGGTAGAAAGAAGTTTCTTCTCTCTAATGAAAAATTTTTGATTAAAGTTCCCTTGAAACCTATAATAGAAATTAAATGGTCTGATTTCGATGAATTGTTAATAACAACAAGAAAAAAATATGGTCAAGATTATATTGTTCTTGAAATTCAATTTTTGAGGCAAGTAGAGTTCAATAATATTAAAAAAGTTAAATACCGGCTTCATAAATCTGAAAATGTAAGAAAAATTATCGATTTAATATCTTCATACGCCACATTAAAAAATGTTCTGGTAAAAATAGATAAAAAGGACCTCTAAGGATAATTTAAATAAATCTATCAGCAAAACCTTTGAATAATTGATATCCCACAATTGATCCAATAATGATGAGGAGAATAACAAAACAAATACTAACTGGTAAGATCATATCTGAATCTTCTTCAATTAAACCAGCAAATCCACCAATCAAAAATGATATTCCAAAAATACCTAAGTATATTACAACAGTCCATCCGAAAACAGGTAAATATGTAAGTTTAAGTGCTCTAGAATAACTCATTGAAAGACTTTTTGCTATCGCATAAACGAAAATCAACGCAAAAATGAAGGGTAAAATAAGTATTATTATAATGACTACTATCATTACTTTATGAATATCAATGTGTATAGATTTTTTTAGAGGAGGTGTATACACTCTTACGGTTGGTTCTTTAGAATCTAATCGAGAGAGACTTTCTGAAAGTTGATCTTGTATCTCATCTTTAATATTGTTGCCTTTAAGATATAGTATCTTCAAACTTTTTAGTGATTTTAGCTCATCTATACTACTAATATAATTATTTGTAATGTTTAATGTTGATAAGTTTGCTAAATTTGAGATTCCTTTAAGGTCTTCAACTTTATTGTTGCTTACATTTAAATATTCTAAATTTATTAAGTTTTCTATTCCTTTGAGATTCTTTAGGTTATTGTATGAGAGATTTAATGCTAATAAATTAGATAGATTTTCTAAACCCCTAATTTCTGATATATTATTATTAGATAAATCAAGATTCTTTAGATTTTTTAGTTCTTCAAGACCAAGAATATTATTAATGTCTGATATTTCAATACCTCTTAAATTTAAAATTCCCTTCTTCACTTTATATAATTCATCTTTATAAACAACCATCTTACCCTTTAATACATCATTCGAAGTTTTAGCTTTTTGAATTAAAGCCTCATTTTTCTTTTTCTGATCAATGAAATTGTTTAATATTAAAATTGAGAAAAACCATATTGTTAAAAAATAAAAGATAATTGTCATCACCATAATTCCTTAAATATTTTTGATGAAAAAAAATGTGTTATGTGTATTTCGATTAAGCGAGTATTTAGACAAATAAGGAACGATTTTTTTTAAATTTTTACTAAAATATTCGGTTCTTTTTAACACTAAATAATTTTTGAATAATTAATTTTTTTTAGCTTTATCTAATTGTTCTTTTAATTTTACAAAAAAGTCTGGAGTAGAAATTTTATAAGGAATTGGATATCTCGTACCTGCTTTATGTGTTTCTTTCATACCATCAATTAAATCAGTATGATATTAGATTTTGTTCTTGTTAAAATAAAAATATATCATTTAATTAAGTTTATATCATATAAGTAATACCCATTAATAATCTGTAATTCAATTATTAATAATTCTCTAAACCTTACATTTATTATATAAAACTTTTAAATACTTGCCTTCGCCATTAATTATAGAAAAAAAATAATCATTATATTATAAAAAATCTTAATAAATTAAAGGAGTGATTAATACGAGTAAAAAATACGAGCATAGAGTTAATCATCTCAAAGATCATAAACATGATAAAGAAGGGAAACCACACCAAAAAGAAATAAAACCATATTCGAGAAAAAGTAAAGTAAGTCAATTAAAAAAAGATGAAAAAAAATTTCATGAAAAACTTGATAAAAGTGAATATACCTGGTTTTAAATAGAAAATTAATTCACAAATAAGATTAATCTCTTTTTGCTTTATCTAATTGTTTTTTCAATTTTATAAAAAAGTCAGGAGTAGAAATCTTATAAGGAATGGGATATCTCGTACCTGCTTTATGTGTTTTTTCCATACCATCAATAATTTCGTTAACGATTTCGAAAGGAATAGATGCTATTAAATCAGTATCCGTTGCCATTCCAAAACGTCGATCCCCCAAACATGGAAAAGCTATCTGTAAATCTTTTGTAAGAATTGCATTTGATATGATATCAGCACATACACCATCGCAAAATGTTGACATTGAAACTCTCCCTCCTCTCTTCCATAAGTATCCCTGAATTATTCTCATTATCTGAGCAGAATTTCCCCAAATTAAAATCAGATCAGGCTCAAAATCTATACGTCTTAAAGCTCCTGATACAATTGCAGAATATTGACCATAAGGAATTTTAGGCATTGTAGCTGTCGTTTTTTTAGCAGCTTCTTTTGTTTCATTATATCTTCCTATGAAAAATGCCCCTTCCTCAAAAAGTCTATATGATTCTTCAAATCCAATAGAAATTTCTGCTAATGGGCATAAATTATCTCCTTTTACGCATCCCATTGTCCAACCATAATATCTAGCATAACTGAATATCTGACATAATGCAATTTTATGTTCTGGTTTTTTTAGAAATTTAATTTGCTCTAAATCTTTAGAGTTTTCAAGTAATTTTACTCCTACAGGGAAAGTAGCTAATCTTAGATACTTATTTAATTGATTATCTAATTTCTCATAATTACACAATGAAATCACAATTTTCAGTATTAAAAAATAATTAAATAATAGAGTATTCCAAAATATAATAAAATTAGGAGTTTATGTAAAGATGACTTTAACTAGAAAAAGATTAAAACAAGGACTTATTCAAGTTTATTTTGGACGCGGTAAAGGTAAAACTACTGCTGCAATTGGACAAGGTGTACGTGCGACGGGGCATGGATTTAAAGTTTATATGATCCAATTTATGAAAGGTAATTATAAATATGGAGAAATAGAAGCTATTAAAAGGATTCCTAACTTTGAGTTAAAACAATTCGGAAGTTCAGAGTTAATAGCCGAACCAGGAGAATTCGATAAAGATGAAGGAAAAAAAGCACTTAATTTCGCTAAGGAAATTATCATGAGTGATGAATATGATATTGTGATACTTGATGAAGTTGGGGTAGCAATCTCTATGAATGTTATCTCTGTTGAGCCTGTATTAGAAATTGTAAAAAATAAACCTGAAAAAGTTGAAATAATCTTAACAGGGGGTCCAAAAATGCATCCTAAAATAAAAGAAGCAGCTAATTTAGTAACAGAGATGAAAATGGTTAAACATTATTATTCCTCAAATGGTATTACTGCACGTTTCGGAATTGAATATTAATCATAATTTATTTAATTTCTTCTTTTGAATCCTAAGAATCTGACAATAAAAAATAGTAATTTATGATCTTGAAAAATATCGGAAGCCTTTTGTTTAACCTTTTATTTTCTTAAAAAATATCCTCATTTTAAAATGATCATTCTTGAAAAATTTGCTAATTTTTGGTAGTATAGTTAAATTTAAACGTAGGAATTTGATAACATTATCTTTTACTAAATTAATTCATGGATTTGGAATAGGTATGTTTAATATAGTATATCAACCATACTTATTGGAACTTACAAATTCAATAGTAATGACAGGTCTATTTATCTCTATTGGATCAATAATGCAATTTTTACCAATGCCTTTAGTAGGCAAATTTTCTGATAAGCATAATCGTAAATACACAATTATTTCAAGTATCCCACTATTTATCTTAGGACTCTTATTTTTAATTATTGCACGTTCTAATAGCTTACAATATGTTATTTTAGGGATAATTCTATACTTTTTAGGACTTATTGTTAATAATTTAAACTCTCAATTTTTAATAGCTGAGAATACAGATAAATCTAAAGGATTGATTTATGGATTTATGTTCTTTTCATTTTTTGTTGGGAGCATTGCTGGGACTTCTTTTATAATCCTTATACAAGGACTCAATACAAGATTTTATTTTTTGTTTTTCATTGTGCTGTTAATCATCGAAGGGTTAATTTTTACAGTATTCCTATCTGTGCAACCCCAAAACAATCAAAACCAAAATCTTGGCATTAACAACAATACTAAAGCAAAAGTAAATATGTGGTTAAAGATTTTTAGAACTAAGACGTTAAGATCCATTTTAATATTTTTTACTTTAGATATTTTCGTGTATGGTATTTCTCTTTCAATTTATTCGGGCGGATTATACGATTACTACAGTTTAACTAAAGAAGAACTTGCCTTTATTTCAATATGGTTTAATATAGCAAATATGGTTTTTCTAATTCCAGCAGGGCATTTAACAGATAAAATTGGTAATAAGAAGACTTTAATTTTAAGTCAATTCTTTGGTTTTGGATATTTTTTCATGAATATAATGACTGTAATTTTGTGGATAAATCAGATTAAATTTTCATTATATCTCACATTAAGTATTGGATATGTCTTGCTTGCGTTATCCGTCTCTACTTTTGCACCCGCTGAACAAGTAATTTTAACTAATTTGGATGAAAATAAGAAAAGTGAATCTTATGGTATTGTAGCATTTGTTAGAGGAATTGGATTTATTCCCACTGGTATTATTGGGGGTTTAATTATAGAAAATGTTCATTATATTGCACCATTTATTTTTAGCTCCATTGGGCTCATACTTGAACTTTTATTTCTTTTGAAATTTTTTCATGAGTAGTTTATTACTTTTTGATAAAATAATAACAAATATAATTTTTCAATAATTCAATTCTTTAAATTTAAATTATTAAAAATTTAGGTAGATAAAATGGCAAAATTAGCTAGAAAAGTCGCGCTCGTAGGAGCAGGGATGTCTAAATTTGGAAGACATTTCCCAAATAAACGAAATCCAGATTTATGGATAGATGCATGGTTAGATGCAGTAAGTAAAGTTGATAATGGAATTAATTCTAAGGATATTGATGCTTGCTATGTTGGAAACTATTCTTCAGATTTATTTAATCATCAAGGGCATCTAGGACCTCAAATGGCTAATCTAGTTGGATTAACTCCAAAGCCTGCTCCTAGATTTGAAGGAGCATGCGCTAGTAGTGGTATTGCATTAAGGCAAGCTGTAATTGCTATTGCTTCTGGTGTACACGATGTAATAGCAGTATCTGGAGTGGAATGCATGACTGAATTACCTACTACAGGAGTTACTGATGTTTTGGCAACGGCTTCTGATAGTTTATTCGAATATCCTGCTGGGGCAACATTCCCAGGATTATATGGTACCCTTGCTTCTGCCCATATGCATAAATATGGGACTACAATAGAAGATCTAATGAGAGTTGGTATAAAGAATCATGAGAATGGGAGAGAAAATCCTTATGCACAAATGCAACAGTCGATAAAAGAAATGATGGAAAGTAAAAAAGCCAGACTCGAAAAAGAGGGTAAAGACATTCCTGATTGGAAAGATGAGTTTGATTTTCTTAAAAGTCGATCGAATCCAATGATAGCTTATCCTTTAAGATTATTTGATTGCTCTCTAATAACTGATGGTGCTGCATGTCTCTTTCTTGCAGCTGATAATGTTGCAAAGAAATTTACAGATACTCCAATTTGGATAACTGGTACGGGTCAAGGAAGTGCTGCATTATCACTACATGACAGAGATGATTTAACTAGTTTTATTGCTTCACGAGAGGCAGCAAGGCAAGCATATCAAATGTCTGGTCTAAAACCGAAAGATATTCAAATTTGTGAAGTGCATGATTGTTTCACTATAGCTGAAATCGTTGCACTAGAAGATTTAGGATTTTATGAGAGAGGAAAGGCTGTTGAAGCTATAAAAAATGGAGAAACGAAACGTGATGGAGTCTTACCAATCAATACATCAGGAGGATTAAAATCTAAGGGGCATCCCGTTGGAGCAACTGGTGCAGCTCATGCTGTAGAAATATTTAAACAAATGAGGGGTATTGCTGAAAGGAATAGACAAGTGAAATTTGATGTTGAAAAGGCTATGACGCATAATCTAGGTGGGAGTGGTGGGACATGCGTAGTTCATATTTATGAAAAATAGAGGTGAATAAGATAAAATGTCTGAAATAGTTAAAGATTTTACCATTGAAAGTTATTTAGAGTATATTCGTAATAAAAAATTAATGGGCTCAAAATGCAAAGATTGTGGAGAAACATATGTTCCTGTAAGAAAACTATGCACTAAATGTAATACTGCAAATATGGAATGGGTCGAAATGTCAGGAAAGGGAAAAGTTGCTGCGTTTACGAGTATTACGGTGGGGACTCCTTTTTTTGTAGAAAAAGGATATGGAAGAAATAAACCCTATTGTTTCTCTGTAATAAAACTTGATGAGGGACCTATGGTTAGTGGACAATTAGTAGGAGTAGATGAAAGTAAACCGGAGACTATTAGTGTAGATATGCCAGTTAAAGTAAAATTTTTAGAAACTGAAATTAAAGGTGAGACGAGAGTAGATTTAGGCTTCGAACCTGCTTAAAACCTTAAATCTCTTTTTTATTTTTTAATATTTATATAACAACTTTAAATATAGTTTTATTCTTAATTGATTGGTGGATTCTAATAAAGAAGCATTATAAGATAACAATTCTTAGTAGTTTTATTTTCATAGCAATTTTTTCATTTTTCATTCCAAAATTTTTTACAAGTAACCTAAAAATACAAAATATAGACGTTGAATTAAACTTTCATGAAGAAAATTCCTATATTTTTATTCAAGATCAATTAGATATAGGATTTCGAATCCCAGGAACACAAGAAAGAATTAATTGCACCAAATATTTTATTTCAAAATTTCAGGAAATAGATAATAATTTTACATATATCCTCCATAATTTTACCATTCTTTCAATTGAATGTCAAAATGTTTTGTTTAAATTGAATGAAAATTATAGTAATATTGTTATTTTGGGGGCTCACTATGACACACGTGCTAAGGCAACAAAAGATAGTATTAACCCAGATGATCCTGTCCCGGGTGCGAATGATGGAGCAAGTGGATGCGCCGTTCTAATCGAACTCGCTAAAATTTTCTATGAACGAAGAGATAATTTAACGTGTCAAATATGGTTTTTATTTTTTGATGCAGAAGATCAAGGAAGAGATGTTGCTTATGGAATTGATGGATGGGATTGGTGTGAAGGATCTGAAAAATTTGTTAATGATATAGATACTTTCTACAATTCTGAATATGAAACATTTGATTGTATGATATTATTAGATATGGTTGGGGGAGTTAATCTAAAATTTATAAATGAACAATATTCTACATCATCTTTACTTGATGAGTTATTCGGGGTTGGGAGAAATTTAGGTTTCCCAGAAGAATTTCCTAAAAATGCCATTTCTAGATATATTACTGATGATCATAAAGCTTTTGTAAATATTGGCATACCTTCGGCAGATTTAATTATAAATTTTTGGGATAATCCAGATTGGCCTTATCATCATACGATCCAAGATGATATTTCTCATATTTCAAATCATAGTCTCGAAGTTACTGGTAAAACAATAGAGCAATTTATCTATAATAATTATTTTGTTAATCTTAGCGATATATATAAGGGTAATTATCCTTGGCGTGAAGATATAAATATTCCTCAAATTGAAATTGAAATGATTTCTATATTAATAATGACTATAGCCATTTTAGGTTCAATAGTTGTTGTATTCTCCTTATTTAAAAAAGATAAATTTAACTAGCTTTTAAAGAATTTAACTCATTTCTTAATCCCTAAGATTGCACGATGATTAGTTTCATCCATATAAACTTCCAAAAGATTAAAGGAACTAAATACTTGATAAATTTCGTCTACAGTAAAAAAATGATGAGGAAGACCTTTTTCTTGCCCCTTTTGAGGAACATAAGTTCCTTTTTCAATTTCTTTTAATTCCCAGGATTCTAATTTAGATCCTGTTCCTAATACTGGAAATGTTATAAAAATTATACTACCTTTTTTTAAAATTCTTTCAATTTCCTTAACAGTGATTATTATATCTTTTATTAGATTATGGTGAATTACTTGAATTGAAATTATGGCATCAAAAAACTTGTCTTCATAAGGAAATTTATCTTCTATTCTATTCAAGTGTAATTCTACCTTTTCATTTTCTTCAATGAGCCATTTTCTTGCCATCTCTAAAGCCTTAGGTGAAGCATCCATACCATATACTTCAAATCCTTTTTTTGATAAAAATATAAGATGTCGACCTGTTCCACATCCAAGATCTAACACTTTTTTTACTCCTTTTTCTTTAAATAATTTAGAAATTTTTTCCATATCTGGATGAGGATCATGAAATATCTTTCCCCGTTTAGAAAATATCTCGTCCCAATCTGGCATAAAGAATATCAAACTCTAAAAAAAGATATTAATCGTAATTACACTCCCAAAAATATCTTCCATGCTCTTTCTTAAAGGCTTCTGCTACTTCATCTACTTTTGGTCGAATAAATTCACATCCATCTTTAATGCATTCATAATTAACAGGTAAAACATCTAAAATTTCTCCATCAACTTGACAAATATATGGATTAGGTTCTTCGGAACTTAACATTTCAACTCTTACCTTCTTACTGGTATATTCATAGATATTTGGATGAGGTAACAGTGTAGCTTTATACATTCGATTAAAATGTCTAAGTAATTTAAATTTACCAATATCTACAATATTTACATGAAAAACCCCATCATCTACTCGCGCTTTTTGACATATATACATAAATCCTCCATAACTTGGACCATTTGCACAAGCTAAGCAGTTCGCGTATCCCTCATAAATATCATCATCCATCGTTACTCTGATTTGCTTATTCTTCCAAGGCAGTAAAGCCTTAAGAGTTTGAGTAACATAACTTTTTCCTCTTTTTGCTTCATTAAATCTGCGTGTAACATCGCTATCAAAGCCCTGACTCCCAATACCTAAAAAATAGCGTTGAATTCCCGTGTCTGTTTTTCCCAATCCAATATCTGCCCTACTAGTATTACCTTCAGTAATTATCTCACAAGCTCTCTTTATATCAGGAAGAATTCCAATAGCTGCAGGAATATCATTTCCAGATCCCATAGGAATAAATCCGCACAAAGCATTAGTATTAGAAGTTATAGTTCCATTCATCACTTCATTACAAGTCCCATCTCCTCCTGCTCCAATCACTCTATATCCATCTTTTGCTAATTGACTTGCTAGTTCTATCGCATGTCCCATATATTCAGTTTCAAATAATTTATATGAAACATCTAATTCATCTAAACATTTTTTCATATATTCAATATCTCTCTTTGTTTCTTTCTTTTTCCCAGCAACAGGATTATAAATAATACCATGAGTTTCCATTTAAATCAATATATACCTTTATTTTGTATGTTTTTAATTTAAAAAAATCAATTATTAACCTTTTAAATTTTAAAATATATAAAACTATTTTCAAATCAAACTTAAGAGAAATAGTTAGAATTTTTTGGGATTAATTTCTCTTAGAAGTATTGAATTGAAAGAACCTTACAGATGTTAAAAATAGAATCTTTATTTATGTCTCACGCCATTCACAACCACATTCGGCGCAACAACATTTTTTCCCGTAAATTCTAGGATAATCCATTAATATTATCGATTTATCATCAATCTCATGAATTAGCCCTTCGTTATTACAACTTGGACATTTTCTACGACCCAGAGGTTTTTCAACTACTAAAACACCGTTTTCATAAGAACGTAAAGAAATTGGGTTTGAATGCATTGAAGTAGTCAACCTATCTAGAGTTTCCTTAAAAATATTACCATTATTTTCCGTAGTTAATGGTTTAATTTCTTCTTCTCTATTGATATAGTTTTCTTGATCAGTCATTATAATATAGCCCTTAACAATTGAGTTGATCTCATCTTTTTTAGGTAATCGGTTATATCTTTCTTGAAAATTCTCAATAAATGCTTCAGCATCTGATTTCATAATATTGTATCCATGATCTTGAATCTTTCTTGTAATGTTAGTAATAATTTCATCTTTAGAGAATATTTTTTCCACTTTTTCTTCTAACGTCTCAGAAATTTCAAGATTTTTTCTTAGTTCATTCCATAATTGATTTATTTGATCTTCTGAGATTTTACCATTGACCTTTACATAAATTTTTTTTTCTGGGTCTTTTAATATAGTTATCTTATTTTCTTTTTGTAATTCTTTATCAATATTTTCATCGAAGTAATTAATTCTAAGAAGACTTTTTCCTAATTTAGAAGTTTTTGTGGAGTAATTTAAATTTTTTTGTAATACATCTTCCATTATTTTTTGAATGTCGGTATTACTTTTATCTTTTATACCAAATGAATGAGTTCTCTCAAGCATTTAATACATCCTTACCCTATTTAAAAATTTGATTAAATTGATAATTAACAACTAGATATTATTGTTTAAAAATTCTTTCTAGGTGATCAAATTTAGTAAAAATATCGATATATCTATAAACTAAATATATAACAACTCAAAATCTTTATATTCAATTTTAAATGAAAAGTTTAACAAAAATTTATATTAATTTTTTTCTTTAATAGCCCATAGAATTACTAGTTTAACAGATATGGAAATAAAGAAATTAAAAACTGCAACAAGAAAGGAAAAAGAAATTTCAACAAAAAGAAAAATTATTACTGCAGTCATTTTAATAGTTTTTGCTTTTTCCAGCTCATTTCTAATATTTTATATTATGCAAATTTCCTTAGATACTAAATTGCCTATGGTTGTAGTAGTTTCCGGAAGTATGGAACCGAAATACAGTAAAGGTGATTTATTATTTGTAAAAGGTAAAGATCCGGCAAATATAAAAAATGGTACTATTGATGGAAAGGAAGGAGATATTATTATATTTGATGCTCATGGGTTATGGTCAAATCCTCCAGCTGATCCAGTTGTACATCGTGTTGTTGGTAAAAGGTATGACAATGGTTGGTTATTTACAACTAAAGGAGATGCAAACGCCTCTCCTGATGAAGCAGAAGTCCCCGCAAATAAAATATTTGGAGTAGTATGCGGGATAATCCCTTATATTGGGTGGGTAAAAATACTTTTAACTGATTCAGGACTCTTAATCCCCCTGCTTATAATTATCTCCGTTATACTTGTAATAAGCATAATTTGGGATTTTATTAAAAAAGAAGAAGAAGAGAATATATCTGAGGATGATAAAAAAATTATTCGTAAATCAAAAACTGGGTTTAATTTTGAGTCTAAAGAAATAATTGAAATGGATTTTACTAAATATGATGATTTAGATTTATAAAATGACTTTATTTCTTCCCTTAAATGTTATTAGATTATGAGTTTATAAGTTAAATAGATAAATATTATATATGTATTAGTCAATTCTAATTCATCATAAAATCTTAATTAAAAAAATTGTTAAGAAAGTGTAAAAAATGTCATATAGTCCCCCCAAAAAGGTAACTGTGATCCTTTCTTTTATCATTCTGGCTTTAGGAATAATTCTAGGACTTACATTCATCTTTGAACCTGATGTTATTTATGACCTTTTTTCTGATATTCCAATTGAAGATTTCACTAAAACCTTTATGACCATTTGTTTTTCCTTAACCCTTATTGGCTGGTTACTTTTATATCTTGGAGTGAGAATGAGAGGAGTTTAATATCTTTTTAACTTATTTTTTTTCCTTTTTATTTTTAAAATGTATAAAATTTTGAGAAATTTTCTCATCTTTCTTTAAAATGTGTAAAATTAATTTCGGAAAATTAAATACTTTTATTAATTGGACAATAAAATTTAAAAAATTTCATAAATTTGAAACAAATATATACTCGTAATTTAAAAATAAAATTACGATGCAACATTAACGCACAAAAACAAAACAACAAAAAAAACTAAAAAATTTAAAAAAACATAGAGGTAATTAAAGATGTCAAAAGAAAAAGAAACAAATTCTGTTTTCGTAGGTCGTCGACCAACAATGAATTACGTCATGGCGACCATGATGATCCTTAATAAAGGCGAAGATTGCACTGTTAAGGCTCGTGGTAGAGCTATTTCACATGCAGTTGACGTATGTGAAATTCTCAGAAATAGATTCCTCAAGGGAACTGAATACAAGGATATTAAGCTCTCCACAGAGAAACTTCAAGGAGAAAATGGGCAAGAAAATAACGTTAGCTCCATAGAAATAGTATTAGCTCCTCCAACATAAAGAGAATACTCAAAGAAAGTTTCTTACCGGTATTGCAAAATTACAATAACTCTTTTTTTTATTTATTTATTCTTTTTTTTCAGGGTATCCTTCTAAGTTTAAAATGCCATAAAATCTTCTGGTAATACCTCAACAGGACGCCACTCTATTTTACCTTCTAAAGCATACTGATATTTCATAAAAATTTCTGTAGCCTCTGGTTTTATAAATTTTGGTCTGTGTGTTATGGTATTCTCAACCCAATTAATCATATCATTCCTAGTTCCTACTCCTGATTTTATCACAGCAATTAAAGCTAATATAATATGTTTACAAATCTTTCCCCTCAGACCTCCACACGGAAAAAGATTTTGAGTCCCACAAAAAAATTCTCCATTCCTTTTAAGAGATATTGCATATTCTAACTGCTCTGGTTTCGTTTGTGATTTTATCACAGCTTTTAAGGAATTATTATCTTTATCAATATAGAGCAAATTCTTTTCTCTTCTAAACATTCTAATAGCTTTATCGATTCGAGGTGGTATTTTTTCATCATTTATACTTTTCTTCAATTTATCAATAAATAGAAGAATTCTATCATCAATAGGGAAGTTTTTGTTCATCTTATTCACTATCTAATAATTTCCTAATTCTTAAACAATAATTCTTAGAGAAAGTACTGTAAAGTTATGTTGGCTAAAATATCGAAGAAAATATTGACTATAAAAGATAATTTAGAGTATTTACTTACACTTAATTCTCCCTAGACTTTCTCTTTTATCTTATTAAAAATGTTAATATAAAATCTAACTTCTTAAATATAAACTCTTCTTTTTTTTCATGTAAAAAGATTTTTAGATTTTATTAAACTTTTTAAAATCCCAAACCTTTCTTAAAGCGTATTTGATTAGGCTTTTTCTGATTAATTTTGTAATATCTTAGCATTTACATTTAAATATTCACAGTAATAATTTAGATCTAAAGCCTTTTTTAAAATTTAAAAAAATCTTTAAAAATGTCCACTAAAAAAACATTTATATATTCGATTGTGATTTTTGATGCTTATTATAACCAAGAACCCTTTCTTTAAATTAGTAAAATTAGAATCAGTAATAGAAAGTTCAGAATCATGGAAATTGTTTAGGATTTTTTTAAGTTTGAAGCTTTAAAAATAGGAATAACCTCACAAAACTTAGTTGTAAACGATCTTGCTTTTTCTGGGTATGATTTAACATTTTTATAATTCAAAATTTTTCCTTCTAGTCCTAAGAAAAAAGGGAAAATATATTTACCGTTAAATTAAAAAATTTTATAAATTCAGAGAGGAAATAAATAATAACTAAAAATTTATTTAAAGTAATTTTAAATCCTATTTTCAATAAAATTTTAAATAAAATATTATAAGAGGAAGACAAAAAAATGGCAAAAAAAACCGCTAAAAATGAACCCCTTTTTGTTAAATCAAAAGTAAGAGAATATATCAAAAGTAAAGGATGCAACACAGCTAGTGGTATTCTTGATGGAGACACCTTGAATGATTATATTATGTGGCATCTTGATAAAGCTGTAGAACGAGCAAAAGCAAATGGTAGAAAGACTGTAAAAGCAAGAGATTTATAAATTCGCTTGCTAAAATTACTTTTTTTTTTATTTTTCAATTATATAATAAAGAACTTGAAAGAATTAGTTTTTATTTTATAATAGGGTATTTATTAAGCCCATTTCGAATTTAGCTTGACTAATACCCGTAGAATGATTTTTTTCCACTAAACTCCACTAAACTCCATTTTCAAAACATTCCGTTTCATTTTTAATATCAATAGGATAATGAATATGTAAATCAGTCTTATAAAACCTTAAATCATTAACCAATTGGTTAGTATCTTCAAAATCATTCAATTTAATTACCTAAAATATTTTTATCTTTAATATTTCTTTTGATTAAAAGAAATTAAGAAAAATTCTTGATTAATTATTATTGAAATTATACATAATTGTTAATAAATATATTTTATTATATGTTAAATTTTTATTTACAGATTTTCTAAACTACTTTAATATTTAAGATTTCCAATTAAGATTACAGTCTCTTGAGATCTTAAACTTCTTCTCTACTTACTTTTGTTAGATGATTTTCTTTTTCAAAATTAAAAATATCTGTAACAAATGAATCAAGATTTCTATCGTGAGATATAATAATCATTTGAGCTGTATTCAGTTTTTCAAATATATCTTGCATCTTATTTATTTGTTCTTGGCTAAATCCATCAGTTGGCTCATCTAGGATTAATAAATTTTTAGTTTTTATTTCTTGATGACGTTCATTGATAATTTTATTCAAAGCAAGTCTGTATGCTAATGATAATGCACTTTTTTCCCCCCCAGATAAGTCTCTAAAAGGGGAATTGTATCCATTAACTGTAATATTTGGCTCAAAATCGTCTAATCTAATCTCTACTTCTATATTTTCCTCTTCAACTAAAATATTAAACCATTCTTTAAAATATTCGTTAAATTGTCGAGCACTTGCAGAAATAATTTCTTTTTCAATATCTCTTATAAGAATTTGGAATTCTTCAGTAACCCAATTTTTCAAATCTTCTACATATTCTAGTTTTGTTTTAATAATTTTTTTCTTCTTTAAATTATCTTTTAAATCATTTAATTTAGATTTAATAATTTTTAACTTAGTTTGTTCAGCACTCAATTCTTTTTCAAGTTCTGATATTTGTGATTTTAATTTTTTTACTAGATTTTTTTGATTAATTAATTTAGACTTTATTTCAATTTCTAATTCCTTGAATTTTCCCAAGTCTTCAATTTCGTAATTTTTTAGTATGATCAAGATTTGGTTTTGATTATATTCTATTTTATCACTTAATTGATTGATTGAATCTTTTAGTTCAATTTCTCTCTTTTTCTTTTCTTCAATTAATTTATTTAAAGACTCTTTTTTTGTTTGATTAATAGTACATTCTCTTAGATTTTTTAAATTTGTTTCAAGCCCAAAAATTTTGGAAGTTAATTCTTTAATCTCTTTTGATAATTGTTCTATTTTATCTTTGATGTCTTTGAGTTCAGAATTAAATCTTTCTTTTTCATGTATTTCTTGCCCACATAATGAACATTTTCCATCTTTGAGAAGTTTATCTATATTTTCTATTTTTTTATCCAATACTGCTTTCTTCTTATTCTTCTCTGATTGAGCACTACGATTTTTTTCAATTTGATTTTCAATTTGCTCTTCTGTTAAATTACTTTTAAGTTTTATTTCAGGTAAAGCTTTATTTTCTTTTTCTGAATTTAAAATTTCTTTTACTAAAAGTTCTAAAGACTTTTCTTTTTTCTCTTTAGAGATAATTGACTCATAAAGAATTTTTTGATAATTATCAATTTTAACTAATTTTTTCGAATATTCACTTAATTCCAATTGAATTGTCTCGACTTTTAATTCTTCTTTCTCTATTTCTTTTTCCTTTTCTTTTTTGGCTACTTCTATTCTTCTAATAATTACTTTTTGCTCATCTATTTTTTTTTCGTTTTCAGGAATTAATGATCCTGGATCTCCAATTGTATCAAGAAAGATTTTAATCTCCTTTCTTTTATCATTTAAATATTCATTTAAGGCTCCAACATTTTTAAGAGCAATCTCATATTTCTCTATACCAAATACTTCCTTTAAGATTTCAAATCGCTCATCTGGTTTTGCTTGTAGTATCTCTTTAACTTGTTCTTGAGGGGTATATACGGTATATCGAAATAAAGGAATTTTTTGTGCTTTTTCATAACGAGTTATTGAATAATTTAAAATGTTAAGAATTTTCCTTCTTAAATCTGTAGGGGCATATGAAATTTCCACCATATTATTGTTTATATGTTCAATAATTGATCCCATTTCCTGTGAAATAGAAACTCCTTTTATTACTTCTTTTTTTTTTGTTCTTTTTAATCCACGCTTTATTGTATATCTCTTTTCATTTATAGAGAAAGTTAATTCCACTGAACCTCTATTTTCGCTCCGTCTTAAAAGTGAATCCCCACTTAAATCTGCTGCATTTAAAGTTCCAAATAAACTAAATTCTATTGCTTTTAATACTGAGGATTTACCGCTTCCTATATCTCCAAAAAAAAGCATTGTTGAATGGGGGAAATCAATTTCTAAATCTTTAATGCTTCTTATATTTATAATTTTTACAGACTCTAAAATCATTTAAAATTCCCTCTCTTCTTCTAATTGAAAGATATCTATAAAGTCATTGACTATTTTCTCATTATACTCTTTTACTTTTTCTCCTTCTTCTCTTTCTTTACCTATAACTGATAATAAATCGTGAATCTTGTTTTCAATATCATTTCTATTGATACTTTTAATTCTTATTTTTTGAGCATGTTCATGTA
This sequence comes from Promethearchaeota archaeon, assembly GCA_016839585.1. Classification (GTDB taxonomy): domain Archaea; phylum Asgardarchaeota; class Lokiarchaeia; order Sigyniarchaeales; family SOKP01; genus Loki-b32. Next base: position 33,991 of record JAEOTZ010000077.1, read on the forward strand.
CAAGTGTATTTTCAATTTCTTCATTTGTTTTTCCGACAACAACACTAATATGAGTATATTCTTTTGATGTAAGAGCAGATTTATTAATTAATACTTCATAAGCTCCTTTTTTCTTTATTTTTTGAATAATTTCATTAGTTCTAAATTCATAAGTTTTCCCAGAAGATAAAGTCCCATATATTCTTATGGTGACTATTTTATCATCAAAACTAGTATAACTAATTTTATCCTTTAATAAATCTTGAACTTGGGTTATTGATTTATTATTACAATCAATAAATAAAGTAATTACTTCCTTTATTTTGATTGGAATATATCTAACATTTAAATTCGATGTTTGAGATTCTATATCAATATCACCTGATATTATACAAAATCCTCCAAATTGATATTGTTCAAGTTCACGAAAATTTGTTGGTGCAAGAGAACCAGGATATATTATTTTAGTCTTATTATCAATCTTGAAAGATTTTTCATCTTTTCTTAATTTTTCAGGAACTGTTTTATGAAGGTGCCCCCCAGCATAATATTCAAATCCTTGAGGTAATAGGGATTTAGGAGTAGATTCCATATCTTTAAATTCTTTAGGTTTCAATTCGTTTAACATAGTGTGTAATATGAAGATTTTCGGACCTTTTTCCGTTTCTAGAGATTTTCTATCTAGAATATGGTATTCTTCAATTTCTAAACCGCGTTTTCTAGCTCTTAAGCCTGTTAATTTAATTTTTGTTTTTGGTTCTATGCAATAATTTAGCTTTATTTTGCCATCTTCTGTTAATTCTGCATTCCATACATCTTTAAATAGTCCTGCTGTAATAAGTGGTCTAATCATTGACTTGTTTGATGGGGAAAAGTCATGAGAGCCCATTATTCCATACACAAGAATTTCATGATCCTTCAAATTCTTTAGCTCTCTTGTTGCTAAATCTATGACTTCTACTTTTGGATTACTTACATCGTATAAATCGCCACTTATAATAACAAAATCCACTCCCTCATTAATAATAAAATTCACCGCTTTTTCAAAAGCTTTATAGCCTAACTCATTTAAACGTTCATTACGCCAAGTTCCTAAATGAACATCAGAAATATGGGCGAAACTAACTTTCATTTTATATACCTTTCTAAAATTTATTTATCGAACTCCGGGAAATGCTTTTCTTATTTTCTTTTCGGAACTTTTTTTATTTGTTTTGGCTTCTAATAAATTCTTAAACAATGGTATCATAATAGGAATTGCGAACTTAGTAAAGTTTGATGTAGTAATCGCTTCTCCTACATCTAAACTTGCGATTGTTTGACTATCATCTGAAAGATCCTGAGCAGAACTTTCTATTAAAGTTCTTCTCTCTGGACCCATTTCATTTCCAAGTATAATTTTGGTATTCATATTTGCTAAAATTTCCCGAGGTATTAGACTGGGCAATTGAGTAATTCCAATTAAGCCAATCTTAAATTTTCTACCTTCTCTTGCGATTTTTCCAAATATATTTTCTTTAACTTCTAGTGCTTTAATACCAATGACACGGGGAGCTTCTTCAAGTACAATTGTTATAACGGGTTTATCTTCTAATTTATCATTAAATTTATAGTTCTTATATCGATTAAAAATACTTTCTACAATAATAGTAGCAATAAAGATTTCCTCACTCCCTGTAAATAACGATGTATCAATAATTACAGTTTTGCCTTTAATCAAAAAATTTATGATATCTTCAATTGTAGATTCAAAACCATTTAGAGCAAATATTCCTTTTTCAATTATATTTCCTTCATCATCAAAATCAAAATCTAATAATAAGGTCAATTTTCTTCTTAAAACATCGATTGTTGTATCTTTTATCCCAAATTTCTTATAACTAACTTCTTCATCAAAGATTTTCTTAATCCATTCCTTTTTGAACTTCCTAAAATAAGTTATTAATGCATCGCTTTGCGGTTGAGAAAGATCTATACTACCTAAAACATGACTAGGATATAAATACTTAACATTAAATTTTAGATCCAATTTACCTGGAATATTTCTTAATGTATAATAATTTAAATATTCAAAACTTCTTGGATGTTCTTTAAGACCTTTTTCTTTTGGAGTACCGTAGTATTCATTATGAGGATCAAATACTAACTTACCACAGTTCTCGTTTTCCATTAAATTATAGAGAATATTTTTCACTAAATTTGATTTTCCACGACCAGTAGTTGCTGGAATTAGAATATGGTGTCTTAAAACTTTTGTTGCTTCAAGTTTGACTTCTGTTTTTAAAATCTTCGATCCAGAACGAATTTTTCCTAAAATTAAGGGATTTTCAATCTTCTCTTCCTTGAAAAACTCTAAATGAGCGTCTTTAATATCATATATATCTGAAAAAAATGTTGGTAATTTTTTAGGTAAGAATAATTTGTTTTCCTTAACAAATATTAAGGGTCTAGCAAGAGCTAAAACATAGTTTCTCAATTCAGGTTCATATATTTTTAAATCAGATCTTTCTCTCTCTAATCCATAACCTGCCATTAATTCAAGAACATTATCGGGAATTTGGCTTCCAAAAAATAAATCCTTAATTTGATAAATGCTGTATTCTTTTCTATCCTTCCCAGCGATGAAAAGTTGTCCTAGCTCAAATTCTTGATCTGATTTTTGTCTTAATATTAATTTAACTAAAGAACCGGTAACAAAACTACCAATTTTTATTCCTAAATCTCCCATTTTATACTTTTCTCAAAACTATTTTCTTATTATATTTAATAAATCATGTGCGTTTACTGAACGTAAACGAGGTAAAATAAACTCTTTATAATCTTTTTGATCAAATTCTGCAATTAATTGAACTTTCTGAGGTTCTAGTTCCTTTATACTAACCGCAGCTAATTGATCTGCTTTAATGAGACCATATGGATACCCTGGATAAGATAAATCATTGGAATTATTAGTAAGGTTAGAAATAATTATTTCCTGTTGGTCTTGAGTCATTTTTTTTGCCTGATCTAATAATATATCAAACCGAAATGAATAGAGTGAATTCTTATGTAATTTTACAAAATATAAATCAGCTTTTTCTTGAGCTTTTGTAATTCTGTATATAGGATGATAATACCAAGCGCTATCTGGGAATTTCTTATTACAAATATAATGAATCAATGAATTTAATGAATTTCCATTTTGTGTAATTAAACGACAAGTTTTTGAAAGCCCTGTAACTATAACTCCTTTTTTGATAGCAATTTTATATAGATTTTCAGCAATTTCAGTTTCTCCAGTATAACCTGTTTGAAGTGAACCATCTCTCACAAAAATACTTCCTTCTTCTAATTCATTTGATATAAATTTTGTCGCATAAGTCCATTCCGCAAATCTCATCGCAATTCCTCCAAAAACTTCAATATTTGGCATACTGAAGAGTCTTTCTCTTATAGTTGGATCACTAACAGGAAATTTTAATTCGTCTTGAGGAAGATACTCAGAAAATTCTGGTTCTGTAGGAAAAAAGCGTGTATTATAAACAAGTGTGTTATCATCAAGAAGATCTAAAACTGTTGCGCTATAAAACTCTATTTTGACTGGGGTTTTTGTAGGGTCACACCATTCATTATTAGTAAATAAAGCTCCCGCTACACGATTTAAACTAATATTAAAATCTGTACTTCTAAGTATAGGACCATTTCCTCCGTCAACAAAGCCAATATCTTTTGCATTTTCACACTTAGGAATCTCAAAGATTTTATCATCTTGAATTTCAAAAGTTTCTTCCTCAGGGCTGAAAGCATACGCTCCATCTTCTTTTTGATATCGTAGTTTATGGTCTTCTATAAATTCCACACATTCTTTCAATGGACTTTTTCTTTTTTCACCACTCATCTTTAAAAATTATGCTTTTTTTCAATTATATATCTTCTTTTTTAATAATTCTTTTAGACTCAATAGATTTAACAGTTTTTAGATAAATATTTAGTTTTCTATTAATAGTTTGTTTCTTGAGATAAGTGTATCGTAAAAATTCTACTTTCTACTCTTTTTTCTTATCGGTTTTTCTTTTTTTAATAATTCGTCTGCTGTTGTGAAAAATGTCTTTTGGGGTTTTTTAGAGATACTTTTTAATCCATTCATCTTGGATCTAAATTGTACGGATGAGCTTTTATATACTTTTGGATTCAACTCTGAAATAAAAGGAGAAGTTCTTAAAGCTTGATATCCTCTGGACCCTTGAACTATAGAGGGTGTAATCAAATATAATTGATCTTTAGTCCTTGTCACAGCTACATAAAAAACACGACGTTCTTCCTCAAATCCCTCAGGATCACCCTTAACTCTTGAGGACGGAAAGGAATCTTCGCATAACATTGGTATAAATACTACTCTCCATTCAAGGCCTTTTGCTCGGTGAATAGTAGACAAAATTAAAGGGTTTTCTTCCTCAATTTGACTCCCAACTAAAACTGTTTTAGATTCTAAACTGGTTAAATTTAAGCTAAGATTTTCGAGAAACTTACGGATAGACGAAAAATTATTTGCATATATACTCAATTGATTTAAATCATCAATTCGATCTTGCCAATTATCAAATTTAGCTTTGATATGATCTTCTAAGATTAAAATGAATTTTTTAATAACTTCAGAAGGCTCATCCTCTGGAGTAAATCTTACCATATTTTTAGCATAGGAGATGGTATTTTTTATACCTTCTTTGGGTATTTTAGAACCTTTTAATTTTTCAATATAGAACATCTTATTAATTAATGCATCAATGGGGTTTTCAGATTTAGAAATTGCTTCAAAAATTTTTGTACCTGAAGTAGTACCAATCCCTTGAATAATAGAAAAAATACGAGACCAAGAAATTTCATCATATGGATTCTCAATTATTCTTAAATGGGCTATTAAGTCTTTAATATGACCCTTTTCAAAAAACGCCACTCCTGCTCTCACTTCATATGGAATATTTTTAGCTCTTAGTTCAAGTTCAATTCTTAGTGAATGAAAACCAGCTCGGATAAGAATAGCAATATCTTCTAAAGAATATCCATCTGAACGTAAATTTAAAATCTGATTTGCAATAAAATAGGCCTGTTCTTTATCATCTCCAACATTTACTTGGAAGGGTAAAATTCCTTTGGGACGAGTTGCCTGCATAGTTTTTTTGAATTGTTTTACATTGTATTGAATTGAGTTATTGGCTAAAGCCAAAATTTGTGGAACACTTCTATAATTATACGTAATCGTATATTTCTTACAATTCTTATATTTTTTTTCAAAATTCAAAATGTTTTGGAAATTTGCTCCACGAAATGCATATATACTCTGAGCATCATCTCCTACTGCTATTACATTATGCTCTGGATTTTGCTTAACTATTTTATATATAATCTCATCTTGGATATAATTAGTGTCTTGATATTCATCAACAAGTACATATTTTATATTACTTGCAATTAATTGAGCAACAGATCTTTCATCTAGTAATTGATTCCAATATATCAAGAGGTCATCAAAATCAACTAAATTATCCTCAGCTTTTTTCGTGCTATAAATTTTGAAGATTTCTTCTAATTTTCTAACAACATTTTCACTTTCAAATTGAGAATATTTCCATAGGATAACTTCTCGAATTGATTTATTACAATTAATAGAAAAAGATAAAATAGCTTTTGCCATTCTAGAGTTAGGAAAGCGTTCTTCGATTTCTTTTACATTAGCTTTCTCAATTGAAAGCTTCATTAATGCTTTTGCATCAGTTTCGTCCATTATTGTATAATTTGCTTTTAAACCTAGTGTTTTAGCATATCTTCGTATAAATCGATTTGCTATTGAGTGAAAAGTTCCCGCCCAGATCCCTTTTGGACGCTTACCAAGAAGAATCTCAACCCGCTTGATCATTTCATTTGCAGCTTTATTTGTAAATGTAACAAGCATAATCTGACTTGGTTTTACTCCTGATAATAAAAGCTTTGCTACAGAATATACAATTGTTCTTGTCTTCCCGGAACCGGCTCCAGCAATTACTAACATTGGACCTCTAATATTATTTACAATTTCAAGTTGTTCATCATTTAAATCTTTCTCAAAATTAATCTCATTATATTCTTCTACAATTTGAGGAATTTCCTCTTCTAAAGATTCAGCATAATCCTCGTCGTAGAACTCGAAGATATATTCTTCTTCAATATTATCTTTTTTTATATTCAAAGTTATATTCTTAGATTCTTAAAACAAATCCATATTTTTTTTTATTATTTATTTAAAATAAACTATTTAAAGATCTTTCCTGCTCCTCCATGTGTAAGTTCCTCTCCTAATGCTACACGAACAAGGTTACTAATAATGTATGGTTCTAATCCTTGAGCTTTAGCTCTACTCCTAAGACCAAGAACACATATAGGGCATAAAAATACCATTGCTTCGGCTCCAGCTTGTTTTGCATCTATTAAATTTCTCATGCGCCACTCTTCTTGTTCGTCTTTCGAGACATTTAACATTGAGCCTTGGATTGATCCACAACAAAGGGCGTTTTCCCGGTCATACTTTCTATTTACTCTCTCAACCCCAATTAATTCAAAGAGTTCATCTAACATGTTATCTTTTTCGAAAGTATATCTGGAAGCACAAGGTTGTTGATACGCAATTTTCATATTTAATTTTTTTATTTGATCAATATGATCTTTAACATAATCTCTTAAATATTCGATTATATGTATTGGTTTGAATGGTACTTCTATTCCATATTCCTTTACTTTATTTGTTAACATTGCGTAGCAATCATCATGAAATAAAATTATTTCTTTAGCACCTGTTTTAGCAAGAGTATCAACAAATTTTTGAGCATTTTCCTTTAACAAACTTGGTCTACCTGCATGAATCCATCCAAAGTAGCAAAAATATTTTCCTCCTTTCAAGAACGTCAATCCATCAAAAAGTTGTCCTTCTAAAACTCCTGGTAATAGATCTCCAAGAGAGCATATACTCATAACTGGTTTTTCTGGTTTACCTTTAATAATCTTAGATGGAAGAGCTGAACCCAGGTTAAACATACGAATTGCGGCTTCAGTGATTTTAAAAGATCCCGTTTCTTCTTGTCTATCATTAATCAAATCAAATGGGTTAGCCCCTTCAGGACATATCATATTACAAGCAGCACAAGTAATGCAATCAGTAGTTACAGGAGTATTTTCTCCATCAATTAACTTTTTAAATTCAATTTTAGCTTTATCTTCTGGATATGCTAAATATGGGCATTTTATTAAGCACTCTCCGCATAGAGTGCATTTTGATTCATCAAACATTTTCTTTAGCAAATATTTTTAATTATTTTAATTCTAATATCTAAAAATTATAAAATAATTAAAGGGAGAAAGTTTAATAATCTTTTTTAGAAGTAAATAGAAAATCTTAATAGCTATGATTAAGGTAAACCTATCATTATTTTAAAGGCAGCTGTTTCTTCACCCTCATCAACAGTAGTGATTGTATAAGCAATATCATATTTATCCCGAATACTAGCTACTAATTGAGTAGTTATAAATTTCATTCTTGTGGATGTATTTCTCCCTTGCCATTCCCAAACTTTCTGATTATAAGCATCAACAAAAAGAAAAATTTTATCTGAATCTAATAGTTCAAATAAAGGAACATTTTCTTCAATTTTTATTTCTTCAAATTCTTCTAATTGATTGTTAAGTTGATATACAATAATCAATGTTATTGAATCTCTTTTTCATCTCGTTATATCATATTTAGAATTTTTTATTTATAAATTTTTTTTAAAATTTTCTTACCTCCTTAAATTTAAATATGAGAAAGAACATAATTAGCTTAGAAAATTATCATGAATAATTTTTGGGCAATTTTCATTCTTATTGGGATTATTTTCCTCATTGTACTTATAGTCATTTATATTTGTATTCGAAAATTCCTTAAAACTTTAAAAAAACCTGAGAAACAAGAAAAAATAATCTCTTTCAAGTGTCTTGATGGTTATATAGTTAAGTCAAAAGGCGAATTAATTATTGATAATTATCTATTTTTTCTTGGTTTGAAGCATATATATGAAAAGAGGGTAAAAATAAATGGTCAAACAATCAAATGTGATTGGTATTTGCCAGAAGCCCAAATTTACTTTGAATATTGGGGTTATTATGGTAAAGCATATATTAAAAGAAAAAAGGAAAAAATAAAATTATATAAAAAAGGTAAATTGAAACTATTATCAATCGAAAATAATATGTTTAAGGATATATGTACTAATTTGAATAATAAATTGAATAAATTTATCAAACTAAACAAAAAGAGTACTATGAAAAACTACTGTCCTAGCTGCGGTACATACCTTGATGAACGATTTCAAAATAATCTTAATCTTATTTAATGATTTAAAAACTTGTTAATTCTGACAAAGAAATCTATAATATAATTCTGAATTTTTTTTAAAATCTTTCTAAAAGTTATTTTGATATTTTCTCCTTCTTAATTTAGATATGAGATGGCCTTTAGAGAGAAGTTGAATTCCAAATTGAGAACTATAATCACGTGAAAAATCAGTAACTATATTACAAATCATAATACCTCCTTGCACTTCAGTATCTATACAAGCTTTATTTAATTGTCGTAATTGTGTAATGGAGATTTCTCTTTTCCAATCACGTATAAACATACCATATAAAGAATTTTCATTTTTAACTAATGCATCAAAAATCCAAATTTTCCCAGATTTACCTTTTACTTTTCGGGGACCTTCAATAAATTCATACTTATCTGAAAAAACATTTTTAGTTAATTCAGTTAAACTTTTATCTCCTAAAGACATAGAAAACACCATTTTTAACTTTTAAAGAACTTTTAAAGTATCATTTAAATATTACTTCAATAACCATCTACATATTACTTAAAAATATGTATTATCGAGAGAATATACACCAACTAGTTTGAAGATTGTTTAATTAAATTAAAAGAAGAGTCTCATCATTATAAATTGTAATAAAATAATTCTATTCTAATTCACGACCACAAGTTGTACAAATTTTTTCTCCTTTTTGTATTTTCGATCCACACTCACAACAAAAATTTTTTTCGCCAGTTGATGTAGGTTGTGGTATAGATTTAGGAATAGAAGTCTGTACTGGTGGAGGGGACACATATTGTGGGGGTGCCACTGATTTGGCGGAGATTCGGTTAAAAACTGCGTTCCAGATTCTTTGGAGTGATTGTCTTCCATGAACTGGACAATTACACTTATGTAAAGTCCAAGGTCCATCCATTTTCATCCAAGTTCCAACAGCTTCTTGTCCACATCTCATACATCGATATATTCCATCACGAATAAGATCAATTACCTGCTCTAAAGCTACTATTGGAAGTTTGAATACTCTAGTTCCATGTTTAGGACATTTCTGTTTTACAATAACTTTCTGTCCACTAATTTTTAACAAAAATATAGTTCCAATTTGCCCACACTTAGGACAGAAGAACATTTCACGAAATTTTGGAAAACTCATTGAATTTTTGCTCAAATTTTTATTTTTTTTTAATGAGAATATAGAAAACTTTATAATAAATTTATATTTGATTTTAACTCTACAAATTCAGAATATTATAAATTATTTAAAGCCTAAAAATACTCATTATTATTCTATCATTAGACCATTTTATAAAGCGGGTATTTACCCTCCTCACTAACACCGTATTCTTTAACAAATGGTATTAAATTATTATGTAAAATATCAATAAGACCATTTGCAACTATATCACATATAAATTTACATTCAAAATAATCCTCCGGCATATATTCACATTTTGGATTAAGTTTATTGCATAATCTTTTTACTTGAAGTGATAATCCTTCTGCATGGAGTGGGAGAAAGTGATCCCAACTGTCCTTAAATCCCGCTAATTGACTAGGAGCAACTTGTCTAATAGAATCCTTCAGTTTTTTTAAATTTTCTATGGATTTTTCTCCAGATTTTTTTCCAATTCTTTTTTCAATCTTTTTTAATTCCTGTTTAGCTTCTAATTGACAAAGAAATACCATTTTTTCAAGTAATCTTTCTGCTTCTTTGGTTTTTATAGTATCTACTATTTTCCAATCCCCTGCTTTTTTACAGTCAATAGCTTTGAATTCTGGATTTGAAAAATTAGTGGGATAGATATAACATTGTGGTGGTTTTATTCCTGAATTATGTACACTACACCCATTAATCTTTTTATCAAACAAAAAACACTTCCCTTTTTCCTCATCAAATCTTAAGTGGAAACTAAAAACATTACTTCTTATAAAATCTTTCTTAGTAGCATATCCCCGTTTAATATATTCTTTAGCTAAGACTTTAGGAACATCAATTTTAATTGAACAACAATCTCCATGGCAGATGGATGGATCAACACACATCGGCCCTTCAATTGCAGATCTCATTAAATAATTGAATTTTTTCACAATTTTCCAAAACAATTCATTAACCACTATACTAGATACCCTCTTAAATAGTATTTCTTCTTGTTTTAGATGCCTTATTATTTTATAAGTATTAATAAGGTAGCATTTTATCTAATTAATTTTAAATTACCAAAACTTTATTTTTTTATTACTTAATAAAATTTAATTATTATATAATTTTTTAAAAAGATTATATAGATGAGCGAAACTATGAGTGATTTAATTGTAATAGACATTACTGAGAATGAAAAAATACTTTTAGATGGTTCATTAAAGCAAAAAGAAATAAAAGGTAATGGAAAATTAGTTTTAAAAAATCCATCACAAAAAAGTAGATTATGGAATCTTTCTTGCGACTTAAAGGAAACTGTAAATACTTCTATCAAATCTAGAGAATTAGACATAGGAACTCTAAATCCTACACAGGAACTCATACAAGAATACGAAATACAAAATCTTAAACAACCAAATTTAATAATAAACGAAATTTTTGATACAGAAACATCAATTTCCGATAAAGTTAATAATGCATTTCTTTATCTAAGGGAAAATCAATGTAAATTAAGGCTAACACTTATCAATCCTTTAGATTTACCCATCTTAGATATAAAACTGAATCGAGAAATGCCTACTATACTTCAAGATATTGAAATTCCAACACCAAATTTAGGAACTGTTAACATTAAAGAAGAAGGAGAAAAGAGATATTTATCTTGGGAGATAGTTTCTTTAGAAGGTAAATCTCGCGCTGAATTAGATATACATTGTACAGTAAATGTACAAGAAACAAACATACAATCTTTAGGAGCTTTAAAAGTAAGTTATTTAATAAACAACTATAAATTAACAATGATTAATCCTGAAGTGAGAGGTCTTACTGATTCTATGAGCGGAATAGATAGAGATGAAGGATCACAACCAGGAATATGGGATTGCAATGTAGAATTCATTAATGAATCTGAATTTCAAGTAAGACTTGAAGATGTAAAAGTGTCTCACAGAATTACGACCGGAGCTGAAACTGTGGTCTCTCAAACTCCTGATAAACTTTTAAATCCCGACCAATCTTGGAGTTTTGATTTCCAAGTTGAAAATCAAAATGTTCCAGAACTAAGTTCATCAATAGAATTTACTCCTTTGTTTTTAGTAATTACACGAGTAATTGGTGAAATTAATAAAGAATCTACTATCTATTCCGTATTAACCGCAACAATAGATAAAACACTTAATCCTCCTGAGGTTAATGCTTATGCTAACACATATATGACAATACAAAATACAATTATTAATAATGGAACAGCAAACATTGATACTATCACTATTACAGATGAGATCCCTAAGGATTTTATCCCTCCTGAACTAAGAAGTATTACTATCAAATTATTTAGTGCTTCTAAAACTGTAGATATTAGTTCTAGACAAGAATTTACACGAAAATTTGAAATTGATCCAGATGATTTAGAACCTGATAAAGATCATAGAATTCATATAGAATTGTTCAATTTAGAAAGTGAATTACCACCAGAAGCAAAAATAACAGTAAATTATGCTCTTTTAGCAAAAAATCCAAAACCAGAAACTGCATATAATACTCCAATTACAATAAATGTAAATTCATCAATTCCTGGAAAACCATTTATAATTTCTCCAGTTGAACCTCCAAATATTAAGGTCAAATATGTAAAAAGAAAGCTCAAAACTTTAAAAAGTATAAAACCAGGAATGGCTGAAGGAGAATTCAGTATAAATGTACGAATTCAAAATAAAGGAAGCGTAGAATTAGAAAAAATTACTATTAAAGATAAAATTCCGATGGGTTTTAGTTTAGCTGGCTTCACTCCTCCTGAAGGTGCTATTCATGAAATTGTTAAGATAGGCGAGGAATCAGAATTGCAGGTAAAAATTCCTGAATTAAAAGGAAATGAGTCAATTATAATCAATTATAATTGTTCTGGTTCAGGTGATTATCCTAGATATGAACCTCAAGTTATTGTTCAAGGCAGAGAAG
>JAEOTZ010000078.1 GCA_016839585.1 Promethearchaeota archaeon
ACACCAAATATCTTTACAGGAGGAGAATTATTTCACTCTAGAAAAGAATATATCCCTACTTTAGCTTTACAAAAAGCAGCTGAAGTTTTAATATATTTAGGTTACCTATGGACACAATAAAAGTAATCTTTAAAATAGATATTGGTTCAATTATAACAATGATTAACAAAGTTTAATTTTTTAAACATTACAAACGAATTAGAAAATATTATTATAACAATAATGAGAATTTAATAGTTATTGAAAAGGAAGAAATAAATCCGAAAACGATAAAATAATAAAAAATATTGGAAAAATAATGTATTACATATAAGAGAATTTTTTCTAAATTGGAATTTCTCTGTTTAAAGGCATTTAATGAGGTATAAATATGAGTATAGACAGTTATCGGCAATTGGTTAAAGTTCTAGACACACCCCCTATGTTTACTAATATTCTTTCACTAATAATTAAAGAAGAAGACTATGAATTGCTCCTTGGTTTATCCGAAACCGAGAGATCTGTCATTGAATTAAATATATCAAATAAATACTTCCAGAAAGCTAAGAATTATTTTGAGAGGATCTTAGAAGTTGATTCAGAAAGATGATGGGATATATGGGATGAATTAGCTCATATTATGTATCATTTAGGCATGAATAAAAGGGCTATTGAAAATTTTGAGAACGACACAATTTTGTAATGAATATAATTAGGATCATCTTGTAAATAAAAAATTTCGGGTGCTTACAAAATTCAGTAATGATGATCAAATTTAATTATCAATTTCTATTATTTTTTATTATCAAATTTTGAGATTATAGAATTATTAACAAAGGTAAATAAATTATAAGTATTAAAGATTTCAAAGATATTATTTATAAAAAAGAAAATTCTGGGATTTGTACTATTATCTTAAACAGACCAGAAAGAGAAAATGCACTATCACATCAGACTTTTTTAGATATTGAGATGGTACTTGCGGATATAGAAAAAGATACTAATGCTAGAGTTTTAATTATAACTGGTTGTAAAAATGCGAAAGCATTTTCATCTGGTGGATATTTGGATTTAAAATTTATGACACATAATTCATTAGAAAAGAACCAAAAGTTTGAGAAAAAGCGAATATCATTTTGGAATTTTTCAAAACCAATTATAGCTGCGATAAATGGATATGCAATAGGAGCTGGTTTCACTATGATATTGTTAGGAGCTGATTTAATATATATGGCTGAAAATGCATGGATAAGGCTTAATTTTATAAAAAGAGGTATTATTACTCAATCTGCCATGTCATTTATTCTTCCATTTTACTTAGGATTTCAAAAAGCAAAAGAATTGCTATACTTCGGGAATAAAATTACAGCTCAAGAGGCAGAAAAGTTGGGTTTAATTAATAAAGTCCTCCCCTCAGAAGAGTTATTACATTATGTAAATAAAATAGCAAAAAAATTAATTCTACCGAATGCTCCAAGCATTTCAATAAGCTTAATGAAAAAAACAATCCATGATTATTTTCGAGATATCATCTTAAGAACACAAGAATTAGAAAAAAAAGTTAATATGAAAGCTTTTAGAACTCATGATTTCCGTGAAGCTATAAGAGCTTTTAAGGAAAAAAGGAAACCTCAATTCAAAGGGAAATAAGAATTATCTAAATTTCCTCACTGATTTTTGTATCTACCCAGATATTTTTATTTAAATAATTTGGTCGGTCTTAATTCCCAAAAAAATTAGAACCATATAAAAAATTAAAAATTAATTTTCGGTTGAATTTTCATAGCTAAACTATTCAGGACAAGTAATTTCTTAAAGAAAAAATTAGGATAGACGGATTTTTAACATCTTTGTAGAATCGATAAATAAAAAAAAGTGTGATATGATTGATAGAAGAGAAACCAAAAAGGATATTCGAGTTTAATGATATAAAAGGAGAATTTGAAGAATTAGACATAGATCCAGAATTACCGCTATATAAGTTATTAGATTCAGGCTCTATACTATTATTTATCGATCCGAAATATAAACGCGTCTGGATATGGATAGGAAATGATTCAACAATAAAGATGAAATTCTATGCCGTATATTTATCATATTCAATAAGAGATAGATATGCTTTTGGCTATAAAATAGTCTCCGTAAATGAAGGTGATGAGCCAAGAGAATTTAAAATTACGATTGGACTAGAGAAGGAAGAGGAACTGATTGAGGAAAAAGTTGAACCAATATATAAAGAACCTGAGGAATTTAAAGAATTATTTGAAACTTTTTCACTAGAGCGACTTCTTCTAATTTTAGAAAAAATTGATGTACCAGAGGGATATCAAAGAAGGTTGATAATAATGAACAATGAAATTTATCTCTATAAAGAGTTTGATGCTTCTTTAGGTTCGGATGTTAAACAAAAGCGCATCTTTCCCTTAAAGGAAGAAGTCGATGATGGTTCATATCTAATGGAAGATTATACTCCCAGACTGATATTTAGCTTCAATAAGCTTCTATTAATTGAGCTCTTACAAAAAATAATATAAGCATTTAAAATACATACTATTCATTGTTATCTTGTATTCTATAATAATTTTAAAATTAAAAAAATCTTGACAAAAAAAGTAGTTGTAAAAAAACATTAAATTATAGGTGCAAAAATTAATTCTGAGCTTTAAAATCAATAATTCTGCGAGTTAATTCACGAATAGCCTTTTCAACTATATCAATACTGGTTGGAGATGTTTCAATATAAATCCCCCCCTCATTTCTGGCAAATTCACGAGCTTCTTCTCTGATAAATGCTGCATCTGCCAGTTTAAGTAACTGAACATTATTCCCAATTAAAACAAAGGGTATATTCTTGCCAGCAAATTGACGTATCTCTGTAACCCACTTTCTAGTTTCCGTGTATGTTTGTTCCTTTGTTAAATCAAAGACTAATAATGCTCCCGCAGCTCCTTTATAAAATGTACTCCGAATGAATTCAAACCTTTGTTGTCCACCTATATCCCAAATGCTTAATGTAGCAATTTCCCCTTGTCGAAATTCAACATCTTTAGTTAAAATGTCCACACCGACAGTTAGCTTATAATTTGCTTGAAATCTGTTTTTTATGACTTTATCAATTAACTTCTTTTTACCTACACCTAATGCTCCAATAAAAAGTACTTTAAGTTTAAACGAAGAAATTTTGTATCATCTACTTTTTTAGTCGTAATACAATTTTAATTTAAGATTTTAAAATTTTTAACGCTATTGTATGTTATTTAAAGGTAAGTTGATAAT
The DNA here is from genome assembly GCA_016839585.1 of Promethearchaeota archaeon. Classification (GTDB taxonomy): domain Archaea; phylum Asgardarchaeota; class Lokiarchaeia; order Sigyniarchaeales; family SOKP01; genus Loki-b32. Next base: position 3,256 of record JAEOTZ010000078.1, read on the forward strand.
TGTCGGTCATTCAAAATTTAAATTGAATTTTTAATTTTTATTTATTATGAACAAAAATCCAATCAAAAAAGGGGATATCCTTAAAATTTATACCGATGGCGCTGCTCGTGGTAATCCTGGTCCGGCTGCCTGTGCTTTCCTATTTGTTCATAATGATGAGATTATCAATGAAGGATGCATTTACATTGGAACTGCGACCAACAACACCGCGGAATATCAAGCCATTATCAACGCGCTGAAAACGGCTGAAAGGTTCCATAGGGGGAACCTACAAGTGTACTCCGACAGCAACCTTGCCGTACAGCAAATCAATAAAAAATGGAAAATCAATAAGCCGCACCTGTCGAAGCTGTGTAGCGAAGTGTATCGGCTCTGCGAGAAATATGAAAAGGTGGAGTTTTTCCATGTCGACAGAAGTAATCCTTATATAAAAAAATGCGATGAGTTGTGTAATGAGCGATTAGATGCGGAAGGATAGTTAGAAAATTGAAAGAAATAAGTGCCTAAGAAGAAAGTTTGTTGTTATGTCTCTCTTTTTTTCTACTACTTTTTGTCAATAAACATATTCGAGACTTTAAAAGAATTATTATACTCAAATGAACTCACTACAATAATAATGATTGGTAGTTATGTACCGTTTTTATTTCAATTCTTCTCTTTTTCTATATTACTTATATTAATTCCAAGTTGATACGCTTCTTCTAATTGATCTTGGCACATATTAATTGGAATATCTTTTTGTTCATCTTTATTATAGGTACAGCATGTAATTATGAATAATTTGATGTTAAAAAATGGCGTTATCCGTTCAAAAAATGCAACTGTTGATTCACAGTGATGACGATAAGTAATTATGACTACAAATGTTTTGTTTCCAAAATCTTCCCAAGCAAGAGCTTCCATTCTATCGAACACTGTTTTTAATTGAGCCGTCATATACCCCCAATACATAGGAGTGGCAAAAACTATTGTATTTGCTTTTTTATATGCAGAATAAATTTCTTCCATATCATCTTTTATAGCACAGCTATGATTTACTGAAGTTGCGCATGTTAGACATCCTTGACATGGTTTAATATTTAATTCGTTGGTGTAAAAATGTTTTACTTCCTTATCTCCATTAATATTCAATCCTCTTATGAAATAATCAACTAAAGTATCTGAGTTTTGATTTTTTCTAGGGCTACCATGGAATATTATAGTTTTCATAACAATAAACTCTCTTTCTAAAAATATTTTTATTATCCACTAAATTTTTGCTTATTTATAAGAATTTGTCAGTAAAAAGTTTAATAAACCAGATATTATGGAAAAATCATATAATTTGCAAAAAACCTTCTTTATAATTTGTAGCCCCTTCAAATAAAAATTTTCACTTTTTTTAAAATTTATTAGTCCCTTGTAGATTTTTAGAAAGTCTTGTGTCCCTTATTGTTTATATCTTTATTTTATAGGTTCAAATAGACTAATAAATTGAGATTATACATGAAGGATGCGATTACATTGGAACTGCTACCAACAACACCGCTGAATACCAAGCAATTATCAACGCGCTAAAGACAGCTGAGAGGTTCCATAGGGGGCGCCTACAAGTATATTCCGACAGCAACCTTGCCGTACATCAAATCAATAAAAAATGGAAAATCAATAAGCCGCACCTGTCGAAGCTGTGTAGCGAAGTGTATCGGCTCTGCGAGAAATATGAAAAGGTGGAGTTTTTCCATATCGGCAGAAGCAATCCTTATATAGAACGATGCGATACCTTATGTAATGAGCGATTAGATGCTGAGAGATCTAAATAATAAAAAAAGTATGATATTAGACAGTATTAAAAAATCAATCTGAATTCTTCTGTCTTAAAATTTACTATGGTTTTACAAGAAAAAGAATAGCTATTTTTTTAATTAAGTCATAGAATTTTATTCCTTCTTCGATAAATAATATAAATGAAAACTAAAAAGATAACACTGAAAATCACAGGAGAGTATCCCGGTATCGACGTACCATTTTCTGTACCATTTTCTGGAGTTTCAGTCTTCCACTTTAAATAAATCATGTCTCCTTTTAATGAAGCTTCGTTATCTTCATTGATAGTGCAAAATGTGTGGTTGTGAAAACCTTCTAAATCACTCTTAAATGCTACATATAATTTTGGAGTAAATAACCATGCCACAGGATAATCTCTTTCAACCATTAGCTTTTGAATCTTATTATATATACGCTTTCTTTCGCTTTTTTCAGTTATATTAAGAGCCTTTTCCATTAAAAGTTGTACATCGTTATTTTTGTCATAGGGTTCAAAACCTCCAAATCCTCCATTATATTGAGCAGAATTAAAGCTAGTAGTACTGTTACTATATAAAAAATTGATTAATTGACTAGGATCATTAAAATCTGGATACCAACCATATGTGAATAATTGTAACCTATCTCTACTAAAGGGTGGGATACCCATCAACATATACATATATTCGTGACAATCATAAAGACCTGCATCTAGAATCTCAATTCCTATTTTAGATAAATTATTTTTTAATAGAAGAAAAAGTGATCTATAGAAAGAACTAACGTTAAGATATGTAAAATTGAATGCTACAAATTGAGCCTCTTCCCAATCTTCATCTGTCGTTAAACCATTACCAAACCCTATAGATTGCATCACTTTTCTAGCATGAGAAATATTAAGATAGGGAAAATCTAAAGAATAATTAGAGTAGATTACGCCATTTGGAACAGGAGATTTTAATCTTTCTGCTATGCCCTCTCTTAAACTATTAATAATGTAATTATAATCAATTGCATATGAAATTGCCTCTCTAAAGGTTTTGTTTATTTGAATATTATTCATTCCCACGTAATAGCTAAGCCAACCTCTCCCTTTTTGTTCAATAACAGTTATATCTGAAGATTCATTGAAAACCTCTAAAAACGACGGTAAAGGATTTATCAATAGGTCAATATCACCACTTAAAAGAGCATTATTTAATAAATTCGTGTCAGGAATTATAGCATAGATTAATAAATCAATCTCAGGTGGGGCTCTCCAATAGTTATTATTACCTTGAAGTCGTGTTTCTATACCCGGAGTATTACTTTCAAACATAAAGGGACCAGTCCCAACCAAGTCACCAGTATCTGGATTAATTTGATTTATTGGATCTGTCGATGATGGGGATAAAATATAAGATCCACTAAAACTTAATAAAGCTTCAAGAGCACCATAAGGGCGATTTAGCACAAATCTTATGGTAAAAGGATCTATCTCTTCAGTTCTGTTGATAATAAGTGTATCATCTGGCCAGGAATAAACCATTTTGAGTGGAGATGCATACAATTCAGACGGAAGTGTACCAGTAACATTCATCAGGTAAAATAACCGTTCAAAATTCCATTTAATTGTCGAAGCAGTTAAAGCGGTTCCATCGTGAAAAGTAATATTATTTTTAATAGAGACCGTATAGTTTAACCCATCTATAGACCAGGTTCCATAGTCCAATGCAAGCCTGGGTATTATCTCATTTGACACATCTGAATAATTGTAAGTAAATAACCCTTCACAAACTTGCTCAATAACATTGAAAGAATTTGGATCCCACGCATAATGTGGATCGAGGTCATGAAGCCCAATCATTACTCCAAAAATGAGAGTTGAATCTTGTGAGGATTTTAATTTATCATTGTCTAATATGACTCCATTATTCTCATTAAATCTTGAAAAATTTGAATATATTCCCATTAATAAGGAAATAATTATCATGAACATAACTAAAAATTTAGATCTTTTCATTACCATCACTCTTTAATTTTGTTAAAAAGGATCTCATCTATAGATAATTATATCAATTTGATTTATAAAGATTACGCAATTTAAATTCAATCTTGTTCATAAACCTCTGAAAAACCTGTTGAAGCTGTGTAGCGAAGTATAACGGTTTTGTGAGAAATATGAAAAAGTAGAGTTTTTATATGTCGACAGGAGCAATCTTTATATAGAAAGATGCGATAAAATGTGTAATGAAAGATTAGATGCTGAAGGATTTTAAAAATAAATATATCATAATTAATTTTTTCCCAAGAAAATTGAAAGATTTGAATTTTCTGAATAACGAGTTTTAGTTGATTTTTTATAAACAAAAATGTTATAAACTCCTATATAATTTAGATCTCGAATCATAAAAAAGGTGTTTAAAAATGTTTAAGAAATTTATGGATAATTTAACAAATGCTTTAGGAATTACAAGCAATAAGATTAGTGAGTTAATTAAAGGAAGTAATCAATATATTAATGCAGTAGAAAACGT
>JAEOTZ010000079.1 GCA_016839585.1 Promethearchaeota archaeon
TATACTTTCTTAGGAAATGTCCTCAATCTTAGAATAGTTTCATCCCCCTTAGCCCAGTTCTTCAGATTAGCCAATCTTTCACCATGATCACCATGTTCAGGATGATCGAATGCTTGTTGAAGCTCCGTACAAGGTAGATCTGGGCAAAAACCACAATGAAGATATCCTTTATCATAACAGCATTTTGCTACCCCGCATTCTCCATAGAACATCTTTCCTTTACATATTTGGCATCCCAAGCAGTTAGTTTTCTCTTTCCATTCGCATATCCCACAATATGCTCCACACATGCCTATTTGTTCTTTATCCATTAGTCAATAACACTTCTTTTAGTTATTATTGGGTAACTTATAATTATATTATTGAATTTTTCTTTTATTTTTTTTTTATAATAGTATATCGTTTCTTTATCCAATCGTATAAATTCTCGCTTATTTTCGAAATATTCTCCAAATTTAATCCAAAATTTGCTAAAAGAATATATATTCAAGTAGAAATTGAGATTCTTTATTTTTAAAGTATATACTTCACCTGATATATTATATGGATAATACCTCTATATATATCTCTATAATATAAATCTTCGCGAAACGGTTACAAATTTTAATTGATAAATATAGCACTTGTTTCCTAAAATTATCGAATTTTTAATTCTCAAACGTTCAAATAGTTAATTATAAATTAGAATATAAATCATTATAATAGCTTCTTGATAGGGATTCGTGAAATAACCGCATTAATCAAACAAAATTTTTACTTATATAATCAATATTTTTATACATCTTTGTAATTCTTTTTATGGAAATGCCCTTTCAACATGAATTAAAGTTTATATACAATTCTTTTTTTAATAACAAGGTATGATTTTATTTTCAATTCTTTTTCTAATATTAGGATTTTTTGGATTGTATTTTGGCGCTAAATTTGTGATAATTAGCCTTGAAAATATTGCAGATCGCTTAAATATTAGTCATATAATGGTAGGGCTAACAATTTTATCGATTGGGACTAGCTTACCTGAAATTGCTATAAGTATAATGGGTGGTATTGATAAGATTGTGGGTATTGATCCTAACATTGATGGAATAGTTATAGGAAATAAAGTTGGTTCTTTTTTGACTCAAATCACTTTAATTATAGGAATTTTAGCAGTAAGCCAACCGATTTTCGTTAGTAAATGGGAATTGAGGAGAGAAGGACCTATGCTCTTTATTTCTGTATTAATTTTTCTTTATTTCTCCTTGGATGGAATTCTTACTCAATTTGAAGCACTCTTAATGATAATAATATATTTTATTTATCTATTTTTTGTAATTTGGAGTGAGAGACGTTTACAAAAAATTAAACTAGAATCCAATTATATTGAAAAAGAACGTTTAGATGCTGTAAGTTTTGAACCAGTTAAAAGCCCTCGTAAAAAATCATCAACACCCAGAGATATAGGGTTTCTTCTTTTTGGGCTCATTATATTAGTAATCGCAGCAGAGACCACATTACTTTCAGCGCATGATTTATCAAAAGAATTTTATATTCCTGAAAATGTAATTGGAATATTAATTGTTGGATTTGGCACAAGTTTACCGGAACTTATTGCTGACTTAACCGCTATTAGGAGAGGATCATTTGGACTCGCGGTAGGCGATATATTAGGTTCCAATATATGCGATATTTTATTAGCCACAGGATCAGGAGCAATATTAATTAATTTTAATGTTCCCTTGATAATTCTGGTTTTTGATATTCCTGTTCTATTCTTGGCTTTATTTTTAGTTATTTATTTCTTATGGAGTGAGAAAACACTTAAAAGATGGGAAGGAAGTCTATTAATCGGATTTTATGGCGTTTATGCAATTTTAAAATTAGTATTATTTCAAATTTAAATTTACAAAAAAAATAAAAAAAAATTGAAAAATTATTACTCCTCATCATCAATTTCTTCCTCAGCTTCATAAATTAAAAAATAATTAGTGAAACGGTTATCGAATTTAAATTTAATATTAGTATATTATTCTAACTATAAAAATCAAATTTTATTAATTCGAATTGCCAAATTTACAATCAAATTTTAGTTGGTTCATCTAATAAGAGTATTAAGTGTATGAAATCATGAAATAACCGAACATTAAATCAAATAATACTATTTATTAATATGTTCTAATACAAATTTTATAAGGAAAGGAATATCGTGCTCTGGTTCTCCTTTCATAGGGGATTCTATAACTTTTTTCATTCCTCGAATATGAAAATGATGAGGACGTGTTTTTACATCCCATATATCATCATAATTATCAAATCGCATTTGATCATCAGGATTAGGAGAAAAGATAGTATTGTAAGAATATTCTCCATAATCATTAAAACGTAAATAAAGATAAATTTCTCTATGAAATACTATTTTTAAGACTGGGCGGTCTTTTTCAAGGATTAAATCTCTTATATACTCATTATAATTGGTTATAATAATCTTTCGAGCTAATTCAAGATTCCTTCTAGAATTCATATTTATAAATCAACGAAATGCTTTATAGATTATTTAATATCTCTTGTAATTTTGTATAATCTAACAGTAATTGGCGCAATTCCACGGCATCATCTTCTGCATTTTTATAAATCCCCTTACGTGCTTTTTCTAAGAATTCCTTAGAGGAAGATTCATTATAGCGTGCTAATATCTCATCGATATATTGTTTTAGAATTCTTAATTTAGAGGTAATTAAATCCTCTGCTAAAGCTTTATCCAATTTCACTTGAGTCATAATTATTATATAAATATAAGAAACACATCTAAATTAATTTAATTCTAGTTTATAATTAAGAACGGCTTCTTCAAAACTATGATAAGTACCTTAATTTAATAATTAATTTTTCATTTCTAATTAATAAAAAAACTCTGGAGTATTACATAAATAATATTACCATATGTCTCTGTATAATATAATTCTTCGCGAAACGGTTATCAAATTTGATATGAATGCAAGTGCTCTTTCCTAACAATTAAAATCAATTTTTATGATTTGAATTTCAATATTCTCAACTAAATTTATATTAATATACTTAAAAAGAGTATAAGGAGTACGAGTTCGTAAAATAACCGAATTTAATCTGGTTTGATTAGTGCAAATAAACAAGGGTATTATAATGACTATCTTTTCTTTTTTAATTTTTTCTTTTGAAAATAAAAAAATTATAGAAAAAGCTAAAAAGAAGCCATTATTATCATATTGGATTATAAATATATGTTTTGAATTTAACTGAATCCTAGATTTTCAAATCGCACATTGAGTTTTATGCGAAGCATATTCCGATTTTAACTTCAAATAAGAAGTTTTATTCTCTGCAAATACAGTAAATCGGATTTATAATTTTAACTAGCTAAAA
>JAEOTZ010000080.1 GCA_016839585.1 Promethearchaeota archaeon
TACCGGAAAAATACCTCCAGAGAAACGAACTTTATTATTTAACAATTCTAGAATAATTGTTTCTACTCCTCAAGTAATTAAAAATGATTTAATAAGGGGAAGATATGATCTCACTCAAGTTTCACTAGTAATTTTTGATGAAGCACATAAAACAAAAGGAAATTACTCATACAATTTTATATCAAAAGAATATATTAACACTTGTAATGATCCTTTAATTTTAGGATTAACAGCCTCTCCAGGAAAGGATTTTGAACATATCCAAGAAATTTGTGATAATTTGTGTATTGAAAATATTGTGTTTAAAAATTATGAGGACAAGGATGTTAAAGATTATATTCATGACATTGACACATATATTAATTTGGTAGATTTACCACTAGAAATTCTTGAAATAAGCCAAATTTGGGATAATTTATTTAAAAATTTTTTAAGATTCTTCATAGAGAGACAACTAATAAATCCAAATAAAAGATATTATTCAAAATTAGATTTTTTAAGAATTTCTCATGATTTAACTTTATCCTTGAAATATCTAGATTGTGTTGAATCAGAAATATTTGATGAGGAATTTCTAAATCATTTATTTTTTCAAGATCCTAAACTTATTGATATTGTTAAAGAAAACCATTATGATATCCATTCAATTTTCTCCTATTGTTCAACCTGTATTTCTATACTTCATGCGAAAGATTTATTAGAAACTCAAGAAATTTCTCTTTTTAAATCATTTTTAGATAAAATAATATCTAAAGTAGAACGAGATGTATTATCTGCTAAAAGAATTGTTAATTCTGAACAATTTAAACTTACAAATTCTATTATTGAAAAAGAAGGTTTATCTAAATTATCTCATCCAAAGATAAATAAAGCAATTGAAATTATTAAAGAAGAAATTGAAGAATTTCAAAATAGAAAAATCATTCTTTTCACACAATATAGAGAATTAGCGGAATATTTGAAGAAAAAGTTAAAAAATGAATTCAGGAATGAACTTACTATAGAGAAATTCATTGGACAGACAACTAAACAAGATGATATGGGATATTCACAAAGAATCCAAATAGAAATACTTGAAAAATTTCGAAATAATGAAATCAATGTATTAATCGCAACAAGCGTAGCTGAAGAAGGTCTGGATATTCCAAATGTTGATGCTATAATTTTTTATGAATCTGTTCCTTCAGAAATCAGATTAATTCAAAGGCGCGGTAGAACAGGAAGAACTAGTCCTGGTAGATGTTATATTCTGTTAACTGAAGGAACTATTGATATTCCTTTCCATATTGTTGCCCGAAGAAAAGAAAAATCAATGAATTCAGTATTATTAAATAAAAAACAATTAAAATTACAGAAGAATTTAAAAAGAAAGAAAATTACATTCCTTTCTCCTAAAAAAGAATTTTCAGAAATGGATTTAATCTATAATTTTAGAGAAAGGAAAGAAAGAGAAATAGAACTTTTAGCGAACCGTTCAATAGAAGATATCATTTCTCAATTAGACAAATATTATAGAAGTGCAGAGTATAAATCATTCAAAGACAGTGGTATAACCTTTTTTTCTGATTTAATAAAAATGGATGATATTAATTTAAAAAATAAAGTTTTAAAAATAAAAAGGAAGACCCCCAAAATGCAGAAAGAGCATAAAGCTTATTTAAATAAGAATGTAAAATGTTTGATTAATTTAGCTAAAACTTACAGTAAAAGTGGAAAAATAAATCTTAAAAAGTTTGAAGAACTCGCTCGAAATGAAGATATTGAAAATAAGAAATTTCATATTCATTTTAATCAAGCTTGTTATCTAGGATACTTAAAAAAGCAAAATGATTTTGTACATTTTGTTATGGATTTTGAATGAAATGAAATAGTCACTTAATTTTTTCATTTTTTTCCTTTTTCAGAAAGTAATATAATAAAAGAGCACCTGTAATTATCGCAGGTACTGCAATTACAGTAGGGTTACCTCCACTGAACATGAATAAATAGTATGAAATGGTTACAATTGAAGTAACTAAAGCTATGATGGGTCCATATTGCCTAGCAAAATTAGTTATATGACGTAAAACCATGTTTATTTTGAAATTTGTGCTTTTAATTACTTCGAGTTCAGTTTCATCTAATTCATCTAATATATCAGGATTTTCATAATATATCCCGAACCTAGGGTCATATTTACCATTTAAATCTCCTTCACTAATAAGATTTAATAAGTGATCTTGTATGTTTTGCTTTTTTATTTTTAATTCATGATTTAGAAACCCAATAGTCAAATATTCATTTGTTACTGCCTTAATTGTCATATCAATATAAGATTTCAGTACTAATCGTTCTAATGATTTAACTTTTTCACTTAGGATTTCGTTATATTCATTAATAAATTTATTATAATCTTCCAAAATGTATTTTGATATCTGACCGAAATTCTTTGATTGCCTATTAAATTCTCTTATCTTATTATTAACATTTTTATTGATTTCTTTAATCTCCATTTCAATATTCTTTGCTCTCTTTTGAACTATTAAATTTATTCTTTTAAATTCTTTAATTTCAATATTGTCTTCAACTTTTCTTTCTAAATTACCGAGTAATTGGCTTAAATAAATTTTGTAATCATTAATAAAGCTCATTAATTTTTCTCGGAATGATTCGTGTTTCATCATGGTTATCTGATCATTGACCTCTTTAATTTTCTCCTCATATTCATTTAACAAATTGTTTTTTTTCTTAACAAATAATTCCCTAATTTCAGGAACTAATTTATTTGAATCCTCAGTTTTATTCCAAAGATTTTTTAATTTTGCTTCAATTTTATGTTGAGTTTGGTTTAACTTTTCTTCAATTATTTTCTTTTTAGATTCAAAATCTTCTTGGATCTCTTCATGAGAATGAATTTGTTCGGTTTTTTTGAGTATAGTTGTAAAATGTTGCATAAATTCAATTTTTAAATTGTTATATTGTTTATCGATGACACTAATCATTTCATTAAAGAGAGCTAGACCAGCCTTTATTTTTCTAATTGCTAATTTATCATTTTCTATAACAGATTCGAAATAACCCTTTGTTTCAACAAATTCTTCTCTTTCTTGATTAATTTGAAGCTCATTTACTTTATTATAGAATTGGTTTGGGATAACATTTTCAAAAATTTTCAAGTCATTAATTCGATTTTGAAGTTCAAGCATATTTACATTTAAAGTTCTTTTCCTTATACTCGAATCGTAAAGTGCCAAAATTTTTCCTATTCTTTCTCGGTTTAATTTTAATAATTGATTGTCAATATAGTTTCTAAGTTCTTTATTCAAATAATAATTGTTTGTATGAACAAGTAGATATTTATCATCTTCATTAAGTTCTGCATTTATTTTAGAGATATCAATCATATCTTTAATTCTATTTATTAATACTTTACAGCTTAGGTTTAAATCATTTTTTAAATCGCTTAACTTAACATAATTTGATTTTTTCTCATAAGCAAATAAGTTGATTCTTTTTGAAATAATATCATTTATATATTTATCTTTTAAGGCTGGTATCTCATTACTTAGAAATTCTTTAAATTTTTCCCATTGTATTATGGTTACTTTCGATTTTTCTTCGAAATCATCAATATTTTTTTTACATTTAATTAATTTCTTTAAATAAATATTATTAGCAGCTTCAAATATGGCTATAAAATCATCAAAACCTTTAAGAACGTTATTGATTTTGAGAATTTTCATTTGATCTAATTGGTTTTTATAGTTGTTCAATTCTGTTTTAAATTTACCAACTTCTTGTGATACAAAATTATCAAAATCTTCAATCTGAGTATGATTCCTCTCAATAACCACTTTATTCTTTAATGATTGGACCCTTTCTGCTATTAATTCAATGATATTCTCTTCCAAATTATCTAGTGCTTCCAATAAATAACCATATAGAAGATAAAGTTTTTGTTTGGTTTTAATATCTTTTTTGACTCTTGATTGGATTTCTTTAATTTCTTTTGTTTTTTTATCTAAAAGTACATCAGATTCTTGTTTAATAACATTAAATGCTTCTTGAAATAGATTGTTATCAGTAATATTCTTAGTTTTTTCACTTATTTCCAATATCTCAATTTTAACTCTTTCTTTAATATCATCAACCTTTCTCATATTAGTAATAAAGAATTGAAAACCAGAGGTATAATAGCTAAAAATAGATTCAAAATTTTCTTTAAAACTTAACCAATCACCAATAACTTTTTTATGTTTATTTAGAACACTTTTTTCTTTTGTAGTAACTTGTTGAGAGACATTGTAAATTATATTATCATATTTACTGACACTTTTTGAAATTTTATCAAATTCCTGAACAATAAAATCGAATTTTTCATTACTATAACCTTGTTCAAAAGTTTCCCTAAACAAATTTCTAAAATCATCAAGTTTTTTTGTAATTTCCTCAGTAATACTCCCAATTTTTTCTTCTAATTTTTCTAGTAGGTTACTTATATCTCTTAGATTTTCTTTTTCGAAAATTTTCTCTTTTAAATATGAATCAATTTCGCTTAAACTTTTTTGTATTACAGAATAAACTTTATTCCATTGAGCAATATCAGATTTTAGCAATGTCTGAATGTTGAGATAATATAATTCCTCATTAAATGAATTTTCGATATTTTCATTAAGAAAATCAGCATCCATTAATGCATTTCTTACAATAAATTTTAACCTTTCTTTTGCATAATTAATCTCATCTAAGATTAGATAGGATTCAATTTCATCCTTTATTTGTGAAGTAATATTTTTTAATTTTAAAGTCATATTATAAATATCGTTCTTTATATCCTTCAATTTCTCTTTCTCATTTAATATCTGCTCTAAATTTATCTCTGTATCACAAATTATTATTCTTTCAAGAAAGAAATCCAAATAAAACCTCTTCTTCACTAATTTACCCTTAAAAAAATTACGTTGAATCAATTGATCTACTAGGGGAATAATATCATCTTTTAATTTTAAGGATTTAAATGGATATTTAGATTTACAATCCTTAAATATTTTTTTGAGGGATATTATACTCTTATTTGAAAGTTGATTATATATCTCTTGAGCAATAACCCTTTTCCCTTGACTTAGGTTGCGTGTAAAATTTTTAAATTCAATCTTATTATTTAAGATCTTTAAATTAAAATTATAGCTCAGATTTATATATGAGATTATTTCTTCAATCACATTTGATAAACCAAACGTACTTTTTATTTGATTTAAATCAACATATTTCTCTTTTTCTAATTGTCTATATAATAACCTTTCAATTTCATTGATAAATTTTTTCCATATCAATGACAAAAGAATGATTAATTTTGAAATATCAATTAATTTATTTAAATTCCAACCTGCCTGATTGTTTAATATTTCAACAATTTTAATATTAATAAAAGAAAATATACCAGCAGGATTATAATCTAATAACCATGAAAAATTCTCAAGGCCATATACTATCCAAAAGGTAGTATCAATTTCTCCAATTTGTTTAAAACTAAATCCACCATTTTCTCTTTGAAATTGGTGGAAGTATTGAATATCCTTTTCACTAACTTCAGAATTTAGATCTAAAAATTTCAAACATAATAACTTAAAAATTAGAGAGGGATTTCTTTTTCTGTCACTAATATATGAACGAAATTTATCCTTTTTTAGACGGATATCAATTCCTAGAATAGTAAATATTTCTATTACGTAATATAATGTCTTTACTGCTAAAGGCTTTTTATCAATTTCACAACTTTTTTCCAGACAATGTAAAAATCCATTTCCTTTCCTGTGAGTTAAAATAAAATTTATAATTTCTTCTCTAAATTGGTCTTGATCTGATATGGCAAAGTATTCATCAAAAAGTCCTAAGAGTTTCAAACTGGAAAGAGCAAAATAAGTGGACCAAATATCAGGTATATTTGGGGAATCAGGTTTAAATTTAAAACCTATTTGATTATTTTTATGAATTTCACATTTTTTAATATATTCAAATATTTCATTTCTAAATTCATACTTATCTTTTTTAAGATATTTCCTTAATAACAGGAACCAATAAATCATTTTAATGTTTAAAGCCTCATTAGCAAGTAAAGTTTTATTAAAATTTTGATAGAATTCTACAACTTTATCATAACCACTAAGATAATAAGTCCCTATTTCTCTTCCTTTTTTGAGCACAAATGATTTAAATGGTTCCTTTTTAAATTCCGTAATATACGGATAAGCTGTTTTTTGTTCAATTACTGTCAAATATAAATAAAACCCCTAAAATAATAATTTTAAAATATTAATATTTTTCTTTTAGGATCAAATATAATAATATGAACATTTATTTTTTTGGGAATATTTTTATATTTGATTTTTCAATCCACTAAAAAGACATAAAACTTAACCTCTTGTGTAAAATATCACTAAATATTAATAACTTGTTAAAGTTAAAAAGAGATGGGATACAACTTATTCATTTCAAAAAACCCTTCTAATCCCTATTTTTGTTTGCTAGATAATTTTTTACCTAGTTTTTTTGTTAATATAGAGACAAACTGCTGCAAAAATGAGTGAAACTGTAATAATATATAATATATTCCTTAATACAAATAGATTTATTCTTCTAGGGAGATCTAAATAAACATACCAAGCTTCGGATAAACTTGAAGTTCCATTTGGCGAAGAATCTTTTGCCCAAACCCGTATAATGTAAAAAATCCTATTTACATAAGTACTTAAATTCTCCCAGTTATAAGTCCATATATCACCTCCAGATGAGGTCATTGAAGCATTTATTAATAAATTTGTCAAATTCGAAATTTGGACTCGAACATTTCCATATGAAGGAGGATTTTCATCTGTTATATTTACAATTACCTCATAAGATTTCGTTTCTATTTTAGTATAATTTAAATTAGGTTGAATAAAAGTGATATTTGGACCAGTTAAATCAGGCTGATTGAGATATATTGAGAACTCATCCTGATATAACTCTCTATTTTCAATGTTATTGTTCAAAATAAAATCCATATTCAGGTTTAGTGCTATAATTGTTACTGTAGAAAATATCAAACATACCATAATAAGTGGAAATTTGACTTTATTGTTCCTTTTTTGCACCCTTGTCACAGAAACTTGATTGAAATATTTAATTTAGAAATAATTCTAATTTTAATATAAATTTTGAGTAATTGAAGAAAGTTCTTTCTTAAAATTGAAAAAGATAAGGATATCTTCAAATTTTATTTAAGAAAGATGAGAACAAAAAAAGAAAAAAATTATTTATAAACTAGGATTGCTGGTAAAATTCCATGTGTCTTTTATACCTAAATTATCTTGTATCAAAGGATTTTGGATAACTTGTACATGTAAAGGTGGGTTTCTTGTTGGAATCCAATTAATAGCAAAATTATAAGCTGCCCCTATAGTTTTATTTTGATCTAATTGATCCCAGAATGGATGAAAAAACCATGAACCGGCAAAACCATCTGGATTTTTGTTGTTTATCCAATACCACGCTAATCGGTCAGATGAAGCACTGACAAATATACAATTAGGCAAATCATACCAACTGCTTCCAATATTCTTATTTTCATTTAAGAAGTTACCACTAAAGCAACAATCAACACAAATTAACATTCTCACGCAATCTATTTCTTTTACTAAATCATAGAATTCAAATTCATCTATAAAACTATTATCTGCTTCAAAATGAAAGGTTGCATTTCCATCACCTAATCTAGCATTTGAACCATGATCCACCATGTAAATTATCAGTTGATCTTTTGGCTTGATCCCAGAAGCAAATGATCCTGAATAACTAAAATTTAACTCTTGTTTGAACCTTGCGGCAGTTACATTTTCATGTGCTACATCAATAACCGCTGGTTCTGTACCATGGATTAAATCATTTGGATATATATCAAAAAAATCTATATCAATAACACCATCAGCATCGTCTTTGTAATAAAGCATTAAAAAGATATCATCATCAAAATAGCCATGATTCTTTAATACCCAATATGCTTGAAGGGCTTGAGCAGGAAAACCATCCGAGTTAATACCAGGTGGGGGTGGGGGTGGATCTGGATCTGTTGGATCTGTTAAATTAACTTGAATCCATCTATCAATAATTACATCATCATAATATAGTTCATTATCAGGGCCTGGCGCGAAAATACCTTCAGTATATAGGATCAATTTTAATTTTACAATTTCATTACCAGATTCATTATTACAAACTCCCAGTGCATTAATTGGAATCCATTCATTCATTATAGGATTAACATCAGCTGACCAGTTTGACCAATCTGTTCTCACTACCTGATCGGCTGAATCTAGCCATTGTAAGCCAATTCGAATCCCATTACCAGTAATTGGTGCGGAACTGTTGAGATATATCTGTGTCGACATGTTATAAAACGCATATTCAGTTAAATTATAAAAGGAATTCCAATTGAACGTATAACTCGCAGAAACATTAAGACCAGGTGCTTCAGGACGAATAACTAAAGATCCATTAGTTTTATCTCCAAATTCTATCCAATCCGGATCACTAAAGATTCCCGTGAAATTCCATGTTCCAGGGGGAATTTCATGAGTAGAATCTAGACTTACATCCCATTCGGGTTCTTCTTCACTCCCATAAAAATCATTCGCACTGCAAACTATTATCGCTTTTCTTGTTCCTTTTTCAGTCGGTTTTTCTTCGAGAGGAATTAATAATGTAACTAAACCCACAATCAATACTATGGTAATAACCACTACGATAGTCGGAACTAATTTTCTCTTAGTCATAAGATTTCACTACATTGAAAAATATATTCTTTAATAAAACTATTGTTTCATCGAATTTTTAAATTTATCTTCTCCATTAAAACTATTTTTGCAATATTTCAATAAAATGAAATGTGAATCGATTAATATAGTCTTAAATGAAAAAAAATATTAAAAAAGAAATAGGTTTAAATGAGCTATTCGCTCATACTTTCAGTTCCTCTTCACTCAATATCCCTAATAGATGGCGTTAAGAAATCATCTTCTTTAGGTTTTTCTGCCATGTCTAAAAGATTATATTCAGTTATCATCTGAAGTATTCCCATAACCTTCATGCCGTGATTGTACATATCATTGGCATCAGATAAATTCCTCCAGCAAAAGGGGCATTCGGTTGTCAAGATGTCTGCACCAACAGCATTCGCTTCATCACATCGCAAACTGGCGGTTCTGAGCGAAAATTCGGGATATCCAGCCCTCACACCTCCACCAGCACCACAACACATACTATCAAGTTTAATACGATACATCTCTTTAAAGACAATACCGACATCCTCTGCAAGTTTTCTAAGAATTATACGTGGAACTTCATACCATTCTTCGATTTTTTCCTTAATCTTTCGTGAATCAATTAATAGATTCTTTGATTCTCTGATCATATCTTGTTCCATATCTACAGCGAAATGCCTTCCTGTATGGCAGGGATCATGATAAGTGACAACTTTTCCCTTTAATTCTTTGTTTGGTTTGAATTTGATTTTCTCTTGTTGAATTAATCTCGCCACCAGTTCAAAGGCGTGCTGTGTTTTAAAAGGAAGTTCTTCCCCTTCAGGCATCCATTTTGGATAATCAATGGTAAAAGTTCTATAACAACCCGCACAACTGAAATATAACATTTTTACATTCTTAAAAGCTTCTAAATTTTTATTCATTAATTCTTGTGCAGTATCAACAGCTCCAATCCTAAAGAAAGGACTTCCACAGCAGACTTCATCTCCGATTATAGTGAAATTCATTCCTAATAGTTCAAATAGTTTTGCAGTTGTAATAGCAACCTCTATTTGTCGATAACTTGCAGTACATCCTACATAATATGCAATTTTTGCATCTTTATTATCTACATATTTTCCTAAACCAGCATCTTTTGCCCATTTAAATCGTTCTTCTGCTTTACCTCCATATGGATTGTTCAATTCTTTAACCAATCTGTCAACCAATTCATGTTTTTCGATCATAGGCACTCCTGATTCTATACACGCAGCCCGTAAAGATTCTATAATATCAACTGTTGGAATCTTATTATCACATTGGGCTGAACATTGACCACATGTTATGCATGGCATAATTACATCCCTGACTTCTTCAGTAAATTCTAAATCCCCAGTTAGAATTGACCTAGCAATCCAAATCTTGCCTGCATTCCAAAATGCTTCCCAACCATACTCTATACCAGCGGGGCAAGCATCGACCATTCCTTCATAAAGTACTGTACCTTGCTTTCCAGCATACTCTCCTATTCCTTCTCTATCAGGTTCACCAGAATAAGCGAATTTACATGCCTTACAATGAATACATTTAAAAATTTCTTTTTTTAATTCTTGAAGCCTTTCCATACCTGTTTTTGCCATTTTTTTTTACCTCCTTTATTTAAGGAAGAGCAAGTCTTCCTGGATGCATTATCATATTAGGATCAAACATCTTCTTTACCATTCTTAAATATTTCCAGTACATTCCAGCTTGACTATATGTAAGAGGAGCGTGAATGTATGGATCTGGTCTATAATTTAACCATCCTTGTTTTAGGTTATATTCCGTTGTTTCTCTATTCATATCTTGAACCTTTTCATAATCTGATTGTTTAGTGGAATCAAAACAGATGATTGGCATACAAATTGCTTGTCGGCAGCGTTCGATACTCGCGATCCACATTACCGGGGGGAATCCATATTTCTCCATTGTTGCACAATAATTTTCAGCAAAATGGGCACACTCATTCCATGGTGTGTACCAAGTTATAAATAAAAATCCGGCTTCCCAGAAACTATAAGGTATAGCAATTTTATTAGGTTTTTTTAACCTGCTTGCAATTTGTTTCGGATGAAGTTCCTGAGGTTTTACAGCATCAGGATCTTTAGCTCTATTCTTCTTGAAATCTTCTGCCATTTTGTTAATTCTATTAGTAACATAGTCCAACTCTTCTTGAGTTTGTGCCCAGCACTCCCAATTCATCCACCACTTACTAATTCCTAGTTCCTTAAAGAATTCATAGTCATGGGGTACTTTATCTTTAGGCCATCGAGCCATGACTAAAGGATAATTTCCACCTTGAACCATAACAGTGTTATGGGCAATTCCAAATTCTTGTTTCCCAATTTCTAACGTTAAATCTTGCATATCATAAGGATTGGACATTCCTATAACAATAACTGTTTTATAGGGTGGATGAGGAAAAATCTTAACTGCGACTTTTGTAACTACTCCTAAAGCACCTTGACTACCCATAATAGTTGACCAAATATCAGGCCCTAACCCATATTTATAAAAGGGTTTAGCAAAAGGAAGAGCCCAAGAGCCAGTTCGTACAATGTCACCATTTGGAAATACAATTTCTCCGCACATAAAATTATCTCCTTGTGGTCCGACGCTTGAAGTATAGAGAGAAAAACCTCTATCAATGGCGTCGCCCATAACAGTTGAGGCTGGTGGAGCACCATCTGGAATAGGAGGCGCCCAATCTGGAGTATTCTTATGCATATAAGCCCAAAGTTCACCAATTGTAACCCCAGGTTCGACAACGGCATACCGATTCTCTGTGTCAATTTCAATAATTCTATTCATTCTGCTCAAATCAAGAAGAACTCCAGCAGGCTTAATTGTTGGACATGCAAACCCACCGGATAACCCTGCTGAAACTGGACTTACTGCAATTTTTTCTGCAGAGCAGTATATTAAGATTTTACGGATTTCTTCAACATATTTTGGACGTACAACGATATCAGGGATTTGACTTTCTAGACCCATAACAGACTTTGCCAGATAAGATGCTGTAATTGCTTTATTATTGGTAGCATATTCCTTGCCAACGATACCAACCATAGCTTCTAAATCTTTATCGTCTGGTAATTTATATGACATTTTAATCTTTCTTCATATTTTTTGATTTTTTTATTAATAAAATTTAATATTTTGGAAAATTAACTACTAAATTTTAAATTTTCTTATATCTTTTTCAAGTAAAAGATAACTTTTTCTTATAGAAGTTTTGTAGAATTCCGAATTACGATATTACATTATTGTAAATTATTTTAAATAAAGAGAAAAAGCAGAAATTAATTAGAAATTCTCTATTGAATTTTTTGATGCTAAATTTAAATAGTTATAATTTTCAATATATTCACAATCCATAGAAGATTTTTTCCTTCTTTTGTCATTTATAATAAATTTTTGAAATTCTTCGTTATCCTCATCGATAAATTCCCAAAATTCCTCATAAATTTCTTTTAAATTCATTTCTTTTTTTCTTGGGACAATTTCAGCTTTTTTAGAGGTTTTTTTCTCCGTACCATCATAATTTAAAGGGCAGTATTCCAAAGAATTACCCTCTAAGATAATATTTTCAAACAATTCTTTATAATCCTCTTCAGCCGGATTAAACGCTTTTACTCCATTTCTTAAGTTCTTAACATTTTTTTGTTCCAATTCAAGATCTACCTTCTGATACCCTCGGATTTGAAAATCTCTATCCATAAAAACCTGGAAATGATGTGGACAGATTAATCCTTTATGGATTGAAATGGTTGTTAATTGAGAATTTAGACTTCTTTTTAATTCTGGAATACCAACTATATCCCTAGACTTACAGATTGGACATATTACTTGAACTTTTTTTGTTATTTTCGGGACAATCATTAGGATTCTCACATTCTAGAACAAAATCTTGCTATTAATACCATATCTATAATCTTATATTTAAACCTCCTTTATTCTTATGAATTACAAAATAAAAAGTTGTCAAACCAGTTAGCCATTACATAAAAAGAAATTTTAAAAATTATTGTTTAAAAAACATTTTTGATGAATATCTTATACCAATAAAAAGGAAAAACAGAGAGAAGATTAAAGTTAATGGTAAGTGTCCTACAATAATATAAGCAAAATTAGGTTCTGTTGAATAGAAATATAGCGTAATAGTTATCACCAGATATATTAAACAGTTCAAAGTAGCAATTTTCCAATTTGGAGACAAAAATCCTAGAATTAAATTAGGGAGTATAAATAAAATACTTATGTTTATGGTAGACAATAATATTAAAATTGGCATAAATCTTGTAAATAATTGTTCTGGAGTAAAGAATCGGTTCAAATTAAAATAATTATACATAAAAGAAGTTACGTTTATGCTCAGGAGAATTAGAAAATAGCATAAAAAACCTGCGATTATCCATGACAATAATAATCTTATCCTTGGAGAAGGCATAATTTTCCTTCTTAAATTATTGTTAATTATTCTTTCCATATCATCAGGGTAAATTGTTTCAAGATCATAATCAGGTGAATAAGAATCAATGAAATCTTGCATTATATTTTTAACAATTAATGTCACTAAATGGTTATTGTCGTTAGTACTTACAACAGTAGCTCCGAGAATTCTTTCTTCTGAATTAGGTACTAAAATAAGTTTATTATTTTCTCCGAGATCAACATTTTTGACTATACCTCCTAATGCTTCTCTACTAAAGTTAGCAATTGATGAAAAAAATCCTATTAAGACATTTTGATCATATTTTTCTTTCATAAAATTTTTGGAATACAACAAAAATCCGTTCTCATCCAAGAAATATATACTTTTTATCATATAATACAACTTTTTTTTACAATTCTTAATTATATTTTTAAGTTATTTCATAAAATTCTGAATAATCTTCTAAAGAAGCTTTATATCTTTTAAAACCGAAAAGATTTTGACTAAATAAATCTACTAATCGAATTATCATTTGATCAGGCTGATCTTTTACAAATATTTTAAATCTCTCATTTCTTCTTTCTTCTATGATTTTAGCTATTTCATCAAATTCGTATAATTTTTTTATTAAGTCTTCACCCGGATTATCTAATTCAATTATAATTATTTCACCAGATTGAGGTAATTCTTCAATTAAATTGCTGAATGTCCCTATTTTAGATTCCAGATTACTAATAGTTAGGATTTGATCACAATTGGATATTATTCCTTCGGGAGCAAAAAAGATTAAAATCACATGAAACTTTTCTTTAATTTTTTTCATGTAATTATTAAATTTATCATATTCTAATCGGTCTAATATTTCAAAAGGAATAAAGAACATAATTATTGAAGGAAATTGCAGTAAAGCCCTTGCAATCGAAAATAGGAGGTATTCTAATTGATTTAATTTAGAAATTCTTTTTTTTTTTTTATGTAATAATCCAGTGACTTCTAAAGCATTTTTAATATATATATTTTTAAGAAGAATTCTCTTTGAAGCAGCAAAAAAAATCTCCTCCATTATCTCATCAATCTTTGGTACAAAACCAGCATCTTTCAATATTGTGTTCAATGTAGTTTTTCTACTTTTAAGGATTTCATTAAGGTTAATATCATATTTGATTGCTTTCTTAATTTTCATGTTTTTTATTTTTGATTCATGCGCTTGGGGTAGAATTACTATTTTTTCTAAATCTGTTTCATTTAAATGTTGAATATGATTTCCAAAAATCTCAATTGTCCCAGAAAAATCAGAATAATTTCCCGAAATAGCCCAAAATAAATAAAATAAATCATATTTATGATCTTTATCATAGAGTTGTTGTTCCTCATAGAGTATCCCTATTGATTTTCCTCTATGAATATTGAATGAGACATTTTTTATTCCATTCTTAATAGATACATCATTAAGAATTAAATGTTGAGAATTTTCCTTTAAATGATCCAATTTTAGACGGTCTATAACAATTTCACACACTTTCTCGATTAGTTGATAAATGTGAGGGGGTTTTTCTTCATTCCAGTTTTTAATAATATTTTCGTCATTAAATTCTCTCTCATTTATAATTTTTAAAAGTGTTTTCGAAAAGAAAAATGATGGTAAGAGAGGGTATTTTTCAAAATTTACATTTAACCTTATTATAAAATATGGGAAAAAAATTCTAATCTCTCTAAAGTAAGGATTATTCTCGATTGGATAATTTTCGAACTTTTTATCTATTAATTCCACTTCTATATCTAATAATGTTAAACGCTTTTGAAATTCTTTTCTAATAAGTTTCCTCATACGTTCAATAATTTTCCTAGGACTGACAAGACCATCCTCATCAAAATTGGGTTCTACAATAATTTCATTAAAATCAATTTCTTCTTCTATTGGGGTATAGATTTTTAATAAAGGGACTCCTTTTTCCATAACGTCTTTGTTTGTAAAAAATAATACTTCGATAAAGGACTTTTTATAAATTAAATTTAGAATTGATGCAATTCCAAACGTATTTTCTCTATATGTCATCCAAAAGCGCTTCGAATATCTAATTGCTTCTAAGATTTTTAATCTTAGACGCTCTAATTCAACATTTCTAGAGTTCTTCAACTTTAGGCACCTCCATTGCTTTATAACGAAAATATTGTTCCATTTTAGAATCTATTTGTTTTAATTCTTGAATTGAATCCTTACCCATTTCTACTTCAATTTTTTCAATCAGTTTATCTATATTTAGATTAGTGAATATTGAAAAACTGATGTTAGCTTTATTTTCTAAAACTTTTTCTATACCTTCAATCAGTTCAAGTCTAGCAATAACATTCTCTTTTAACTCCCTAAAAGTAATTTCAATCGATCTACCTTTTCCTGGTAAATTAGCTAAAAGGTTTTTTGGTTGTCCAAAATCTATCATTCCACGTTTTCTACCAAATATTGCAACAAGATTACAAAATCGGGATTCTTCAGGATAGTGAGTAATCACAACTAATGTAGTTTTGAATTGCTCATTGATTTTGGTTAAAACTAACCATAAGTTCTCTCTAATTACTGGGTCTAAACCTGATGTAGGTTCATCTAATATAAGAAACGTTGGTGAATGTATTAGCCCAATTGCAATGCTAACACGTCTCTTTTCCCCACCAGAAAGGTTTTTGACTAA
This sequence comes from Promethearchaeota archaeon, assembly GCA_016839585.1. Classification (GTDB taxonomy): domain Archaea; phylum Asgardarchaeota; class Lokiarchaeia; order Sigyniarchaeales; family SOKP01; genus Loki-b32. Next base: position 15,918 of record JAEOTZ010000080.1, read on the forward strand.
TTCATTCATCTTATCTTCTATTTCTAGGCTACGCAAAATTCTCTTAGATCTACTAATGATTTCTTTTTCTGAAAGACCATAACGATTTCCAAAATATAATAAATTCTCCAAAGTTGTAAAATTATGATAAATTTTTCCTAAATCTTGTGGCACATAACCATATATAGGTCTAATTCTTCTTGATGATCTTTTATTCATATCCATTCCATAAATTTGACAAAATCCTGTAATTTTTCTCATACCAAGTAAACCTTTAACGAACGTAGATTTACCAGCACCACTCTCTCCTAGAATTCCTAATATTTTTCCATGTTTTACATTCATAGAAACAGAATCAACAATTAATTTTCCTCCTGCATAAATACTTAAGTTTTCACAATTAATGACTGGAAACTTTTGCAAATAAGATGTGTTAAGTTTTCCTCCAATTCCCAATGTTAATTTTATCCTTTGCGGTATTGAAAGTCTTTGATATAATTTTAACAAAATGAATAAACCAATTCCAGCAATTTCTGCTATTAAAATATATGTTAATAATTGACTCCAGGGTTTAGAATCAAAGCTCTGATCATACTGTAATTCATCCACAATAATAATACCATAAGCTATATTTCTTAAATCTCCTCCAAATCCAGGATTATCTCCAATTCCTCCAGTATTTAAACTAATGCATTGAATAAACCAATTTAAAGTATTTTTAATATTTTCTGGTTGAAACCTATAATCATAAAGAGCTTTTGCTCCAATATAAGTGATTAAAAATGTTGATGGTAAAGATAAATAACTTCCTAGGGCAGGCAGAACTGAAAAAGAACCATCAGGAGTTTGTGCATTTTTTAGAAATTCGATAGCGGATATTTTAGACATTGGTTCGGAATGTAACAATTCAGTAAATATTTCAAGTCCATAATAGGTTGAAATAACATCACTGTAAAATCCAACATATAGCGAAAATCCACCATCAGGATTTTGACATGATCTCATCCAATGAGTAAGATTATTATAATCGACATCGTTTAGTTCACCAAGTATATTTAGTGAGTTTAAAGCCCAATAAGTGCTTTCAACGGTTGATATATTTGGATTAATTAAATTAAGGAATATTTTATACAATGGTCCAAATATAGATAAAATTATTTCGACATCTCCACCTATACTAAAACCACCATCAGGATTTTGGAGATTAACTAAATAACTTCTTATATTACTAATTTTAGATGCATCAAGCCATTCATTAGTAAAAGGATAAAGCATTTTATAGATATTCAATCCGCAATAAGTTGCAAAAAGAGTCGCATTTTCCCCAGGACTGGATGCAAATCCTCTATTATATTGATTATAACATTGGTTAACGAATAATATAATATTATTTAGTATATCCTCATTAATGATTTCTTCATTAATTAAATCATAAAAAATTTTAGGATTATAATTATAAAGCGCTAAAACTCCAAAATAATTGGCTTCAATTGTAGTGCGACCGAATAAAGAATTTTTACCTTGAAAAAAATGCAGCCAATCATAATATCTTAAAATTGCATCATTAATATCAGAAATATACGTTAAGTTTTCTTGTTTGAGAATATTGATTGCATTTACTGCAGCCCATCCATATTTAAAGCCTGAATTATAATTACCCTCTGGACGTAAACCAAAACCTCCGTCTGAGTTTGAACAATTAAGTAGATAATATAAAGTCTTTGTTTCGTTAAAAAATGTAGGTTTTGGTAGTCCTAATGTTATTAATGAGGAGAGGGAATAATAGGTCGATTGGACATCGGAAAATCCACCTAAAATGCTTGCAAATCCTCCATCTATGATGTTATAAAGTGAATTAAAGTATCCCCATATAGCTGTTTGGTCAATGACTGTATATGTCATATTCAAACCTAAAAATGCTTTGATTCCATAATATGTTGTTTCTGCTGTTGCAATACTTAAAATACTATCTGTTAATTTATAACTACCAGCAAGCCAAGTTGAATTGATGAATTTAGAGATGTTATCATTATCAATAATAAAATCAGCATTTAGCATATTTGCTATATCAATAGCACAAGATGTAGAAATTATATCAGATTCATTTAAAAAGGGTAATGCCATGAATCCTTCTCCATTATCTTTCAATGAAACATTTAAATAATTTATAATATTGTCTGCCTTCCCCTGTTGTATTTTACGAGTTAAATAAGATATATTAGCAATCTCTAAGGTTTTTATAGCGTGATATGTGGAAATCATATTACCAAGTCCGGCTACATCCGAATATGACCCATCTATGTTTTGTTTTTCAAATATGTAATCAAAAAATATATTTGGTTTATACGCTTTTATGTATATATTTGAAATGTTATTTGGATTTATCAAATTGGAAGAAGATATACTAGCAAAAGAAAAATTTATTGAATCGATTGCTCTGAAATTTGAATCTAAATTAGGTTCGATAAACAAACCGTACTCATTTTGATGAGTCCATGTAAAAAAAACAGCATTGTCTTTAATGAATTGAACCTCCTGATCATCTATGTATGAAATATAACGAATATTCACTAGAACTAAAGATATACTAGTAAGACCAACAAGAATGCTCAATAATAATATGTTTTTCAAGTTTCGCTTGTTTTTACGACTTAAATTAATTATTTTTTAATCACCTTCACTGTCTTTAAACTTTTTTTCTTTTTCTTCCTCTTCTTGAATCCTAATTTGAAAATATCTCCTAAAAGAAGCAAAATCTTTACTCATAGAATTAATTTTTATGTTATTATCAATCATATATTGAATTAATTTTGGTAGATTTTCCTCAAAATCATCCATTAGAACTTCAATTTCTTCATTTCCAACCCTTAATAATGTCTTAATTGCTGAAAATTTTTTTATATAATCAATTAATTTTTCATTTAAATGTTCAACAGTAAATCTTGCGACTAATCCTTTACTCGGTAATGATGATATTAACTTTTGAGGTGTATCAAACTCTAATAATTTTCCTTCCCTTAAAATCGCAGCTTTATCACATATCAATGCTGATTCAAGATCATGAGTTATAATAAACATAGTAGTATTCAATGTTTGGTTTAATTTTTTTAAGTAAGTTAGAATATCGTATCGTTTACTTGCATCTACACCTGTAGTTGGTTCATCAAGGAATAAAACACTTGGCCTATGAATTAGTCCAATTGCCATTGAAAGACGTTTCTTTTCACCTCCGCTCATGTGTTTAACTCGCTTATTCCATGTATCTTCGGGGAGATCAAGAATCTTAAATAAACTTTTGGCAATCTTTATTGCTTCTTTTTTATTCTTGCCATAAGTAGAAGTAAAAACTTCAACATTATCAATTGGACTTAAATCAAAATATAAATTTAGTAATTCTAATTGAGGGACATAACCAATATTAGTTAATATTAATGAATGATTAGTTTTTTTTGCTGGAGATAAATCAGTTACCTTCACATTACCAGTCCAATGTTTTTTTTCGATTTGACATGTTAATACTCTAACTATCGTTGTCTTTCCTGCTCCTGAGATTCCGAATAATCCAATGATTTCTCCTTGATTTACAATAAAGTTAACATCATGAATAACATGGTTTTCACCAAATTTTACATTTAAATTCTCGACATTCACCATTGTTTTCTTTGATTTAATTGAATTTATTTTTTACACCTCATATTTTCTTCTTCTGAAGATTACAAAAGAAATTATTATTAATATTAGACTAATTATAAATAACCAAAAGAAATGCATTCCAAATACATGCTGACCTTTTGTAATAATTCCCCTAATCATAGGATCTCCATGAGACAAAGGGAGAACATATGCAAAAAATTGTAAAAAAGAAGGCATATTTTCAATGGGAATGAATATACCGCTTAATAAGATTATAACAAGATATGCAGCGAGAAATAATTGATTAGCCTGTGTTTTTGTCTTACTCTGTGAGCTAATAAAAACACCCAATGCTAATCCAGAAAATCCAATGATGAACAATGCTATAAATAAATCTAATATGCTACCGGCCAGATATAAGCCCATAGATAAACTGGTAATTACTAATAAAGTGACTTGAAGTAATAATACAAGCATATATGCTATATATTTTGAAGTTAGAATTTCCGATCTTTTTAGAGGAGTAAGTAAAAGTCGTGCGATTGGTTTTTCTTGAACGATTACTAAAATAGATAACACAAATGCTATACCAAAAACCATAAAAGATAGAGCCATAACTATACTAGAATTGAATGAACTGCTATAACCCTCTGGAATAGTAAATTCTTCAAATCCATGGACCTCAAATTGAGGAGTTAGATTAGTATCGTTTATAAATATTTTAATTGAATCATAAACCGCATTTAAACTCTGTTGAATATATAGAATATTTGAAGCATCAAGAATACAATCGATTAATCCTGGAAGGCCCCATTCTAACATTTCAGTAAAAGCAACCGGTATTGATAAAATAACTTTAATGGATCCAGATATCAAAGCATTTCTTGCTTGTTCCATAGCATAAATTTCTTCTGTTGCATTATAAAACCGAACTAAATCAAGTAAATCTGATTTATTCACAGCATTTAAATAGGGGATTGCATAGTGATCTAATTTTGATTCTACAAGATCATTTTCATTAATAAATGTATTAGAATCATAGGATACTACTATACAGGGAATAGATTGCATTTGATTTGAATCATCGGTCATTGTAAAACCTAACATAACTATTATTAAAGGAGGCATTACTATTGCTAACATTATATTGAATTTATCAGCCCACAAAAGACGAAATTCTTTTTTAACTTGTTTTACGATTCTAAGAATACTCATTTTTAAATTCGTAATTTCATTACTGAATTTTTCAAAATTTAATCTTAAAGATTTCTTCTTTAATCTCATCATATTACACCTCTAATTTCTTAAACATGTAGATGATATAAGCTAATATAATGTAAATTAAAGAACTTAGATTAAGCCAAAAAAGATTTTCTAAATTTGGAAATAATCCTTTTAATGTTATATCGGTTATCAACGGAACAGCATTTGATAACGGGAGTAAATTTATAAAAATTTGTACCCCTTGCAAATCAGCATTTAAAGGAAGGACACTTCCAGAAAAAAGAATTATCATAATAAACATTATTAGGTACATTTGATTTGCACTTTGCTCTGTTGGGCTTAAAGTTGAAATGAATAACCCAATGCAAATACCGCAAAACCCAATCATTAATAGTACTAAAAAGAAATAAAATAATGAGCCTAGACTGTATAATCCAAAGAAAGAGATCATAATAAAAATCTCAGTTGATTGGAGCATCATAATAACCGAATTTGCAATTAATTTACTCAGAATTATCTCTCTTTTAGCTGTTGGAGTCACAAGCATTCGCGGAAGCGGACCTTCAGCAACAATTGAGAGTGAGGTTAAGTTTATGGTAGTTCCAAGAATTATAATGGGTAAAATTATTGGGATGGCATAATTTAAAATAGCTGATTCCCAAAATGGAACATCAAATTCTAGATATGGCACCATCATCGTAAAATTGGCAATCATGTCTGTTTCTGCCCTAAATAAAGCAATAGGCTCTTGAATGGCAACTTCAATTGCAGTTATTGCTGCTAGATCAGATCCATCAATATAATAAATTAGAACTGGGCTAATCTTATTTTCAACTGATTCTGAAAAATTTGCTGGCAGAATTATAATTATGTGTATATCGCCATTTTTTAGGAAATTATAACAATTATGGTATGCATTATCATATTCTTCTGAATTGGTTGCATTATAATATCTATAAAGATCCCAAGATGAAGTATTATATTGCATTATCGATATGAAGGTATCGTCATATTTAGAGGAATTATTAGGAAAATCGTCATATGTTGGCATATCATCACAAGTTATAATAGCAGATGTAAACAATTTTGTAATGCCTACTCCAGTAGTTAGACCAAATACAACAATTAATATAATAGGGATTACAAACAACAACAATAATGTCCTTTTATTTGATCTGATTCTACCAAATTCTTTTCTAACTAATCCGCCTAAATACATTATATAAGGATCTTAAGGATTTATTCTATAATTGGTTAGATTAAATAAATATAATGAATTTGCCTTTAAAAGTAAAATTTTCATTTATATTAAAAATTAATAAGATCTCTTAATTAAAAATTTATTCTCAAAACTAACAAAATTTCATAATCTTTCTTGAGCATAAAAAAACATAAATCATATTTCTTTAGAATATAATATTTTATTCTGATTAAATAATCTTAATCTTTAATTTCAATGAACAATGTTCTTATATATCATTTTTTTATTTAATATCATCAACCAAGCATTAATATGAAAGAACTTAACGTTTTTTTTGAACCTAAAACATTAGCGATAATTGGAGCTTCAGATCAATTTAGATTTGGCTATGCAACTACAAATTATCTATTAAACTCAAAATTCAAGACATATCCAGTTAATATAAAAAAAGATGAAATTCTCGGGCATAAAGCTTATAAGAGTATAAAAGATATACCTGATGAGATAGATCTAGCAATTATATTAATAGGAAATGATTATGTTTTAGAATCTGTAAAAGATTGTGTAGAAAAAGGAGTAAAAGGAATAGTTATAGAATCTGCGGGGTTTGCTGAGACAGGAATAGAAAAATATGTCAATATTCAAAATGAAATAGCAAAATTAGCAAAAGAATCGCAAATTAGAATTATTGGACCAAATTGTATAGGAGTTACTAATTTCTATAATGAGTTTACGACTGCTGATATGGCTTTTGACCAAACAATAAAAGGGAGTGTATCTATTGTGGCACAATCGGGAGTATTAGGGAACATCTTTATTGATTGGGCTACTGATCAAGGAATTGGTTTGTCTAAAGCAATTACGATTGGAAATAAAGTTGATGTCGATGAAATTGATATGTTGGAATATCTAAATGAAGACCCTGAAACTAAAGTCATAACACTTTATCTTGAAGGCACAAAACGAGGTAAAGCTCTAATGAATACTCTTAAAAAGTCAGAAAAACCAATATTAATTCTAAAAAATGGGAGAAGTGGAATCGGTTCAAATGCCGTTAAAAGTCATACTGGTTCTTTGGCTGGAAATGATCAAATATATGATGGAATTTTTAAACAATTTCCAACAGTTTTTCGAGTTAACAATTTTTATGAAATGTTCAATATTGCTCAAGTTTTTGCCACACAACCACTACCGAAAGGAAAAAATGTCGCTATAATCACAGGTTCAGGAAGTTTGGGAGCTTTAGCCTGTGATGAGATTGAAAAACAAGGATTAATTCTTGCAAATTTAAGTAAAGATACTATTAACCAAATTAAAAAGGTGATTCCAAACTGGGTTTCGATAAATGCTACAATTGATTTGGGACCCTCTATATTTCAGACTTTAATACCTTCACTTAAAGCCGTTTTTGAAGATAAAAACGTACATAGTGTTCTGTTCATATTTTCAGTACCTCGTTGGCCACTAGAAATGTTCAATATTTCACCAGCACTATTTTTTGATCACATGAAACAACTTTCTAAGGAGTATAATAAACCATTAATTTGTGTGTGCTTTGGATCTCGATGGACATTTGACTTTCTAAAGGAAGCAGCACTTTCAACCAAATCAGAAGTAAAAATTCCGATAATGACACGGATAAAGCATGCCATTAAGGCATTTAAAATGATGTATGAATTTAATAGAAATTTTAAGGTTAAAAATGATTAATAATTGGTTTAATTAATTTTTCATAAACTTTTCAAAATAATCAAATAAAAATTTACCTTTCTTTAAAAACAAATTTTTTAAAGTATCATATCTATATTAATTTTGAAATTTAAAATTTTGTTAAATTTTAAATTCTTATTAATAGGCGAAAAATAATGAAAAAAAGAAATTTGAGAATATTAATTTTAGAATTATTTATCACATCAATTCTTTTTCTTATTATTACTATTCCCCCAATTAATAATTACACTTTAAGCAAAGAAACTTGGAACCAAAATACAACACCTCAAATGAAAACACCTCAATCATCTATAGAGACAGCATGGACACCTAATGGTACCGCAATATGTACGGCAAATAATTTCCAATTTGGGCATCAAATCTGTAGTGATGGAGATGGAGGTGCGATCATCACATGGTATGACTATCGAAGTGGATTAGGCTATGATATTTATGCTCAAAGAATTGATTCTAAAGGATTATTGAAATGGACCATTGATGGAGTAGCCATCTGTACAGAAGATGAAGAACAATCTGAACCTCAAATCTGTAGTGATGGAGTTGGAGGTGCGATCATTACATGGCAAGATTATAGAGATTACGGATCTACAAGTATGAATATTTACGCTCAAAGAATTGATGCTGATGGAAATATTAGATGGACAAATAATGGGATACCAATATGTACAGAAAGTCACTACCAAGAATATCCTGAAATCTGCAGTGACGAAGCTGGGGGTGCGGTTATTATCTGGTCAGATTATAGAACTTCAGCAGCAACAGACATTGATATTTACGCACAAAAAGTTGATTCAGATGGAAATGTGATATGGATAAATAATGGCGTACCTATATGTACTGCTAATGTTTACCAATTTGGGTATCAAATCTGTAGTGATGGAGATGGAGGTGCGATTATTACATGGAATGATTATAGAAATGATCCAGATGGTGATATTTACGCTCAAAGGGTTGATTCTAATGGAACAATGAAATGGTTAGCTAATGGTACAGCTATATGTACAGAAACTCTTTTCCAAGTTTACCCACAGATTTGCAGTGATGGTAGTGGCGGTGCAATTATCACATGGTATGATTATAGAAGTGAATGGGATTATGATATCTATGCACAGAAAATTGACGCCAATGGAATAATAAAATGGACCATTAATGGTAAAGGAATTATTGTATTATGGTTAAGTCCACAAATAAGTCCTCAAATATGTAGTGATGGAGCAGGAGGTGCAATTATCGCTTGGGAAGATTATAGAGATTCAATGTCTATGGGCATAGACATTTACGCTCAGAGTGTTGATTCTAATGGAGTGAAGAAGTGGCCTAGTTTAGGAGTCGCTATATGTTCAACAAATGATGACCAACATAGTCCTCAAATTTGTAGTGATGGAGCTGGAGGTGCGATTATTACGTGGTCCGATTTGAGAAATGATCCAGATGGTGATATTTACGCTCAGGGGATTGAATCTAGTGGAGTAGTCAAATGGATTTCTAATGGTACAGCAATCTGCACAGCAACTGAACTTCAACTACAACCCAAAATTTGCAGTGATGGGGCGGAAGGCGCAATTATTGCATGGTATGATTATAGAAATGAACCATATGGTGATATTTATGCTCAACGTATAAAAGAAGCGAAAGATGGAGATGCAGGAGCAGAAGCCATTCCATTTGGATATAACTTCCTATTCTTTACTATTCTTAGCGTTGCTGTTTTAATAATTCTTACAATACGCCGTATTTTCTATAAATTCAAATAATAAAACTAAATTAAATTACTCTTTTTTTTTTTATTTTATTTTTTTATCATCTTAATTTGTTATTCGATAATTTATATTATAGTAAAAATTGGACTACAAATTTTTTTTAATTCATTTTTTACACTTTCTAATTAAGTAAAAATATAAAAATATTTGAGTGATAGAGAATGGATGATGTTAATATTTTTGGAGTCCCTTGGCAAGAGATTGTAGATTGGTTCGTAGTACAACCATTATATGGTCAAATCTTAGTATTAATAGGTGTTGTTGCTGTTTTAGCACTTGCTGTAGTCATAGCTTATTATGTAATAAAAGGAGTTGCCTATTTAATATATTACCTCCTTAAAGGGATTTATTATCTCTTAAAGGGTATAGGACTTCTCTTTTATAAGCTCTGTGAAGCATTATATTACGCAATTTCTGGAAAAGAGAAACCAAATGCTAATAAACAGGAACAACAAATAATTGAAGTAATTCAGCAACCAGTTCAACAGATAGCTCAACCACGACCTCATAAAGTTGTTCAAATTGTCAGCCCTGAAGCAACATACTGTACTGAATGCGGAAATGAATTTTCAGCAGCAATGGCTCAACAATTGCAGAACAAAGGGTTTGTCTATTGTGTACACTGTGGTAAGGGATTTAAATCAAATTATATGCAAATCGAAGTTCAATAATTATTTTATTTTTTCTTTTTGTTTTTTTTTTCTTTTTCTATAAATTTGTAAGATAGATTAAAATACCAATTCTAAGATATAATATCTAAATAACTATTTACTTAAATTAAAAATTATGTCAAAAATTAATATTAAATTAGCCTTTTTAAGTATAATATTATTTAGTATTATATCCCTTTACCTTTTCTCTGTGCCAAGTGAAGATGTTAAAGCAAAGCCTAAACCTTCGTGCTCTATTGAATATATAAACATTGATGGAAATATAACTGATGAAGAGTGGTCTAAGGCTGTTCATAAGATTAAATTTTATTTGGATATTGACAATACTCCTGATTATAATGGTGATATAAATGTTGATGGATATAATTATCTTTATTTAGGTAAAGATGAAAATAATACATATTTTGCTCTGGATCTATGTGGTGATCAATCATTTAATGGAACTGGAGAATGGCTTGGTGTATGGCTTAATACCTATAATAGAGAATTTGACAGCTATAAAGAGTGGTACAATTACTTAAATGATGGTACTGAATCATTAATTTATAACATAGAAAAAAACCAAGAATGGACCTTTATTTCGAAGGATACGAGTATTTATTATTATTATATAGATGATAATAGCGAATTTAGTACATGGTATGGAAGTACTGAAGGTAATTATACAAACTTAAGATACATGTGGCAAGGAGAACTTACTAAAGATTTTAATATTACATCGGAAGAGATTGGCTTAGATCATATCTATTGGATTAACTTTTCTATTGATATAAATAATTGGGCATTTTTCCCCGAAATACGTGATACACTTTCAGACATTACAATTTACATGAAATCGAAAGTAAATACAAGCATTTTAGAACAAAAAATGATCCTTTGGAATAGCGATGGTACATTACCTGCTTTAGATGACCCAAACCAAGTTATACCATTTAATACTGGTATTGGTTATATCCAAGACCAATTTAATTATGGCCTTGGGAATTTAACAGCAGATCATAAGCTTCAATTTAGTTTAATCGGGAACAATACTGATCCGTTTAAAACTCAAATTAATTTTCTCAATTTTCACTTTATAATGAATAGGACTAATTATGCTGGACCAGTAAGTTACCCTTACTCGACTATTAATAATTATCAAATAAATTGGAGTTTTGGAGCTAGTCCAAATTGCCCTGAAGACCATCGAATGTTTGAATTGTTAATCCCAAAGAGTGAACTTGAACATTATGAAGATAACCAAGACTTAGGTATAACTGTGGGTGGCTATGGTACACTTGCTTTTAAGGGTACTAACTATTGGTGCTTTTCAGAAATAGACACATGGATAGATGTAGAAGTGAGTGAACATTACTTATATTATAGTATGATATCAGAAAAAGAAGCAAAAATTCCTGGATATAATTTATACTTTATAATAGCTATATTAGGAGCAGTAGCATTGATATTGTTGAAAAAACGAGAAATACAAAATTGAAATTTTTAAATTTAAAATTTTTTATTTTTTTATTTATCATTAATTACGATTAATATTAAATATCAAATTATCATAAATGATATTCATCACATTTTAGAAAAGCATTATATAAAATGATCAAGAGATGATAGAAAAACACAATAAAGGTAGTCCCTATTCGGAAAAAATTTGGTTAAAATCCTATGATGATTATGTTAAACCTGAAATAGACTATGAGGTAATCTCCTTAGTTGATATGATGAAAAAAGCAGTAACAGAATTTCCAGAACAATTATTTTATGAATTTCAAGGTTTAACGGCTACCTATAAAGAAATGGAGGAATATATTAATAGCTTCGCAAATTTCCTTTTAGAAAATGGAATTAAGAAAGGAGATAGAATAGCTATACATCTTCCTAACTCACCACAATATTTAATAGCATTATATGGAACTTTTTATGCTGGCTGTACTAGCGTTGGAATGAATTTTCTTTTGAAACCTAATGAAATTGTATATCAACTAGAAGATAGTGGAGCCAATGTGTTATTAACTCTTGATTCTTTTTATGAAGAGAACGTTAGAAAAGCTCTAATAACAGGAAAGACAAATGTAAAAGTTGTTGTTATAACTAATATCGCAGATATGTTTCCAAAATTCAAACAAATCTTAGCTAAAGCTTTGAAGATTGTTCCTAAGGGCAAAATTGAACCAATTGAAGGGATTGATTTTTTTGAATTTAAAAAAATATTAAAAAATTATCCTAATGATAAATCACCTGATATAAATATAGAACCTAAGAAAGATATTGCTTTTCTTCAATATACAGGTGGAACAACTGGACCCCCTAAAGGTGCTATTTTAACTCATGAAAATGAAATCATAAATCTTCAACAGGTCGTATATTGGTTAGAGGTTGATCTGAAAAAGGGATTAGAAAAAGTTATTAGTGCTTTTCCTTTGTTCCATTTAGCTGGTATGTTTTTTAATCTTTTGGCAGTATATACCGCAAATACGCAACTAATTATTGCTAATCCTCGAGACACTAAGCATATCTGTAAATTAATTCAAAAATGGAAACCAACTATGATGGTTAATGTACCAACTCTCTATTTAATGTTGTTAAATGAGCCAAAATTGAAAGAATTGGATTTAAGTAATATTAAAGTTTATGGATCTGGAGCAGCTCCATTTCCTTCTGAAAGTATAAAGAAATTTGAAAATACAGTTGGAACGCATAAATTATTAGAAGTATATGGTATGACAGAAGCTTCCCCAATTGTAACTATGAATCCATATATAGGTACTAGAAAAATTGGAACTGTCGGTATTCCTGTAAGTAATACTGATCTAAAAATTGTAGATGTAATTGATAGAAATAAGGAAGTTCCTCTCGGTGAACCTGGCGAGATTGTTATTAAGGGTCCTCAAATTTTTAAAGGGTATTGGAATAAACCAAAAGAAACCGAAAATGCTCTTAAAGAGGGGTGGTTTTATTCAGGGGATATAGGGATGATGGATAACGATGGGTATATAAGGATAGTTGATCGTACAAAAGATATGATTAACGTTAGTGGCTATAAAGTATTTAGCGTAGAAGTGGACGACAAAATGAATAAACATCATGCGATTGAACTTTGCTCTAGTGTCGGTATTTCAGACCCAGATCGTCCAGGTTCAGAGTTAGTAAAATTATATGTTTTATTAAAAGAGGGGTATAAAGCATCAGAAGAAATTAAAGAGGATATTTTAAAATTCGCCCAAGATAATTTAGCAAAATACAAAGTTCCTAAAATAATCGAAATTCTTGAAGAGATGCCATTAACATCTGTTGGGAAAGTGGATAAAAAGATATTGAGGGAAAAGTAATAGATTAACTTTTTTTTAATTTATTTAGACTTTTTAATTACTATTTTTGAAATATCTCTTATAGAGATTGTAATATAAATTTAGAGCTATAATGTAATGGATTATAATACAGGGGATAATACCTAATGTTAAAAAGATGAAGCCATTATACAATCCTAATAAAAAAGGAAATGTAAGATTTACTAACAATATCCTCAAATTTCTATATGAAAACCAGGTGTGTATGTGAAATAGTGAAAACACAATACTTGAGATAAATATAGCAGTAAAGTTGCTTAACTCCATTTGGTTAACTAGAAAACTAATAGTGTAGAACCTAAAAATAAGTTCTTCTATTATCATGATTATCGGAAAAAAAACCCATATAAAAACTAGATTTTTTTTTGAGATAAAGGCGTATATTACATCTTGTTTTTTTATCACTCCAATATTTTCATCATTATAAACAAAAACTTCTATAATTTTACCGATAATCAAGAATATGATAAAACCAAAAATTAAAATTAAAACAACATTTACATCAAATTCTCTTATGAAAAAATATTCGTTATAAATTCCTAAAAATGGTGGAACAATTAGAATAATAAAAACAATTAATATAAGAGCATATTTCCTTAATTTTTCCAATGCCTTTCTTATCCAATTATTATTTTGAAGCCAATAAATTTATTGAGAAATCTTAAGGATGATCATTTCGGGACCCCATGAGCGTAGTTGTCTCCTCAATCCACTGAGATAAATCCTTATCCACCCTGCAGAAGGTTACTATCTTGTCTAAATCCTTAAGCTTACTGAATGAGCATTCTACAAGTACATCCCATCCACCATATACAGGTGTAGCATACGTTATTTTCCATTCTTCATTTGGTTCCATTGATTCTAAACCAGTTAGTTTTTCAACAACTTTCCATTCAGTTCCAATAGTTTTTAACCGAATTAATATATACCCTCTATAGTAAATTTCAAATTCACCAACATTTTTCAAATAATTTTTTCAGTTTTATCTTCCTAACATAGTATTAATTTTTTTAGTTTTTTAATGTTATATTAGTTTTCAAATGTAGAAAATGAACAAACATAAGAATTCAATTTAATGTGGATTATATTTAAGTAATCTATCATCTCTATCATAAATTGTTTTACATAATAATAATTGAGAAAATACAAAAATGTCAGAAGTCTATAAAAAGTTAGAAAGAGTAGTGTCAAAAGAGTATCTCTCAAAAGACATATACTTGCGTCATGCTTACTCAAGAAATGTCGATCTTGTCTTACAGGGAGTACCTGATATTGTTATAAGACCAAAGGATGCACAAGAAATTTCAGAAATCCTTAAAATTGCCAATGAAGAGAATATTCCAGTTATCCCTCGTGGTGCTGGAATATGTGAATTTGGAGGGAGCAAACCTATTGGAGATGGTGGTATTGTGCTGGATATGAAAAGAATGAATAATATTATTAATTTAGATGAAGAAAATCATATAGTAACTGTAGAAGCAGGAATATCTTGGGGAAAACTAAATGAATATCTATGCCATTTTGGACTTTATACAGGGTGTATGGGACCCGGCTCTGGGATGAGTGCATCTGTAGGCGGAGGTATCTCTCATCATTCTGTTGGTGGAGGAGGATGTGCTAAATATGGTGCTTGTACTAACCTACTAATTTCGTTAGAAGTTGTCTTACCTACAGGGGAAATATTAGAAACAGGTTCTCAGGCTAATAAATATTCAAAATTCCCATTTAATAGGTTTGGAAATGGTCCGGACTTAGCTGGACTTTTTTGCGGAGATAATGGAATTTATGGTGTGAAAACAAAAGTTTCGCTACAAGTATTTCCTAAACCGGAATTTGCAGAATATAAAACTTTTTTAATGCCTCGTAAATCTGCCGAAACAGCAGCTCAGATTATGACTGAAATTAGGCATAAGGGGATTGATGTTTATGATGCAATGTTTATTCCAGATGTTGTTATTGCTATAGGATCAGATCAAGGCTTCTTCCCGTTATGGGAAAATCTAAAACGTAAACGAGGAATGTTTTTTTATACTATAGAAGCAAATTCTGAAGTTGAATTAGATGAAAATGTTAAAAAGCTAGATGATATGATTTTGAATAAAAAATCTGAATTTTTAGGTCCAGAAATAGCTGATGGGAATATTGCTAAATGGCATTATGTTGAAAAAGGACATTGGCAATTGTATCATAACCTATGGGGAATGTTTCCTTCAATGCAAGCTTTATCAGCAGAATGCTTTTGCCCAATTAGTGCATTCCCCAAAATTTTGCAAGATGTTGATCAATGGGATATAGAACATGAAGTAGATATGCGAAAAATATTCGATATTACGAAAATCCGTCCTATATCAGGTAGTGGTCCCGTACCACTAGTAGATGGTAATACTGTTGAGATAACGACTGGTTTTGTTAGCTTTTGGAGATATTATAATGAAGAAATCCATGAAGTAATCAAAGAAACTAACTTAAAACTATGGAAATCTCTCTTAGAAAGGGTAATAAAGCATGGAGTACAATGGTATATGATGGGTGATTTTTTGTCTCGCTTCATGGTAGATATTGGAGCTTATTCAGAAGAGTTTTATAATTTAATGAAATCAATCAAAAAAACTGTTGACCCAAATATGATTTTAAGTAGAGGTAAATTTAATTTTTGGGGTGAAAAATAAAATGAGTGAATTAAAACATTTAAAGAAAGAATGGAAAGCTATTATGAGCTGCATGAATTGCGGCGATTGTGGGTTTGCCATTCGACCTGTTGTTGGTAGATATTTGACTTGTCCTGTATTGGAGGCCAAGGAAGAAGAAGGTTTTGAAATATATTTTTCAAGAGGTAGAATGAATGTTCTCAAGAGCATTTTAGAAGGGCAAATTCCTTTGAGTAGAGAACTTGCTGAATGGGTTTACCAATGCAGCGAATGTGGGAACTGTACTGAGGTTTGTCATATGTCTCAGAATCCATATATTGTCCTTCCCACAAGCAATTGGATCGATCATGTAAAAGTATGGGAAGCATTAAGAAAGGATCTAGTTGAGGCTGGTTTTGCTCCTCTGGATAGACATGGTGATCTAATCGAGTATATGAACGATGATAATATGAAGAATCCTTATGGAGAAGATAAAGATAAAAAGTTTGATTGGATAAATGAATTTCCTGAGATTAAGGAAAAGGGAGACTTAATGTTTTTTGGAGGCTGTACCATGCCCTTAAGACAAGTAGAAACGCTAAAAAGCATGATGAAAATTTTGAAAGCAGCAGAAATAGAAATTGCAATGTCTAAAGATGAGTGGTGCTGTGGTTCTATTGCTATAAGGATTGGTGATGAAAAATCTATAACTGAAATGATTGAGCATAATATTGATGAATTCAAAAATAAAGGTGCTAAAACCTTATTTACAGCTTGCGCAGGATGTTATAGAACTTGGAAAAAAGATTATCCTGAATTACTAGGCTATGAATTACCATTTGAAGTGAAACACATAACAGAAATATTGGTGGAATTAATCAATAACAATAAAATACCTTTTAAAGAAGAGATGGAAAGAGTTAAAGTCACTTATCATGATCCCTGCCATTTAGGACGTCATATGAATCTTTATGAAATCCCTCGAGAAGTTCTTTCTAAAATACCTGGAATTGAATTAGTCGAGATGAAAAGAAATAAAAATAATGCTTGGTGTTGTGGAGCAGGAGGAGGTGTGAAGAGTCAATTTTCTGAATTAGCTCTTAAAATCTCACAAGAAAGGATAAAAGAGGCTGTTGAATCAGGTGCACAAATCTTAACAACTAGCTGTCCTTTTTGCATCGGGAATCTAAGCGATGCTTATGAAGAAATGGATTTAGAAATCAAAGAAAAAATTAAGGTTATTGATATAATTGATCTAATCTCTTCTAAACTATGAATCATATTAGAGATTTAAAATGCCAGAATTGTACCAGAAATTAGAAAGAATAGTGTCTAAAAATAGGATATCTAATGACTTATATGTTCGACACGCTTATTCCCGGAATGTTACTTCTAATCTTCAAGGTGTTCCTGATATTGTTATAAGACCAAAAGATACCCAAGAAATTTCAGAAATCCTAAAAATAGCCAATGAAGAGAATATAGCTGTTATTCCTCGAGGTGGTGGAGACTGTGAATTTGGAGGAAGTAAACCTATTGGAGATACTGGAATTGTCTTAGATCTAAAAAGTATGAATAAAGTATTGAATTTAGATACCGATAATTTAATAGTTACTATAGAAGCCGGGATCTCATGGAGTAAATTAAATGACTATCTATGTCATTTTGGACTCTATACAGGATGCATGGGTCCAGGATCTGGATTAACATCATCAGTAGGAGGAGGTCTCTCTCATCATTCTGTAGGAGGTGGTGGATGTGCCAAGTATGGACCTTGTACTAATCAACTAATTTCATTGGAAGTTGTTTTGGCAACAGGCGAAATCATTGAAACAGGATGTCAAGCTAATAAATATTCAAAATTACCATTCAATAGATTTGGAAATGGTCCAGATTTAGCGGCACTTTTTTGTGGGGATAATGGAATTTATGGTGTAAAAACTAAAGTTTCTCTACAAGTATTTCCTAAACCGGAATTTGCAGATTATAAAACTTTCTTGATGCCTCGAAACTCAATGGAAATTTCTGCTCAGATGATGAGTGAAATTAGACAAAAAGGAATTGATGTTTATGATACTATGTATTTCATGGATTTAATTGTATCTATTGGGATTCAATATGGAATGTTTCCTATGTGGGAACATTTAAAAAGAAAAAGAGGTGTTATTTTTTACACAGTTGAAGCAAACTCGGAAACAGAATTAAAGGCAAAAGTTGCACAACTAGATAAAATAATGTTAAGTAAAAAAGCAGAAGAATTTGGCCCTGAGATCTCGGATGGAAATATTGCTAAATGGCATTACGAGGAACAAGGTCATTGGTTAATAGCCCATAACTTATGGGGATTAGTACCTGGATTTGATCCTGTAGATGCAGAATGTCATGTACCTATTAATGCATATCCTAAGATAATGAAAGATTTGGATCAATGGGATATGGAACACTCTGAAGACATGCAAAAAATTTTAGAGATAACTGGAATGCGACCAATTACGGGTACTGGTCCAATTATCTTAACTGAAGGTAACAATGTTGAGTTAACTTGTGGATTTACTAGTTTTCCAAGCTATTATAATGGTGAAAAGCATGAAAATATAAAAGAAATCAATGTTAAGCTTTGGAAATCCCTTTTAGAAAGACTAGTTAAACAGGGAGCAATGTTCTATATGTTTGGCGATATTCTGAGTAGGCATATGGTAGATATACAAGGTTATCAGAAAGGATACTATGAACTAATGAGAAAGATTAAAGATGCAATTGATCCGAAACATATCTTAAGTCGTGGAAAATATAATTTTTGGGGTACTAAGAGAAAATGATAATTTACCTATACTTAAAAACTTTCTACTCTTAATAAAAAATAATATTTTATCAATTTTTTATTAAAAAAATCTTTAAGAACCATCCTTTTTTTTACTATTTATGGAGGATTTAAGTATATATCTACAACCTAATGAATTCTTTGATTTTAACAAAAAATCTGTCACGAATAAAGCAAATGAAATAATTGATGGTTTAAAGAGTCAAAAAGAAAAAGCAATTGCTTTATTTTATTGGGTAAGAGATGAAATAAAATATAATATGGCGTTATTCATCCCTAAAGTGAAAAATTATTTTATTGCGAGCAAGACAATACGGCGACGTGAAGGTTTTTGTGTTTCAAAATCAATATTATTATCAACATTGGCCAGAGCAGTCGGGATACCTGCAAGAATTCATTTATGTGACCTTATCAATCATCTTGTTTCCCAAAAAGTTATTGATTTTATGGGACATAACGTCATGTACTACCATGGATATAGTGAATTTTATTTAGACAATAAGTGGGTAAAATTAACACCTTCATTTGATAAAGGAACTGCAATAAGGGGAGGATTTCTTCCAATGGTAGAATTTGATGGTGAGAATGATGCTGTTTTTCCCCCTTATGATGTAAATGGAAATAAATTTGGAGAATATGTTGGAGATCGAGGTGTACATGCAGGCTTACCCCTCGATGAGATAGACAAACTATTTCAAGAAAAATATAAAATGTATAGAGAACATTTAAGTGGTTATCAAAAAGTAGACGATTATCAAGATTTAATATAAGCATCTCTTTAAGAGAAATAATTATTCTTCAATCCTAATTCTCTTAAATGTATTTTGAATTTACCTAACTTACCTCCATAATTTCCAGCTGAGATTTTGATTAGACCTTCCATATCTATTATCCCTTCAATTACTTTTAGCATTGTTTCCTTTAAGGTATTAATGTCAAGTGCATTAAAGACTATTTCTGGAATTGATTTTACTCCCTCAGGAACTTTAAATTCTACAGAAGGTAATTTTTTTTTTAAAGTTGGACAATATGGATGATTTGTTGACGGTCCAATTTTAGGGAAATTTGTTTCAGGTTTAGACCCCGCAGAACACACATCAAAGGTAGTACAAACATCGTCAATTTCTGCTATGATTTTTACTGCCTCTCGTCCTACTTTTATGCTAGAATCTACAGAATGACAAAAGAGCCATAGATTACCTCCCATAACACCTTTAGCATAGGAAAGCTCCTCCTCAATTAGAAAGTCATATCCCATCATGATAGGGACATCAATTAGTTTACGATTATTCTTTTCTACAATCCATTCATACCCATCACCGCAGTGTCCTACATTATTCATCATATTGAATTTAGTATCAACCTCATTTGGAAAATAATCGAAAACTGTGGTGGTAGGAACAACAAGAATACCTTGCCTTATCCTTCTTCCTAATTGATCATAAAATTTTGCCTGCGATTTTTGGCCAGTGCCAGTAACCCATAATTGTACGATTGCTCCTAGTCTACCATCAATAGTCTCTTTTTTTGTAAACCATCTGACTATTCCACCTTCAGCATCTCCAAAAACCGTGAAAGGAAGAGCAGTAAACGCATTTGCTGCTCTGTTTAAAAATTCTCTATCTTGAGCGGTGACTTGTAATTGTACTACTAAACCTTCAAAGGCTTCACAATAAGTGTCTTCTACAGTTACCATTATCTGATGTGTATATTTATTTTAGATATTACCTAGATTATTTAGATCAAATAAAAATTTAAAATTAAAAGCTTATTAACTCTATAATATTAAATTAATTACGAAAACAAA
Organism: Promethearchaeota archaeon; assembly: GCA_016839585.1. GTDB lineage: Archaea > Asgardarchaeota > Lokiarchaeia > Sigyniarchaeales > SOKP01 > Loki-b32. The sequence goes on from JAEOTZ010000080.1 coordinate 36,713, forward strand.
ATAAAAGAGGAATAAGAAAAATGCCAAGTGCAATCTTTTTATATGAAATTGATCCATCTTTTGGTCCTAATATACTAGCTGAATACTACTTAGACATAGATGATAAAGTCCCTCCCAATATTTTAAAAGAATTCTCAGAAAAGCATAAAAATAAAGAGTTTTTGGATGCCACTACTAGAAATGAAAACATACGTTATTATTCTCGCAAGGTAAATGCAGAATCGCTACAAAAAGACAACTTCTATTTAGGCTTTATTTTAAGAGAAGGAGAAGACTTAATTTCTTTAAAAAGTTTATTTCAAAAATTCGAAAAATCAGTTATTCAAAATTATGCTAGTGATAAAACAGAGATGAGTGAAGTACTTAAAAATACATTAAATTCTGCTTTAAGTTTAATGGAGAAATTAAAAGAACCAACAATCGTGAAAGAAACTATTAATGAGAAAACTAAACAATTATTAGATGAGGAAAAGCTTCAAGAAGCTAGAGAATTAATCGATTTGGGAGAAGAGATTCCTGAAAGATTATCAGCTGAAGTAAGAGAGGGAGAACAATTCCTAACAGAAAAGTTTTATAAGAAGGCTAAAAGGAGTTTCCTTAAAGCAGCTGAACTAGCCGCGAAGATTCAAGAAGAGGAAATCGTTTTATTCTTAAAAAATAAAGCAGAACAAGTTGGCAATTTTCCTGATTTGATAAAAGAACGTGAGGATCTCTATAAAGTTTTAGAACAAGTATTTAACGATTTAGAAAGTAATCGTTTGTACCTTTATGGTGATTTAGCTGAACCAATTGATAGATTACTATATCTTTCTAATACTTTTGAAGAAGATGAATTAATCAAAACTTTAACTGAATTAAAAAAAAGTACTCATAATGCAACTCAATTAGCAAAAGAATTATATAGATTAGATAAAAAAATAAAAGAACTCTTTAATAAAGTTTAGTCATTTCCCGAGTCAGAAGAATTGTCCTCTGTAGATGATTCTTCAATTGCGGGAGGTGTATACTCACCAATACCTGGAAAGATAATTTTTGCGATATTCCAACCTTCTTCTGTAGGGAACTTCAATGCATTTTCAATTAAACGCTCCCCTAATTCATTGTTTAATTCAACTCTGTGGATTTCAGGATTATCTTTCAAAATTAATTCATATTTTGCGCCACCAGTACCCATTGGTACAATTAATAAAGCTTCATCAATTGCTTTTTGATCAATAGCATCTTTTAACCGTTTTGCTGCATAATATCCCGCTACCCCTGCACTTCGATCGAAGGTTTTAATAGATGGTATCTCTATACCCCATTTTTTACCTTCAGCTTGAATTAAAGCTGCTAAAGTTTGTGCTCTTTTTCCAAGCTTGAATTTAAATTCCATTTGCGTTTTGAATTTCTTTCCTTTTTCTTCTCCTACCATATTTATGCATTTTAAAGTAGCACCAGCAATAGATTGAGGATTTACATCTATGGAATATTCCTCCTCAGCTAAAATGTCTTCAATTGTTTTTTTAATAATTTCTCTCGGTTTGGAAAAGTCTATTGCTTCTTCTTCAACTTCAGTTGGAGGTTTAGCTGTTGCAACAATTTCCGCACCGACCTTCAGAAGTTCATCTACAGTCATCTCATCCATAACCACTTTATCTATAAATCGTCTACATAGTTTTATAGAATTTCTTGGATTACCTTGTGTTTTGTCGTAGATCATTTCTAATAATTTCTCGTTTAATGGAAATAATGGATATAAAGGAGGATTTAAGTTATTTTCCTCCCAAAATACTTCCATGGATTTTGAGAAAAATATTTTCAAATCATTTAAACTAAATGGCTTTAAATCCTGTTCAGGTTCCATTCGTGATCTTAATGGAGCATCAGCAATTTCAATAATTCTTGGCCAAATCTCTTTTAATACTGCAATTGTAATTACAAGACCCTTAACTTCGTTATATAGCCTTTTTAAGATTTCTAGGAATTTACGTTCTGCTACTTCTCCGAGCATTCTATATGGGGATTCAAGTTCATCAAAATAGAGAATAAGAACCCTATCTAAATTTTCTGTGATAATTTTAATCATACTAAGACAGGTGTCATCTTCCTCTAGTACAGAATTAATACCAAGTTCGCTTAAATCCTCATCTTCCAAATCTTCTCCAAGAAGCCATCTCTCTGCTAATGCTTTTTTGTTCTTATCTAGTTGATATGTAACGAATGCTTTTACACAATCAGCGAAAACACCTGGAAATTCTCTAATCCCTTTTTGTATAACTTCATCAATTTTAGGTTTTTGGAACAATCCTGCTTTTTTTCCGCCCCACTTCATAATTAATCTCTCAGAAACAATATCTAAGAGTTCAGGTCCACATTCTTCGATTATGCAAGTATAAACATGAAGAAGTACGCGTATACTTGCTGGAGGACTGGGAACGTAAACAATGGTCCAATTTACAGGTTCTAGTTGCCCCACTTCTATTTCTTGCGATTCTTCGGCGCTCTCTAATTTTTTCCTATTTTCTCTTTCCTTGTCTTTGAAAGAATGATATGCGTGGGTTTTTCCAGTTCCTGCGCTACCGAGCAAAGGAATCATACGCGAACTTCGGTCTCGGTAAGTCTGGCGGACTAGTCTATATACTTCTCTGTCTATATAGCTCCTTGGACGTGCTATATCAATTCGGTCAGGAATATCTCCACGACTGACGAAATTAGAGAAGGGAAGGATTGGTGAGGTGCGGAGGACTTCGAGATAAAGATTTTTGTCATCATCTGAAAGCTCACTATACATAATTGACGATTTCCTCTTGATTTTATGATATTATCTAATTTTTATTTGATATAAATTAAATTTATTAATATAAACAATTTTTAATAGCATATAATCTATTTAGTTTCTAGCTATTATAATATTTAATTAATAATTTTACCTATTAAATTTATTTGATAATAAGATAATCAAAAATGCTAAGGAGATGATAAAGAGTGCCTAAAAAAAATGAAGATGACGACGAGGATGA
>JAEOTZ010000011.1 GCA_016839585.1 Promethearchaeota archaeon
ATATAGCAAATATATACAAAAAAAGAGGGACTCCCAAATTATACATTACTGAGGAATTGCTTGACTTTTATTTAAGAAGCCTTTTTTTCTTTTGGATAATAGTGATTTCTATTAATATCATTGTTTCAGTTTTCCAGTTCTTTTTTGAACCTTGGTGGAATGTTCTAGGAACTATGTTTACTGGTATATGGATCAGTTGCCTAATTACTGCTGTTGTTATAACATGTGTTTTTGTTTACTTTTCAATGGAAGGATTTTTACCCGAAGATTTTGGTGTATTCCCTAAAAGATTAGCTTTAATGTTTCCAATCCATTTTACAAAAAGGGATTTAGAAGAAACAAGACAATATACAAAATTTAAACTTGAAGAAGCAAAACAACGTGCCAAGGAAAGAATAATTAAAGCAAGAAGTCTTCCAGTCGAAGTTAAGGCTATTAGCGAGGAAAGATTAGCAATAGCAAAAATTCACAGAGAACAAAAGTTAGAAGAAGTAAAAATACGTAGAGAAGAAAGATTAGCAGCAGCTAAAGTTAAACGAGAATTAAGGAAACTTCAACCTATATCTATAGGTGAATTAATATTTGGTGCTGCTGGAGGTATTATTTTTGGATTATTCCTTATTCTTCAACCTTTTGCTGAATTTACAGAATTATTTGAAGAACCTTTTTTAGATTGGCTTATCATATTTGGATTGCTAATCTTCATTAGTGGATTATTTAATCTTGTTCGATTAATTGCTGGAGTAAGAAATTATACTACACAACAAGTTCTTATATTCTTTGAAGCACTCTTTAGCATAGCATATATTCCTCTATTTATATATTTACTGAATAATCCTGAGATTTTCCCTATTTCTTTATTTTCTGGTGGAAATATTGATGTAATACCTTCTGATCCAGAATCTATTGCATATATTATTTATTTCTGGGTAAATATAGGCATAATTATAGCCATCGTAGGTGGATTTGCCGGAAATATTTACAAAATCTATAAAATTCAAAATGTAAAATCTTAATTTTTCTTTTTTTAATGATTCTGTTTAATATTTTTTTCCATCTTAATTATGCAAAAATGCGTTTTATGAGATCAAAACAATTAAATAAATGTAATATAATTATTTATTAAAGAAAAACGGGTTAAGCTTAAATATTTAAACAGTTACTTGAGTTCGAATAACTTTAATATTTATGAAATGTTTATAAAATTATAGTAATGGTAATTTGAAATGAGCGAAAAAAATTCACTGGAATTTATGAATCCAATTCTTATAAAATTAAAAGAAAATAGTATATGGTTTTATAATAAATTTACAGAACCAAAAATAGTGAAGATTAGTATATATGTAAGTCTCCTTACATTTTTACCGGGTTTGATATTGGGTTTAATAATTGCTATTAATTTTGGTCCACTTAGCTATAATTTATTTTATAATTATATAAGTGATTTGGGTTCAATAAAGTACACTCCAGCTCCTTTTATTTTGGACCTAACCTGTATATTAACTTCAATTTTCATTATTCCTTTAATCTTAAATCTAAGCCGATTATATAGTTCACATCAGAATCATACTATAGATAATTCGAAAAGGGAGCATCGTTTAATTGTATCTAGAAGGATATTTGGCTATATGGGAGTTGGATGTCTTTTTGTTGGAATTTTTGGAATGTTTTTTGTAGGAATTTTTAGTTTAGATCGCTCAATTTTTGATTTACATTTTGTTTTTGCGACTCTAACCTTTGGAGGATTTGCTTTTGGAGCATTTTTCACTGGATTAGCGATTGTATTAAAAAGAAGAATATTCCCTAAAATAATTGGTTATTTCATGATATTTGGTCCACCTGCAGCTTCTATATTTTTTATTATACCCCCAGAACCATTAACAAGAGCATTTCTTGAATGGCTAATGATGTTAAGTGGGATCGCATGGTATTATCCTGTTGTATGGATAACTATGCAAAAACTAAATACAATTCTGTTTTTTGATCCTAACTTTAAATGGTAATAATCTCTAATTTTTTTCTTTCTTATTTGTTTGATAAATATTATTAGGTTGTAATCATAATTTTTATTTTATTAGAGAATAATCTAAATTCTAAAGAACTTATTAACTAATAATGGAATTAACTGAAAATCTTAGAGAAAAATTAAATAATCTCATCTCTTTTTTAAAAGAGAAAAAAGTAATTGTTGCTTTTTCAGGAGGTATAGATAGCTCCCTTTTGGCATTTCTTTCAAAGAAACACGCTAAAGAAACATTACTTATAACAGAACGTTCTATACTTTATCCAGATGAAGAAATTGAAGAAGCTATAAAATTTGCTAGAAAATTCGATATTTCTCATAAAATAATTCAAGGTAATCCTTTAAATAATGAAAAATTTACACAAAATCCTCAAAATCGGTGTTTTATCTGTAAGAAAGATATATTTTCAAAATTTTTAATAATTAAGGATGAGAAAGACTATGATATTATTATCGATGGATCAAATTATGATGATTTAAACGATTATCGTCCAGGTTTACAGGCTTTAAATGAATTAAACATTATATCACCTTATATTAAATTTCAAATAGATAAACAAGAGATTAGAAAAATAAGTCAATATTTTAATCTCGGAATAGAATCCAAACCCTCCAATGCATGTTTTGCTTCACGAATTCCTTACAATCAAATAATTACTGAACAAAAATTGAATATGATAAATCAAGGAGAAGAATTTCTAAAGAAAGTATTTGATCTAACTCAAGTAAGAGTAAGACTCCATGATAATAAGATAGCTCGAATTGAATTCTTAAAAGATGACTTTCCTAAAATATTAACCCAAAGTAATCAAGAAATTATTACAACAAAATTTAAAGAATTGGGTTTTTGTTATATAACAGTTGACATAGAAGGTTTTCGTTCTGGATCAATGAATGAGGGTTTAACCCTAAATAAGATAAATGAATAACTTGGCTCAATAGATGATTCTATAATTTTTTGATATTTTTAGGTAAAATTACTTAGTTCTTTTGATTTTTTATAAATTTAAATATTTTCTCCCTCTTTTTTAACGCTTCTAATGCTGACTTTCCTACTCTATTTTCCATACCTTTTATTGTTGATGGTGTTTCTTCACCAATTTCCTGTTTTATTTTAGTATACGCAGATTCTCGAAATCTAGGTAGTAAATCTTTCTCCTCCTTATCTTTGTATATCATTGAAACTTGTTTCGAATCGTCAACAAATCCAATTTCTGCACATTTAATATTATGTTTAGCAAGGTCTGAAATTATTCTTCCTGATATCCTTTCTGAGCAATAAATAAGAAGCGCATCTAATGAAACTCCAAGATAATCAACATCAGTCTTTTTTAATAATTCAAAAACATTTAAGTTAACTAATTTTTGAACTTTATCTTCAAATATAGTTACTCCACATTTTGCTTCATAATTTATTTCATATAGATCTCCTCTAAGACCACCATTAGTAACATCACACATTGCTCGAATATCCTCTATATAATCTGAATTTAGGATTATCTCGCATGCTTCAAGAAATTTTAAGTTCATAGTCTCTAATACTACATCGTGATTTCCTGAATAAATTGCCGTGGTTGTAATTGTTCCTCCCCCAGATCCTTCAGTCATTAATATTTTATCACCAATTTTAATATTTCTTCTTGCTAATAACTTTCTCTTAGCAAGACCAACAGCTGCAACTCCCCCAACTAATCGATCCCCAATGACCATATCTCCTCCAATTCTTAACGTTGATCCAGCTGTTATCGGGACTTTTGTTAGTTCTGAAACTACAGAAATACCTGCCATAAAATCAAATAATTTTCCAACATCAGCATCATCACCTAGATGAACATCAATCATTATTGAAATAGGCTTTGCTCCTTTAACATACAAATCTCTTAAAGCTGCCCTTGTTACATGAAAGCCACATATGAATGGGTAATCACTGAGGCGAGAATGAATTCCTTCCATTTTAGAGACAATAATTAAATCTTTTGTACTAAATAATTCTCTTTTAAATCCCTTTATATCTTGTAATCGAACAGCTCCCGCATCATCGAGAGAAGTTGGAGATAAAAATGCTTTATGTTCTGTTTCTGAAAAATTAGCCACAAGTTTATGAACAAAAAAATCCCCAGCACCTCTACATCCTACTCCTTGCTTTCCTACAGAGACATTTGACTTATTAACTTCTAATAATTCTTTTATAAAAGGATCTGAGATACAATCAATATTGCTGTTTCTACATTCTTCCAAAATAGCATTTGCAAGTTTAAAAGCTAAATTCTCATCAATATCTTTAAAATCCAAATATTCCTGAACTAATCTTTCAAGGATTTGACTGTCAGAATATCTTTTTTTTATTAATCTCCTTGTTAGACTTTCTAAATCACTCAAATATAAAACCTCTCATAAAATAATTGATTTAATCCAAAAAATAATGATACATCTATCAAAATATAAAGAATTAGTTTATAGAAAAATTCTTTGGAATTTTATGAAAAGATAATAATAATTTATCAAGCATACTAAAAGAATAATTTTTAAGAATACTCTAAATCCTCTCGTTCTCCCATTATAGTATATAACACATTTATATTGTTTTAAGAATTCATAATCATAGTTCATCATTCCTAAAAAAAAAATTATGACTTCTATAAGAATCACGACTCCTTGTCGTATCCACCTTTCTTTAATTGATGAGAATGGATATACTGGTAGGGTGGATGGAGGGATCGGACTTATGCTTGACCGTCCTAATGTAGTTCTTGAAGTATCTAATAGTGCTGATGAATTCAAAATTGAATGTCATAAGTATTATAGAGAATCTGTTCATGTTATTAATGAGAAAGCCTCTCGAATTTTCAAGGAATTTAATATTAGTAATAAAAATTATCATTTCAAACTTAAAAGATATTATCCTAGTCATGTAGGTTTAGGTTCAAAAACTCAATTAAGCCTTGCTATTGCCTTTGCAATAACAAGATTAAAGGATATAAATGTATCATTACAAAAATTAACAAAATTAGTAGAGAGAGGGGGTACTTCTGGGATTGGGTGGAGTGGTTTCGAAACAGGTGGTTTCATTCTTGATGGAGGTCATGATTTTGGCAAAGGAAAAGAAAAGGAAACATTTTTACCTTCTTCAGCATCAACATCAGCAAATCCAGCCTTAACAATCTCAAGATACGAAATTCCTGAGAATTGGAGATTTGTTCTTGTAATTCCAAACGTAAAAAAGGGAGCATACGGAGATGAGGAAGTTTCAATTTTTCAAAATCATGCCCCAGTCCCGAGAATTGAGGTAAATGAAGTATCTCATCATATAATTATGAAAATAATTCCTGGAATTCTCAAAAATGATTTAAAATGTTTTGGTGAAGGATTAAAAAGAATTCAGTCTATTGGCTTTAAAAAAATTGAAATTAGTTTACAACATGATATAGTAAAAGATCTACTAAAATTTTTTGATGAATATGGGTTAAAAGCTTATGGAATGTCATCATTTGGACCTAGTGTAATGGGCATTGTAGAAACAGATAACGAAGCAGAAGAATTATTGAAAGTGATTCAAAAAACTCAAAGATATAGGGGAGGCCATATCTACATATGTAAACCCAATAACTATGGAGCTAAATTTGAATATATAGAATGATTAAAAATGACAAAAAATAATGAAAAAATCTACTTTTCACCAGATCTCAGTATTAGAGAAAGAGCGTGTTTTGAATCTGGTATAAAGCTGGGTGCTCTTTATCATATTCTTTGTGGAATTCCTATTCATTCTGATGAAAATATTATTCAATCTATTGAGAAAGGAATAGAAGCGGCTATTTCATGCCAACCATTTGTAAAATCAGTAAAAATAAATTTAGATCGAGGAAAAATTATTGGAGAAAAATCTACAGAATTCGATTATGACGAGATTTCAGGTAAAATTATCAGAGCAGAATTAATTATTCAATTTGAGTCAATAGAAATAGTTGCTAAGATTGATTGGGTTGAAAATATGCAATATCCACTCATGTTTATAGAAAAAATCTATAAAGTAGATTAATCCATTAAAATATTGATAAAATTACTAGCAACTTTTATTGCTTTAATAGCTCTTTCATTTTTTCCAAATCTTTCCACATTTTCCATATGATTGACAATTGTCTCATGAATTTTATAAAATAACGGTTTATCATTTTTTTCTTTGGCAACTTTCAATCGTGTAGCAAGTAAGATAATTTCTAAAGCTAAATTTTCTGCTCTATTAAACACTTTAAAAGATTCTTTATATTTATTTATAGACATTATATCTAATATAAATTCAGAGAGTTTGACTTCTCCTAAACTATTTTTTTTAATTATTTGTTGTTCCTCTATTGCTTTACAAAAGATAACCGCCCAAGCTTTATTTATAAAAGGCATTGAAATATTTTTTAAATTTAAATCATCAATTTGATTTAATTCTTCAGTAATTTCATAATAACTATAATATTTAGAGGGAAATTCTATAAAGAATAAATTAGGTTTCAACTTTTTTAAAGCGGCTAGTGCATATAAATAAATGTCATCTATAAAATTAATCGAAATATATCCATTTGCTTTTAAATTTTTACTTGTTGTAGTATCTGGATAAGGAGTGATTTTAATTGTTGTGTCATTAATTAATCTAATACCCATACAAGCAGTATTAGGAATAATTTTATTTTTTGATTTGCCAATAGAAAAAGTAGTAGCTAATATTTCATATAAATAATTTAAGTTTAACCCCAATTCTCTATAATTTAGACTCATTAATAACAACCGTTTCTAGCTTATCAACTTACAATATAAAAATTGTTCAAAATTTTAAATATTTTAACAAAAAAGATTTTTCAGTAAAATTTTTTAATTTTAAATAAATTGATTTCATTATTCATTACTAAAGATAAGAGATCTATATTATGGTCAGCAGAGTATTCAATAATAATATGCTTTTTGTAATTCCTAGTTGGGGGGATCTATTAGGTTATCCTACTCTTGGTAAGTACGTAAATCACTATGTTTCAAAAATTGATTCAGACTTAGTTATATTCTTTGCAGGAATTGAATGTTCAATTCCAATTAAAATTAAATTAGGAGATGTATCTGAGAAAAGATGGCTACATTATCTTTTTGGCTTAGGATATTACTATTCTAAATTTGAACTCAAATCTGGAAGATATATTACGGATGGTAGACAATTAACAGGATTAATTTTATCAGATTTTGTTTATGATCACTTGGCTTCACTAACAAATATTACGTTGGAAAATGACAGAGATGTTATTATCGGTGATAGATTAATCAAAGTTCCAATTGATTTATCATACAAATCGAATACTGAAAAATCTTTCATTCAAGGAGCGTTGATGAGGAATATTTTCATTCCATATAAAGATATTTTTTTAGAAGTGATGGAAACAATCCAAAATAAGGAATCTTATCAATTGGAAAACGGTCATATGATTTTAAGTACCCATTGGGATTTTTATAATACTATCTTAATTTCTTCTAAAATGAATGAAAATTTAAAGAGCAATTATTTATATCCAACAGCAGGTTTAAATAACATATCTCTTGGGGTTGATCAACATTTAAATGATATATTTTCAGCCTCAGAACTTAAGAAGATTGAAAAAAAAATATCCTCTTTACGAGATAATTTCTCAACTTTAGCCTATGACCCTATGTATCTCTTTTCAATATTAGATAATGCATCAAGAGTCCTTATTTCCGAGCCATCCTTCGCTTTTAAAGAAAGAATTATTAAAACGACAAAAACAATGTCAAAAGAATCAATTTTCTTTTCAGCTGAAAACCGTATGAATTCATATTTTTACTGGCCACCACAATTTAAAAGAAATACAAGAGAAGAACTGGAAATGTCAGCTATTTTTAAAGAGTTAGAAACTCATCCTCCTGTAACACCAGCTATTAAACCTTCTGAAAGAAGTGCATCCGATATTAGCCAACTTGATACACAGAAAGGGCCTCTAGGAAAAAGATTTGAAATTAGGACTATGAAACATGAACCAGTTGAAGAGAAACTACTTCCGTATCCTCCTGAAGGTAATATTGAACAAATACTACTTTATTTAAAAGATATTGTTAAAGGAAATTATGAAATGCGTTTAATTGGAAAAGCATTTGAACTTGCCAGAAATAATCTCCAGAGAATTATTCTTCAATCTAAATTTATGTGGGAAATGGGTAAATATGCTAATTTATACCAACGTAAAGACCCTCATCTTGGATTAAGCAAAAGAGAAATAGAAGAATTATTAGAGAAGATTGATAACTGGATTGATGATACAAGAAAAAATAGAGAGAAGTATATCCAGAAAAAATAAACTAAAAGTAATAAGTTAAGTTTTAAAATTTCTTATAATTATAAATGAAAATCAGTTACTTTTGGAAGAGTTTTAATCTCAGGATAAATCTTTCCTACAACAACAGGGGAACTATTGTAAATTTCTTCAATTTCTATTACTCCAAATTTGATTCCTCTGAATCTTTTGAAACCAGTAAATGTACCCTTTACTACTTGATTTGCAAAATCAAAATTCATACCAAAAACAGCAACTTTAGAATTGACGGGAATCTGATATAAATCTTCCTTTAAAATTGAAGGAGGAAACACTAATCTATTATGATCAGTTGCTTGAAGCTGAATACATGGAATAATTATGGGGTACCCATCTGAAGGATCAATATAAACTATTGCCCTAACTGCAATAGCAGCTGTAAATAACTTATAACCTATTACATTTAAACGTTTTTCCTTCAGTTTTGTTTTTGCTCCTCCTTTACCAATTATATTCTTTAGAATCCCTTTTATAATACCAAATAATGGTAAATTTCTTACAGTAGTAGAAGCAATAATGTTATTATAATAAGCTGTATGCACCCTATAATAGGTTAAATATCGGAATAGTTTTGTGTTATTAAAATACTCTAAATCTTCTCCTTCTTTTGATATATTAATAAAATCTACCTTTAATTGCAGAAATTTAAATGGCATTTCTGCTGTCATATACAAAATCCCTTGTTTTGGATTTTTTAACACATTTTTTTTACTCGTACCCTCTGTAAACGCCGCCCAGACCAATTGTGTCTTATTAATTACTCGATTACTTGCAATAAATGTTACATGTGGCCATCCCCTTTCATCTATCGTTCCTACTAATTTTAGCATCATTTCAGGTTGAGTAAATTCAATAGCATCTTTCGAAGCTTCAGGAGACCATTCTGGTATTTTGTTTTTCTTACTCATAGCTATTCAACTCTATAATTATAATAATTCTTTAATTTTGTATTAATTTTTTTATTTTTTCAGCAAGTTAATGATTTAAATGTATTTTCTTTACATGTATTTTTATTACTATCTTTTTTCGTTAAGCCAGACCAATGAGCATTTTTTACACCAGTAGATTTAGCAATTTCAAAAAAATGTTCCATTTCTTCCTTAGTCATAAGAGGTTCATCTTTCAAAATCCAATCAAGATCTAAACGTTCATATTTGGCTGTGCATAAATTATTGAATGCAAGTAAATCCCATCTTGAAGGGAAGTTGTTTAATTCATTTACAATAAATTCACCAATACCTCGTATATTTTCATCTGTAGCAGTATACTGAGGAATTAGAGGTGTACGTATCCACATTTCTTTTCCATCTTTTTTAAGAAGGCTCGCAAGCCATCTAGCATTTTCAAAGATTTTCTCGTTTGATACTCCTGTCCATCTCTCATGTTTTTCCGAATTAAATTCCTTAATATCTAAAAGCACTAAATCAACATATGGTATTATTTTTTCATATGTCTTTTTAGAAGTATATCCGCAAGTATCTAAAGCTGTTAAGATGTCATTTTCCTTACATTTTTTTAAAAAATTTGTAACAAAATCAGATTGCACCGTAGGCTCACCACCTGAGGCAGTGACTCCTCCATTTGATTTAAGATAATACACTTTATCTTTATTAATCTCATGGAATAACTCCTCTAAATCCCACCATTTACCAAACATATTTAATGCTGTACTTGGACATTCCTCAACACATCTTCCGCAACTATTACACTTTTCTCTATCTATATGCATACCATCTTCATCAAGCATTAAAGCTTTTAGCTCACAAGTCTCTATACATGTCTTACATCCAATACATTTATGTTTAAACCATTGTAGCTGTTTTTTTATCAAGATTGATTCGGGATTATGACACCATATACATCTTAAAGGACATTGCTTAAAAAAAACGGTTGTCCTAATACCTGGTCCATCTTCAGTTGACATCTTTTGTATTTCAAAGATTAATCCCTTGTCTGCATCAATCATAAAAATTTTACACCTAATAAGATAAATTCAGGAAAAAAAATAAAATTTACATTCTATGAGATTCTCGAGCAATTATTTCATCTTGAAGCTCTTTCCCAATTGCAGTAAAATAAGCATTATATCCTGTTACTCTGACTAAAAGGTTTTGATAATTTTCTGGATGCTTTTGTGCGTCCTTTAACAACTCCGCATCTAACATGTTAACTTGTAAAGAAGTCCCACCATTCTCAATATATCCTTTTAAATAAGATTTAAATTTTTCTCGATGCTCAGGATCTCTAAGAATACTAGGATTAAACGTAATGGTGTGACTTGCTCCATTAGGTAGAAAATTCATATATTCTCCATCTTCAGTTTTTCCACCCAAAGCAATCCCTACTGAATTAGTAACTGCTGTAGGTCCTTTTTGATCCACACCATTAGTTGGACATATCGCATTAGAAAGAAAAATACCTGTTTTTCTCCCATCTGGAGTTGCTACGGTAAATCTTGCATCAGCACCTGCCCAATAATTCCATGATAACATTCCTGGTCGATATTGAAAGTTAGTAGGTGTTTTATAGTTCCATGTTTCATCCGCCCATAGTTTCATTACTTTTCTTGCTAATTCATCAGCTTCATCATTATCATTTCCGTATTTTGGAGCTTTATTCTTTAATACTTTTTGTATAACTTCATATCCCTCGAAATCATTCATCAACGCCTCTTTAACTTCAGTAACTGTATATTTCTTATCTTCATATACTAGTTTTTTAATTGCTAATAAAGAATCAACAGTAGTAGCGAACCCAACACCTTCAATTGTAATGTATCGTAATTCAGGACCCCCATTTCTCACATCTAAACCCTTCTCAATGCAACCACGAACAAGAGTTGATACATATGGAGTTGGAATATATTCCCCTCGAAGTGTTTCACTCATATTGTATACATCAACAGTATATTTTATGATAAACTTGATTTGTTCCTTCCAAGCAGCCCAGAATTCTTCCCATGTCTCAAAATTTTCAGGATTTCCAGTTTTTGGCCCGATTTGCTCTCCATCCTTCGTCCAAGGTTTTTTAAAGTTCCCTGGCATATTTTTACCGTTCCATAATGTTAGTTCAATGCTTTTAGCTAAATTAGGATTACAATTTACTGTGCCTGATCGATCATTTCCTTGCATGGTGTTTTCTAAGCAACCAACACAAGCATAATTCCAAGCCTCTTCTTTTTGAATACCCTCTATAAGTAATCCAGCAATGGCTCTTTCATCAAAATTTAGTAAAAATGGAGCACCTTGGGACCTTGAAATCATATCAATTATCTTATTTAAAAGTTTATCAGGAGAATTTCGATGTAAACGAATATTTGGTTTAGGTTCTAATATAGGAGACCATTCATCAATGACTTCTAAAATTGTATAAGTAAGTTCATTTGTTAAATCTTCACTATTAGGACCACAACCAGATAATGTCATTAATTGACCCCAGCCACTGTTGATCCCTTGTTTTCCAACCATTATTTGGCCATCATATACAGTATTACAATGAAACCAAAAACTTCCCAAAATATCTTTTGCAAATTCTTTTGTAATATTTTTCTCATCAATAACATCCTTTTCATATAATGGCCATAAATATTGATCTGTTCTACCAAAAGATGCTCCTGCACCAGGATATGATTCTTCTGACATAACTAACATATGGGTAAGCCAGAGTGCTTGAACTCCTTGCCAGAAAGTTTTAGCTGGCTCCCAGGGAACAAGTTCAAGATTTTTTGCCATTTGTTCGAGTTCTTCAACTCTTTCTGGTGTGGACTCTTCTGCTTTTAGGCGTCTACATTCTTCAGCATATTTATTTGCTAATTTTTTAGGTATTTTCGTGGCTCTTATCATTGCTTTAAGTTCTTGACCTTTTACACCTTGTTTTTCTTTTCTACTAAGTTTATCATATCTAGTTCTTGCTTTTTCATAGATAAATTTAAAACCTTTCTTTATTATAGTTTCATAATCAGATATGATATGACCACCAGTAGCACCTAAATTACCAAAACCAGAATTGTGGAATTCAAAGACAGCTTTTCGTGTTTTTAAATTTTTTTTCCAAAATTTCTTAGCTTCCTTTTTTGTAAAACATTTACTTAATTGTGTTTGAAATCTTCCACCAGCTATTAAATCATTCTCAGAAATTATTTCATGTGGAATATAGTTTAACATAGCTTCTTCAAAGAAGATTATCCTACGTTCTGGCAATGATAATTTCCAAAAATTCTCAATTAATTTGATTGGTATGGCCATTGATCGAAAACAACTTTCGAATACTCCTTTACCTTTATTTCCTAAATACAAGTGAGCTTCTGGAACAATATACATATTACCTTCTTCATAAATTAGATCCCAATCAGTTGCAGTCGTAAATGGCATAAATTGATTATACCATTCTCTTTCATTTCCCTTAAAATAATAGTCTCTTAACCATTTTGATCGTTGAGAAAGATCATGAGGTTCTGCTATTCGATATCGTTGTTCCTTTATATCATCTGGACTTCCATTAATTTTACTCATTCTATTTATAACCTGGTCTTACTATTAAATAATAGTGTGAAATTAAATGTTAATTATTGTTAAAAATATTTATAGCTTATTTTTACATTTTATAACAAATTAATACTATAAAAGAAAAGGATTAAAAAAATAATAATTTTAACTTTTATTTTATTTAAGTCTTTCTTCAGAAAGATGTAAGTGGTCTGTTTCAACTTCCACTAAAGCTTGGAAAATTTCTTTAACACGAGGATTTTTCGCTTCTTTTGCTGCTTGCCCATAGAATTTGATTGCTCTCTCTTCTCTTTGATGAGATTCTTCTAAATTTGGTGTATATTCTGATGCACATTTATCATATTCAGGAAAGTCAACTTTATCTAATTTAAGGATCTTTTTCCAGACTGATGCGTGTTCATTTTCTACTTTTGCCAAAATCTTAAATATTTTCTGACCTTCCAGTTCTGGTGTTTTCTTACTAGAACATTTATAAAAGATTGTATTTGAGACTTCCACTTCTAAAGCTTTCTCTGCATTTGCTTTGTCTTTTTCATTTAATTCGACATCCCATGCTCCAGTATCATCATAATCTTTTGTTTTAACGAAAAATTTCTTGAAAGCTCCACAAAATGGGCAACGACTAGGAGCTTCTTCTCCAATATAAGCTTCTCCACAAATTTTACATACAAACACGTTTACTTTTGTAATTTTTTTCACCTAAATTGTTTATAATTCAAATCTAAATTATGTTATTTTTAAATTTTTATAAATATTTATACTTTTGACTTAAAATCTAAAAGTTATATGGCTAATCAGTTCAAAAAAGAAATAATTTTAATTTGAGCTAATAATTAAAAAAACCAAAAATTATAATGAAATATAGATAATTTCTAGAAGTAGTAAAATATAATTAATCTGATGCTTTTTTTATAAAAAGCTCCTTTTTTAAATAGATAATAATTGGAATCTTTAAATTTCAGAATTTATGAAGCCACGTGTCTTAGGTGTGGATCCCGGATCTTTAAGTTGGGACTTCTTTGCATTGGATGATGACACCATAATATTAGACACTTCAATACCAACAAAAGAGTTAATACAAGATCCCCAAAAAGCGATTAATATCATTAGATCAGTTGAAAACATTGATTTAATGGTTTCTCCTAGTGGATTTGGCCTTCCATTAAAAAATGTAAGAGATTTAACTGAAAAAGATATTTTCTTTACTCTTTTAAAATTTAATCAGAAAGATAAGGATAAATTAATTGGTCTTGGAGAAGTGCTAAGATTAATTAAAGCACAAAATATTCCAGGGATAATCGTCCCAGGAGTGAAACATTTACCGACCATTCCAAGATATAGAAAGATTAATAAGATTGATATGGGTACAGCAGATAAATTATGTACAGCTTTAACAGGAATAAGAGATCAAATGGAGAGATTTAATGTCGCACCTAAAGGAACAAATTTTATTATGGTTGAAATTGGGTATGGATTTACTGCTGTTTTAGCAATCGAAAATGGTCAAATAATTGATGGTATTGGTGGTTCTAATATCATGGGATTTAGAGCTTGTGGTTCCCTTGATGGAGAATTAGCATATCTAATTAAAAATATCAGAAAGAAAAATATATATAAAGGTGGAGTAGCTTATATCTCTGGATATTCTGATTTAAGTTTAAGAGAAATAACTCTTTTAGCTGAAAGGGATGAACAAACCAAAACTGCCCTTAAAGCGTATATTTCAAGTGTTAAAAAAGCAGTGTTTGGAATTGCATCATCATTTTCACAAAAAGAAAAAATAGTGGAAGTTTTATTAGCTGGAAGGGGTGCTGAATTGAATTATTTAAGAGAACGGATGATTCGTGGTTTAAAAGATGTTGCTCCTGTTAAAATTATGAAATCTTATAGTCAAATAGCTAAACGTGCTGCTCAAGGTGCTGCTTTCATTGCCAATGGAATATTAGGAGGTAGATTCGAGCCAATTATAAATAACTTAAAAATTAAAGAAGCATCGGGTTCAATTCTTGACGATATTTTTATTCCATTTGAAAAAGATAAACTAATACGTGATCTAGATTAAAATTCTTATAATTACAGGTCAAAATAGTTATCCAACTATTAAAAAGATTGTACAACCCATTGAAGAACATTTTATTTCCGTATTTAAAGCTCCAATTTCAGTATCTGCATTTTTAACAGAAAAAATGACTGATAATATTCTGAAAAATCAAGATCTTTCTCAATTTAATTTAATTTTACTTCCTGGGTTCGTTCAATGGAATACAAGTAGTTTAGAAAAAAAATTCTATACTAAGATTAAAAAAGGACCAGAATTCGCTTCTGACTTACCTTCAATATTAAAAAATCTTGAAAATATTGATTTATCAAATACAATTCCAGCAAACAAATTAATAGAAATTTCTGGTGAAAAGTTGTACAATCAAATCCTAGAAGAGCGATTAGATATTGCAAAGAAGAATTTAGGATTTCACACATTTTATCTTAATGAAAAAAGTTCAAATATAATAATAGGGCGAAATTTGCCTCCCCCTATAATAGCTGAGATTGTAAATTGTACTGAAAAGTCTAAGAAAAGTATAATTAAGAAAGTGAAGCATTATATTAACTCAGGAGCAGATATAATCGATATTGGATGTGTTGCAAATAAACCCCACCCCCAGAGAGTTAAAGAAATTATTGATCTCATTAGAGACAATTTTAATATACTAATAAGTATTGATTCAATGGATACTAACGAGATATTAGCCGCTGTAGAGAGTAAAATCGATTTAATCCTTAGCCTAGATTTAGGAAATTATATGGAATTTTCAGATATTCCAAGAAATATCCCTATTGTTATATTACCAACTAAAATTAATGAGGGATACTTTCCAA
>JAEOTZ010000081.1 GCA_016839585.1 Promethearchaeota archaeon
AGCTCAGTTAGGTAGAGCACCGCCTAAATTATGTGTGCCTAAAGCACCCGGCTAAGTAAGCTTGATTTCACAGCTTCTCCGGAAGTTAACCGGGCGGTCGCATGTTCGAGATTCTGTCTGATGATATCCAGACAGAACGGGTTCCATACAATGTTCGAGCTCCGAGCAGTGGGAAAAGCCAGGGGCGCTTTACTTCTCTTTTAAAATAATAATAAAAAAGAGTGTGAAATTTTATACTTATTATTTAGTCAATTATAATGCTCCCGCCGGGATTCGAACCCGGGTCGCGGGGGTTTTCCCTATAGACGAAGGAAATAAGTCCATATGAAGGCCCCGTATGCTAAGCCCTTTCCTTCTCGATATTGAAGAGATTGATTGGCCAGACTACACTACGGGAGCAAATTTTTTTCTAATTAATTTTTTTTATTCTTATGATAGAGTAATCAAATAATATTTTTCAAAGAATTTGATAAATCACGACTTATGTATAATTTTGTAATTATTTTTTAATTTTAAATTTTTTCATAATCTATTTTGGAAAATTAGATTTAGTGATTAATTAACTCTTAAAATAAGTATCTTTTGTACAAATTCATTGAAATTTCTAAATTTGATATTTTAATTTATGTCGTATTGAATCTAATGCGGGAAGGGAGATTTGAACTCCCGAACTCCTACGAGAATGGATTCTAAGTCCACCGCCTTTGACCAGACTTGGCGATTCCCGCTTTTTGAAATTATATTGTAGATTTATTATTTAATTAAAATTGTTAGGAATAAATAAATTTTATATTTGTGAACTTAGTTCTAAATACGATTGAATTAAAAGAAAAAAATTTATTATTATACATAATATAAAAATTTTATATTAATAATAAAAAAAAAGCCTGAGTTTTTTATGAGTGTAAGGGAATCTTTAATTAAACATTTAACGTCTATTTTACGGGCATCTGAAGGAACTATCTTAGTAGTTCTATGTGATCAAAATGGTCTATCTATAGCTAAAATTGGGAGGAAAAGTGATATAGATTTAAATCCAAATCAAATCACAAGTTTAGCATCAGCAGCGTTTTCTGCTAGTCAAGAAAATTGGGAAGATTTGAATATTAAAGATCAAGTTATTTCATTTTCATATTTTGATAAGATTTGTTTGATAACAATAAGAATTAATGAAACTCTTCTTACAATAGTTCATGATTATCATAAAGAATGGCCATTAGATGCGGACAATCTAGCTAGTTCTATGTATTATTTAAAACAAAAGTTAGGTGATTTTTTTGGCGGTGGGGGAGAATCTGAAAAAGATATTGAAGAGTTTTGCGATAAAGTTCGAAGTGCTACGTATCTTTTCGGGATGGGATCAGAAGTTCCTTTTACATCATACCTCCCTGAAAAAATTGATAAATCAGATATCTTAAATTCTATAAGCACTGTTTTGGATTCTATTCAAAATCCTATATTTATCAGGTATAGTTTAGT
Organism: Promethearchaeota archaeon; assembly: GCA_016839585.1. Lineage (GTDB taxonomy): Archaea > Asgardarchaeota > Lokiarchaeia > Sigyniarchaeales > SOKP01 > Loki-b32. The sequence continues at coordinate 1,480 of JAEOTZ010000081.1, forward strand.
TAACCCTTCTGGTTTGACTTTAGATGCTCGAGAAGTTAGTGGGAAAAATTTACCTGTTTCTGTTGAAGAATTTTCTGCAAATGCTAACGTAGCATTTCAAAAAATGAAAGAAGAATCCGAAGGAAGCTCAATTGGTGATCTCTTAAGTTATGTAACAATCGCAGGTCAAGATACTGAAAATTTTTATGGTCTTCTCGCAAGTCCTTCAGGAAAAATAAATTTTTCAAAAATGGAGGAGACTTCAAATGTTCAGGAAATATCTTTTATTGGATTGTTTACATTAACATATGGAGGTATTCCCGTTATTAGTGAAGCCAGAAATATTATTTTTTCAATATTAGAAATTCTAGGGAAGGAACAAACGACACAGAACTTCATTGAGTCTATAAATGTTCTTACTAGTTTTAAATATGATTAAGGATAAGAAAACTCATGATTTATGAGAATATGTATTCTTACTATCAGATAATAATGTAATAGTTCACTTAAAGGTTGAGTTATGAAGGATGATAACTCTAAAGTATACATGCCAAAGATTTATTGTCTTCATTATAGAGAGTGTGATCCAAAAAAATGTACAGCCTTAAAACTTAAGAAATTTAACTTATTAACAATAATAAAAAAAATCAAGGGTATATTGAATAATTCAATTGTTCTAAATCCTTTCACTCGAACAGAACTAACCATTGATGATAGGGAAATTATCATTAGATATGGTCTTATTGTAATTGATTGTTCTTGGAATAAACTTTTGGATTTAAATAAATTTAATTTAGGAGTATCGCGTAGATTACCTCCTTTATTGGCGGCAAATCCAACAAATTATGGAAAATGGGAAAAGTTGAGTTCTGTAGAAGCAATAGCAGCTGCTTTTTTTATTACTGGTTTTTATAATTATGCAGAATTATTGCTTTCTAAATTTAATTGGGGGAGGCAATTTAAGAATTTAAATAAATTTTAAAAAAATAAGTAAGATTAAAATAAAGTTTTATTCTCCACTACTCTTTGAGAGTCCTGAAGCGGCAATTACATCGTCAATTTTTAATATCATAGAGGAGACTTCTGTTGCTGATTGTATTGCTTGGGTTAAAATGGACAATGGTTCAAGAACACCTAATTGTACCATGTTATCTGGTTTTCCAGTATCAATATTTACTCCATTGGCCTTACCGTCATCATTTTCATGTTTAGATCTTAGTTCAACAATTAAATCAACTGGATTATGACCTGCATTTTCTACTAATGTTTTTGGTATAATCTCCAAAGCATTAGCATAAATCTCTATTGCTAATTGTTCTCTACCCCCAATTGATCTTGCATATGCCCTTAATCGCTTTGCTAATTCTATTTCGGAAGCACCTCCACCGGGTAAAATATAAGGTAATTCTATTGCTGCTTTTACTACTGATAATGCATCGTGTAACATTCTTTCTGCTTCATCAACCATATGTTCGATTCCTGCTCTAATTAATATACTAACAGCCTTAGGATCAGCACATTCTGAAACAAAGATCATATTATCATCTCCGATTTTCTTTTCTTCTACTTTTCCAGAATTTCCTAAATCTTGTGGGGTAATTTCAAAAATATTGTTAATAATTCTCGCATTCGTAGCTCTTGCTAGTTTTTCCATATCAGATCTTTTAACTCTCCTAATAGTAATGATATTCTCCTTAGCAAGGAAGTTCTGAGCTTTATCATCAACTCCTTTCTGGCAAAATACAACGTTAGCACCTACTTCTTTTAATTTTGCAGCACGATTTTTTAACATATTTGCTTCTTCTTCAAGAAATTTATTTATTTGATCCGGGGTCTGAACTCTTATTTCAGCATCAAACTCCGTTTTCTCAACTTCTAAAGAAGAATTTATTAAGGCAATTTTTGCATTTTTAAGAGATTTTGGCATCATTGGATGAACTATTTCTTTATCAACAATAATTCCATCAATAATATTAGTGTCTAAAAGGCTTTTTCCTTCTTTTTTGATTATCTGGATTTGATCCAAATCAATGATAACATTATCACCACGTTGTTCTTTAATTTGACTAACTGCTTTTACAGCGATGCTAGCAAAATGACTTTTTACACCCGTTATTAATTTACTATTCATTGATGTTTCTGCAACTTTAGTTAATACATTATTGTCATTGATATCTATTTTGATTGCAAGATCCTGTAAGATTTCTTTACTTTTTAAAAGGGCCTTTCTATACCCTCTAAAAATTATTGTGGGATGTACTGATTGTTCCATTAATTCTTCTGCAAGATTTAATAGTTCTCCAGATATAATTACGCTAGTCGTTGTACCATCTCCAACTTTTTCATCTTGAGTTTTTGCTACTTCAACTATCATTTTAGCTGCTGGGTGTTCAACATCAATAGTATCTAAGATGGTTGCTCCATCATTTGTTATTGTAACATCTCCTAATGAGTCAACTAGCATTTTATCCATGCCTTTTGGTCCTAATGTAGTTCTTACTGCTTCTGCTACTGCTTTTGCGGCGGCTATATTATTTTTTTGGGCATCTTTTCCACGTTTTCTTTCAGTCCCTTCTTTTAAAATGAGGATAGGGACACCTGATAATTGTGCCATTTAATTTTCACTTTCAAAATTTTATTTTTAATAATTTTCTTTATATCGATCTCTAAGTCATAAAATTAAAAAAGTTTACGAAAATTAACTAGTATTAAGTTCTTTAAAGGATATATTCAAAATTTTGAATATCTTTTCTCTTTCTTTAAATAAAAAGAATAAGATTAACAACAAGCTTAATGTTATTATTTAGAAATTTAAAGATTTAATGAATAAGCCCTTTTTGTTCTTTTATTGTAATAATAAAAATATAAACTAATTTTTACCAAAATTATGTTTATATTAATTTTTTGTGGAATTTGATTCTCTTCCTCTAAATTTTAGTGTTGTTTTTAATCTCAAAGAATTATTTATTGATAAATGAGATGTAATTTTGATATCTTTTTTAATTTTTTTGATTATAAGTCTATTTTGTTTATTAACAAATATTATTTTCTATATATATAGGAAAAGAAAATATTTTTTATATAAGATTAAAGTTTTAATTTTCATATTTTTTGCATTTTCAGCAATCCTAGTTATAGTGAATATCCCTTTTTTTATTTTCAATCATTCAAAATATTTCATAGATAATGATTATAAATTTACTATTCCTATGATAATCTTTAATTTATCAAATTTTATGTTAGGCATATCGATTATTCTTTTTCTTTTAACCTTTTTTCATTTTGATAAGACCATAATAGATCTTGATATACCCTCACGATTAGAATCTAAAAAGGGTAATATTCTTATAGGGAGAATGTTAAAGGGGAAAATTAAAAAACAGAGATTTTTTTTATCTTTTAAGGACCTTGAGAAACATATGTTTATTTGTGGAGCAACAGGTACAGGTAAAAGCAATTTTCTTCAAAATTTTTTAATAAATTTTACAAAAGGGGAAAACATCCCCTTTTTTCTAGTCGAATTTAAAGGAGAATACCATTTTTTACAAAAAAAAATCAATAATGTACTCATTCTTTGGCCTGGAGAAAATTTTTCAATAAATATCTTTAATCCTGAAAGTTCAAATCCAATCATTCATGCTGAAAGAATATTTGATATTTTGAAAAGTGGACAGTTTCTAGATGATAGTTCGGAATATTCTCCTCAAATGGAGAAAGTTCTAGTTGAAATATTGACAAAGGTTTGCCAAAGTAAAAATCTTCAAAATTGGAAAGGTTTTGAATACTTTTGTGGAGAATATCTTAAAGAAAATAAGGGGAATATTCCGATGTTAAACCAAACTCTTATTAGTATTAAAAATCGAATAAGAAGATTTTCGACTGGACCATTGAATTCAATATTTGAAGAAGAAAATGAAATCAATATAAACAAATTATTTAAAAGAAATATAATTTTAGATTTGAGCTCAATCATTCGCTTAGGTGGTGAAAAAGAAGATGCACTCTTTTTCTTAAATATGATATTGAAATATTTATGGGATAAGAATTTATCTAAAGGAGCCTATAATTTCAAAGGTATTAAACACATTACAATAATTGAGGACGCTCAATACTTTGCTCCAAGAGATTTACTGAGAAAAAATAAATTAACTACTTATTTAGAAGATATCGCTTTATTACAGAGAGGGACAGGGGAATGTTTAATTACTTTAGCTTCACGCCCCGATATCAGTAAAGAAATTCTCGCTAATAATGGAATCGTTTTAACCTTCAAAAATCACATAGAAAAAGATATTATGTGTGAGTTGTTAAACCTTGATATAGAAAAAAAACATTATTTATCAATTTTGGATGAGGGACAGTGTATCATAAGGATAAATTCAATCAAAGAACCCTTTTTATTAAAGATTCCACTTATTAAAGATGAATCTCTATCCATTTCAGAGATATATAAAACTAATAGTCTTATTATGGAATCAATTAAAAGTAATATCAAGATAATACCAAAAATTCAAAAGAAAAAATTGTTAATTTATCTGAGAAAAATTTTTAGTTTTTTTATCAGAAAAAGTAAAAAGTTTTTTTCGATTTTTAAGAAGAGAAACAAGAAAATAATGGAAAATCAAAACTTACCTTTTAAGAATAACCCTGTTTCGAATCAGTTGAATTTTGAAGAGAAACTTTTAAATAAAAATTTACAGGAACATTCTTTTAAAAATTTAAAATCTTATATAAATAATTTATATAATCGGCAAATCAAAGAGGAATAAACTTTAAGATATTAAGATTCTATAAATTATATATATGACATTAACAGTAGGTATCGTAGGAAAGCCTAGCAGTGGAAAAACTACTTTTTTAAATGCTACTTGTTTAACCAATGCGAAAGTTAGCGAAATTCCCTTCACTACAATAGAGCCTAATAAGGGTGTTACTTACATAAAAACGGATTGTGTGTGTAAAGAATTAAATGTTAGTGATAATGCAAAAAATTCTTTTTGTATTGATGGTTTTCGGTTTATACCTATAAATTTATTAGATGTGGCTGGGTTAGTCCCAGATGCCCATAAGGGAAAGGGATTGGGTAACAAGTTCCTCAATGATTTAAGTATTGCAGATGCACTTTTGCATATTGTAGATATCACAGGAGCTCTTGATAAATCTGGTAAAATGGTTTCAATAGGAGAAAATGATCCATATGAGGATATTTTATTTTTGGAGAATGAAATAGATTTATGGTTCAAAGAGATTATTGAAAGAGAAGATTGGAAAAGATTCACGAAAGGAATTTTATCAGAAAAGAAAAAGATTGTTGATGCATTACATGAGAGACTTTCAGGTATCAAAATAAATAAAAAGGAAATTATTTTAGCTTTAAAAAATTCTAAATTAGAAACAAAAAATCCATTAGCATGGACAGCTCAAGATATTTTGATGTTTTCAAAGAAATTAAGAAAAATTTCTAAACCAATCATAATTATTGCAAATAAAATTGATAAAGAAATTAGTGAAAAAAATTTAAATGATTTAAAAAGTAAATATAGTGGTCCAATTTTTCCGTGTAGTGCTTTAGCAGAACAGGTTTTAAGAAAATATCATGAAGATAAGGTCATTGAATATCTCCCTGGATCAACAGATTTCAAAATTTTAAATCAACAAAAATTGAGCTCTAAAGAATTTGAAACATTAAAGAAGATAAAGGATAAAATATTAAGACCTTATCAAGGGACAGGGATTCAAAAAGTTTTAAACTTCGCTACATTTGATGTTTCAAATCAAATTTGTGTTTATCCTGTATCTGATATTAATACGTATTCAGATAATAAAAATAATGTTCTACCTGATGCTTTTCTAGTTGAAAAGGGAACTATATTAAGAGACTTTGTCAGGGATAAAATTCATAGCGATTTAGCTAAGAATTTTATATTTGGTATTGATGCAAGAACAAAAAAACGGCTTGGAGAAAATTATGAATTAAAACACAATGATATTATCAAAATTGTGACTAACAAATAGATTTGAATGAAAAATTACTCTTCTTTTGAAGTTAATAGTATATATACTAGTATAATAATTAACAAAATAAGTCCAAATAATACTAATACAAAATTAAATAGTTCTATTTCATCATCTGAAGCTTGATACAAAAAAAGAAGTGTTATTGTTAGAAAGTAATAAATTTTCATGTTATTAATGAATAATTAAAGAAAAATTTAAAAATTTACTATTTTAAATAATGAATATTTGGGGGTTAATCCAATTTAAATAAAATCAGCAAATATTCTATTATTAATTTTGATTTAATTATGTAATACTTTTACAGTCGTTTAATAGTAAATTTTTAAAAAAAAATGGACCTGACGGGAATTGAACCCGTGACCTCTTGAATGCAAGTCTTGTAAATCAAGCAAAATGCTTGTTTTTGTCAAGCGATCTTCCACTGATCTACAGGCCCATTTGATTGGGTTTTTCGAACAATTAATAAAAATAACAATAATTAATATTTTTTTCTATCCAATTATTAAAATCTGTGCCTATTTAACTCCTTTCATTTTAAAAATTAGATTAAAAAGATTTTTTGGAGGTGAACTTTTCATTGTAAATTTTTATTCTCATCTATATTAACCCCATTTTAGATATAAGTTATTTTAATGGCTTTTATGAAATATTTATCTATAGGGTTCTAATCAAAAAGGAGAAAGAAAGTATATTAAGAACTTACCCAAAAAAATTCCAGAATATTAATTAAATAAATAATTAGGAGGTGATCCAGCCGCAGGTTCCCCTACGGCTACCTTGTTACGACTTCTCCCTCCTCGCATACTAGAAACTCGATATGACCAGTCTGACCATACCTCATTTTTAGCACACTCGGATGGAGCGA
>JAEOTZ010000082.1 GCA_016839585.1 Promethearchaeota archaeon
AATTACATGACAATTTGGACAATATTTTTGTGTTTGATCATTAATTTTTGTCCCGCAATTATAACATAAGAGCAGTTCATTATCTAATTTTCTATTATTTTTAAGCTCAATTTTTAACACATCGAAATTTACTATAAAATGAATTTATAATATGATTATATAAAATGACGACTAATTTCTATATAATATTTAAATAAAATTAAATTATATAAGCATTGTTAAAACAGAACTTATATATTTTATTGTTACCTTAAAAGTAATATTAATTGGGAAAAAATGAAGCTCTTAGCAGAAAAGGATATAAAAATTGAAGATATTACAATTTATTTAACTCTTTTTCAATTACATAAAAGTTTTCTTTTACTTATATCAGATCAAGAAAATATGGGAATTGGAAATGTAACATTAGGAACACCCCCTCCTATTGAAGGTTTAAAATCAACCACAGCATCATATAATTTGTTTGGTGTAGACCCAAAACTCTTAAGTACATTGATAGCTGAAAGAGCTTCAAATATTCTTAAAGCACCTGTATTGCTTCTCTTATTTCTGAAAATTAAGAAAAAGGATAAGGAAATAGCTAAACCACTTATAGATTTCATAAATAACGTTTTAAATGCTATTAAAGAAAAAAAATAAAATGCAGGGAGTGGGATTTGAACCCACGTACTCCTGTGAGACCGGATTTCTCATCAGAAATTGCATTAATCAACGGTAATTGTTTTTAACAGATCTTGAGTCCGGCACCGTTGACCAGGCTTGGTTATCCCTGCTTGAAGAATTATTTATATAAATTAATACTTTAAAAAATAAAAACTATGTTAAAATCCCTCTATTATTCTGTTATCTCTGCTTTTACATAATAATATCATTTAATTTTATTATAAATTCTTTCGATAGTATTTTCCTTTGAATCACAAAATAAGGATAATATAAAAAGGTTAGAGGAGAAAACTTTTAGTTATTTTATAAGAGCATAGGTACAGTCATTACCAACATCATTACTGCCAGCATTACAATTAAGAAAATACACTGGATCCTCGATTTTTTCTTCTGTTTTCTATCTTGTTCGATATAGTTATCTTTACAGCCTTGGCTGCAAAATTTTCTATCAGTTGGCATTGCCTTACCACAAATAGGACAATGTTGATGGGGTCCCCATTTTTTTTTAATTTGATCTTTCCACGAGGATTGAGACATAATGTTTTCCTTTTAATTTGATTAAATTAAATGCTATATTAATTAAATAATCTTAGTTAAAATAATTTATGAGATCTTTATTCTTTCGAGATAATAGTTCCATTTATAGCTTTATCTCCACTCCAAAATTTTTCGAATTCACTAAGCTCTTTCCCAGACATTATAAAAACTTTAATATTACTGCGTTTTAAGATTTGTAAAGAAACAGCATCAAAAATACGATATTCTCCTGCAGCAGCCTGTTTAGAATATGATATTTTTAAAATTAATTCTTGTAGTTCATCGTAATTAAGGTGTTTGAATATTTTTGCATCATCAAACTTTTTTGGATCTTTGTCATAAATACCATTTACGTCTGTTAGAATTATTAGATTTTGTGCTCCTATAAACTCTGCTACTTCAAGAGCTACAGAAGTTGTAGATTGTCCTGGTTGCAATCCACCCATTATAATAATTTTATTAAAAAGAATTGCTGTAGACAATTCCTCAATTGATTTTGGTACAAGTGGATAAGCAAAATCTTGAAAAGATGCTATAAGTAATTTTGAATTAATACGGGATATTTCAATACCAAAAGCATCACATAATGCTTCTGATCCATTAAACGATCTTACTGCATTGATATACTCTCTTGCAACTAATCCCCCGCCACAAACGATAACATGATTACCCGAATATGCCCTGCTTTTAAAAATTTTACAAAATTCAGCAATTTTTTTTAAATTAATTTTGTACTCTTCAGTAAATAATAATGATCCACCGATTTTTATGACAACATTTTTATCTTTCATAATATTTTCATTCAATTTATCCTTTTATTAATATATAGTTGATTTAATAAATTAAGTTTCTTAACATAGATGACCTTAGATTCAAAAGAAATTATTGTTGAAGTTCCTCACAGAATATCAGCATTCTTTGAGATTGTAGATAAAATTAATGATAAAAAAATAAAAAACCCTGAAAAAATTGGCTCAAGAGGAGCTGGCTTTAACGTTAGTGCTGTGGGCAGAACTAAAGTAATAATCGAAGGAGTGGATGAATTAGATAAAAATGAATTTAATATATATATTAACAAAAAGAAAGTTAACCAAAAAGCCGAAACTACCTATTACATTTATAATTATATTAACAAATTTTATTTATCGAAGTCTATTAAAATTGAAATTTATCATGATTTTGATTTACCTGTTGGATGCGGATATGGAGCAAGTGGCTCAGGAGCTTTAGGTGCAATATATGGCTTAAACCAAGTTTTAAAATTGAATTTATCGAAAATTGAAAAAGGTAGAATTGCTCATATTGCCGAGGTTGTAAATCGAACAGGATTAGGTACAGTATGTGGACAATTGGCAGGTGGATTATGCATATTAAAAGAACCTGGGTATCCCTGTGTTTTTGAGCGTATAGTCTTTCCTAAAGATTTAATAATTATTAGTGGATCTTTTGGGATAATCCCTACCAAATCTATTTTAACAGATCCCGTATTAAATTTGAAAATAAAGTTAGCCGGTAGAAGGGCTTTAGAGAAATTAACATTCAAACCAAATATAAAAACCTTTATTAATGCTTCAATTGAATTTGTAGAAGAAACAGAGATACTTAAAATCTTAAACTTAACTGAAATTAAAGAGTTAATGGTGAGTTTAAATAAATTGAATATATTAGGAGCAAGTATGAATCAATTAGGACGTTCAGTATATTGTATTTGTAAAAATAAGAATAGAGAGCAAGTTTTAGAAATATTTAATTCATATAAACCGCAAATAGAAATTTATAACTTATTATTTAACGATAAAGGGCCTCAAATTCTAGAAAATATTTAAAAAAAGAGATTCTTCTTATGGAATTTATTGGAATATATTGTTAAATATGTCACTAATATTATGGCAATTTCTTATACCATAATCATTCCATAAATTATATTTTAAAATAATTTTATTTACTTTCTTACCTACATGTTGAAAATTATTTTTGCTTAAATATTTAATTCCTTCTTTATAATTTTGAGGAATTTTTATATAGATGTATGCTATTCCTTTTTGTTTTTGAATACTTAAGAATTCTTTTAATATTTTTTCTCCAATTTTTTTATTACGAGAGATTGGATTCACAAATAATAAGTGTAAGTACATTATAGGGACTAATTTCTCTAGTGAATCCAATTTTTGACTTTTAGCTTCAGCTACTAAAATACCTACTAATATATCATTAAGATGAGCTGATAGAACAAAAAAATCTTTATTTAAAAACTTATTCTTAAAATCATCAATAAAATCTATAAACTCTTTTGCACATAAATCTAAATCAGTTAAACTTTCATTATTTGCCGGTCTAATCTCAATTTTTAAGTTAGATGTTTGAGGCATTGTTAAGGGATTATTTGTATAATTCTTGCTTTAATTTTTGTATTAGATCTGCCTTTATCATTCCATTATTTCTATCATTTCCTTCACATATAACGCTTCTTACACCAATTATATCTGGAGAGATCTGCTTAATTTTAGGTAAAACTTTAAGATTTAAATTTCCAGCTAAAGCAACTCTAAGATTCGATTTTATGGCTTTATTTTTAAACTCAAGTAGTTGATCAACATTTAAAAAATCAAATAAATTTTTTTCATCTTTAATATAAGTATCTAGCATAGCAATTTCAGCTCCAGATTTAGTTGCTATTTCTGGAATTGATAAAAATTCAGGTGATGTTTCCATTCTAGAATAATCAGCATAACCAGCAGCTACGACTAAGATATTTTTATTAAAATCTTTTACTGCTTTAACAACATTCTTCATTAATTTAATACCCTGTTCCTTATTTTTTGGACCTTTCAATCCTACTTTTATAATATCTGCACCTGAAACTGCTGCTCCTAAAGCAGCTAATGAAGCAGAGCCCGGTAAATAAGGAAAATCACCAATCGTTGCACTTAAAAGTTGAGAACTATGAAACGGGATTAAATCTTTCATCATTTTAATCATCCAAGGAAAATTTGCCCCCAAAGATCCCTCTTCAGGGTTTTTGCAATCTATATAATCAGCTTGAGCTGCAATGGCAATTTTAGCCTCTTCAATAGTTTTAGGACTTACTAATAGTTTGATTTTGTTCCACATAACTTATCTATATTAAGTAAAAAATATTTAAAATATTTTTTAGATATTAATTCATACTGCTATTTAATCTTAGTTAATTAACCTATAAAAAAATCTTAAATAAGAATATTATATAAAAATTTAAATTAAATTATTATTATTAAATATAAAATAAAATTTGGTAATATTATGTCTCCAAAAGAAATTACAAAAGTAGACATGACTAATGAAGTTTTTAAAGAACCAATTGAAGTGATTAAACAATTATCTGTTAATCTAGATTTAAAGTATACTAAAGTAATACAAACCTATGTTATGGAAGATAGGCGATTAAATCTATCATTAGAACATCAAGGCTCTAGTTATTTTAAAGGAAAAGTAGTTTGGATTGGTAATAAGAAAGATGATACTGAAGGATCTATATTTTGTGTTGATACAAAAGATGAGCTCAAGCAAATTAATCCTACTGCGGAAAATACTGAAAAAGTAATTTTAGATATAAAAAAAGAATTAATTAAAGTTAAAACTGCGTCGAAAACAAAGTGTTCTGTATGCGGCAAAAATATAGAAATCTTTGACGAACTAACCGGTTGTCCTATATGTGAAGCAAAAGCGCATAAAGATCATTTAATAGATTGGGTTAGAATGAAACATTCTTGCCCTGTTTGTAAGAAAAATTTAAATGTATCAAGTACAGGTGTTATTTTTATCGATTAAATTTTTTTTGTTTTGCTTAAAACTTTTCAATTTATCAATATTTAATGATCCATCATATAAAGCAGTAGCAATTAATACACCTGAGAAATTTTGTTCTTTATAACTTATTATATCATTGAAATTTTTAATACCTCCTCCTACCAATATGTTTCCCTTAAAAGAACGCAAAATTTCTTGATATGATAAAGGAATACCTCCCAATTTCTGCCCAACTCGATATAAATCTAAAAGTATAATTTCCCTAATCCCTATTTCTTCTATTTTTTTAATCACTTTCAAAGGTATTTGGTTCTTTGTTTCTTTAATACTTGAGATGATTTTTCCCTTACACATATCTATACTTACAATTAATTTATCAATCCCTACAATATTTATAGCGTCAGAAATTATTTGAAAATCTCCTATTGTTTCTAGGCCCAAAATTAATTTATTAAAATCAAATTTAGAAAAAATTAAAAGATCTTTTCTATTTCTAATTCCTGGATCTATCATTATATTTACATTTAAAGTTTCTAATATTTCAATATATAGGTCTAAATTCGGTTTTTTTTTAATAATCGCATCTAAATCTGCAATATAAAACTCATAAAAGCAAATTTGTTGTTTTAAATCTTTTATAATTTCAATTGGATTTGAAGATTTAAGAATTTTGGATTTTAAAGGTTTATATTTATTTCTCTCACCTTTTACCGCATGTACCGCTTCAGAATTTAATATGTCTATTACGGGTATAATTTTAAAGCCGACCATAGAATTTAACTAAAAATAATTTCTATAATTAAAATAAAAGTTCAAAAAATTACAGATATGGAATACTCTTTTTTTTTTAAAAAATTGATATTAATTAATTATTAAATAATTTTATTTTTAAAGTATAATTTCTAAAATACCATTGATTAATCAAACTGCAAATTTGTTGTGTTTTATATGAAAACTGAGGCATATATTAGGAAAATAATTGAAAACACTGGTTTAGAAAGAAAGGAAATTGAACAATTAGTTGAAGAAAAGAAGACAGAGTTAAAAGGTTTAATTTCTGATGAAGGTGCTTTATTTATTATTGCTAAAGAGTTAGGAGTTGATATAAAAGAAGAAACTAAAAAACTCCTAGAAGATATTGATATCAAGGTTGTTGACATCAACGTAAATATGAGAAACATAACTCTGATAGGCAGAATTAAAGAAATCTATGGTATCTTCACTTTTAATAAAAGTGATGGTAATATTGGAAAAGTGGGATCCTTTTTATTACATGATGATACTGGAGATATACGAATTGTCTTATGGGACGAACACATAAATATTTTTAAAGAAAATAATTTTGTTAAAAATGAATTGGTTAAGATTTTAAATGGATATGCCAAAAAAGGTAAATATGAAGAATTTGAAATTCATATAGGTAACTTAGGAAAGATAATCTTATCACCCGAAGATGTTGATTATAAAAATTATCCTAAAATAAAGGAGGAATTTATCCCAATAAGTAGTCTTGATTTAACAATGAAATCAGTTGCTATTGAAGGAAAAGTAATACAAAATTATCCAATAAAAGAATTTGTAAAAAAAAATGGTGAAAGCGGAAAGGTAGGATCTCTTATTTTGATGGATTCTACAGGATCTATAAGAGTTACTTTTTGGAATGAAGAAACTCAAAAAATTAAAGAAATTAAAGAGGGAGATTTTACTTCAATTACTAATTTGAATCCAAGATTAAGCAATCTTGATTCTACAACAATAGATTTATTTGCTACTTCTAGTTCAAATGTTACTAAAATAGATAAATTTATCCAACTAGAAGTTGAATTAGTTGAAAATATTAACCAACTTCAAAGTAGACAAAATATTGTCTCATTTAAAGGGATAATATATTCAATAGATGACCTAAAAAAAGTTACTTTAAAAACAGGAGAAGAAATCTCATTATTAAATTTAGAGGTGAGTGATGAGACTGATGCAATAAGAGTTAGTATTTGGGGAGATAAAGCAGAGGAGTTATCTAAAACCCTAACTGTTGGTCAAGGAATAATATTAAAAAATGTTTTACTTAAAACGTTTGCAGGTAGAAAACAAGTCTCTTTTAGAAAAGATTCAATTTTAGAAAAAATTGATTTAAAGATTTCAAATCTTAAAAGTATAGAGTCAAAAATAGATATAACCAAAAAAAATTTTACAAGAAATTATACTAAGATTAATAGAATTGATTCTTCGAATTTTTATGAAATTAAAGGATCCATAAATGAAGATTTAACAGATAGAAATATAATAATCTATGATGCATGTTCAAAATGTTTAAAAAAAATTGATAGATGTATGTGCCAAGATAATAATACACTTATAAAAAGGATGATTATTAAAGCATTTGTAGACGATGATAGTGAAACTATTAAAACTATTTTTTTTAATGAACAAGCTGAAAAATTAATTGAGAAAAATGCTGAAGAAGTTTCTAAAAACCTCAATAATAAAGATTTTTTGGAAGATTTATCAAAAAAATTAAGATCTAAGAATTTAGTAATTAAAGGTAAAGCAGAATTCAATGATTATAATAATATTAACAGATATGAATTAAAAGTTAATGATTTTCAAGATATGAATGTTACTGAAGAATTAGAGGAAATAATGAAAGAAATAGAATGAATGTAACATTATTATTTTGAAATATACATTATCTTCCTAATTTGAGTAATTTTATTAAATTTTCAAAATCATTACAATTTTAATGAACCTAAATGAATAAGGCAGAAATTATTGGTTTAGGGGAAGTAGTTGTCGATTGGGTTACAGAATTATCATATTTTCCCAAACCAGATGAAAAGATTGATGCATTAAGCGAGAATTATTTTTCTGGAGGAGTTACAGCTAATTTTTTAGTTGCAGTTGCGAGATTAGGATGTTCTTGCGGTTTTATTGGAGCAGTTGGAGATGATTTATATGGAGATTTCTTAATTAAAGACTTTAAAAATGAAAATGTAGATGTATCATTTATAATCAAGAAACTAGGCAAAAAAACTCCAATCAATTTTATATTTATTGCTAAAGGGGAAAAAACAATTATCCAATCACCTCATATGTATAATACAAAATTAAAAATTTCTGATTTAGATGAATCGTATATAGCTGAAGCAAAACTTTTGCATACAACAATAATTCATCCTGAACTTACTAAAAGAGCGATAGAAATAGCGAAAAAACATGATGTAAAGGTTAGTATAGATTTGGAACCTCAGATTGCTCAGAGAGGGTGGAAAGTTTTAAAACAGATAATTTTAGAGGCAGATATCCTAATACCTAACAAGGAAGGCGCTAATTTAATTACAAAATGTAAAACACCTAAAAAAGCTGCTGAAAATTTAATTAAGAAAGGAATACCAATTGTAGTTATAACTTTAGGAAATGATGGGGCTTTAGTTGCAACAAAAGAATTTCAAAAAAAAATTCCATGTTTTAAAGTTGATAATATAATAGACACTACAGGTGCGGGTGATACTTTTAATGGAGCCTTATCAGTAGCTTATTGGATTAAAAAAATGAATTTGGAAAAATCAATCATTTATGCAAATGCTGCTGCTGCATTAAAAATTCAGAGATTGGGAGCTAGAACCGGAATGCCAAGCAAAAGTGAATTAATAGCATTTTTACAAAGTAAAAATATAGTTAATTTATAATTATTTTGTATAACCAACTAAAAAATTAAGTAGTAAAAATAAAAGATTAATATTTTATTGGTCTATTAGGCAAATATTTGCATATTCATGAGGTTTGTTTATTAAATTTCGATAATTTTTAAGAACCTTCTCAGATGATAAATCTGTGGTTTGTAAATTAAATGGCCAAACTCCTACCACAATATCACCCAATTTTTTCACATTTCCAATTAAATAACCTACTTTTGCTCCATCTGATTTAAGTGTATATAATACAATAAAATAATAATTATATGAATATCTAGATTTTTTAGAACCAATTACAACAACCTCTTCAATATTTTGAAAATATAAAATGTTTTGACTTAATTCACTCAATTTTTTTAGCTCCAAGATAAATTGAGTTTTAACCTTTATTGGTTTATCTGAAGTTATATCTTTAAAGCTCAATGTTAATTTCTTATTTTCAGACTCTTGAACTCCTTTAAAGATTACTTTATAAATATTGAAATCCATAGAAATTAGGTAAAGATTTATTTTTTAATTATATAACTTTTTATATCTAGACTTCTGATGTTAATTATTATTATTTAACTTTTTTTTGTTTTTTCTTGAATAAGGATATTTTCTTCAGGAAATCCTAAATCAATTAAAAACTTTTTCATCTTAAAACGATGATCTCCTTGAAGTTCAACCTCGTTATTTCTTACAGTTCCGCCTGAAGCACACTTTTTCTTTGCTTTTGTTAAGATATCTTTAAGATTAACATCAAAGTTCCCTACAAATGTTATTACTGTAACCACTCGCCCCCATTTCCTTGTGTCATTAGATATTATTATTTGTTGCTCATCAGCACTTAAGCCTTCACAAATACATAGTTCTTTTGGAAAACTACATATTGGACAAATGTCGTCGTCTTTAATACTCTCTTTTCACAACCTTTAATATTAAAATCTTTTTAAAATACAATACTTGAAAAATAATAGAACAATATCTTTTAAAAATCTTTCACTCTAGAGTGACACTTTTATAATTTAAAAAAGAGGGAACTTGAATTTGATAAATTAAACATTAAAAATTTATCTTTTAAATTTATAATATTAGATTTAATTTATCAAGTAAAAAAATATATAAAGATTAAATTTTATTTAATATAAAAAACTGTACTCTTTATTTTAGTTTAATAATGTGAATTATTAATATGCAAAGTTCATGGATATTTAAAGTAATTGTGGCAGGGGCTGGCGGAGTTGGAAAAACTGCTATGATAACTCGTTATTGTACAGGGAGATTCGAAGAAGGGTATAAAATGACTATAGGTGCAGGTTTTCATACAAAATCTGAAATTCTTGATACAGGAGAAGCTGTTAAAATGCAACTCTGGGATTTTGCAGGAGAAAAACGTTTTCGCGAACTTCTACCTGACTATTGTAAAGGGGCTAGTGGAGCATTCATATGTTTTGATATAAGTGATTATGATACATTTAGAGAAATACCTGAATGGCTTAAGATCATCCGCCAAAAGGCTGGATTTATACCAATAATTCTCATGGGTATGAAATGGGATCTACCCAACCATGAAGTTGTTTACGAAATTGCAAATGATTATGCTGAAAAAGCTAAATGTAACCAGTGTGTATTTTGTTCTTCGAAAGGAAATATCAATATAACAGATTCTTTTCAGGCTATGGCAAAATGGTTAATCTATTATGCCACTCAAACAAATAAGATATAATATTAAAATTCTGATTTTAATCTGGTTTTATTAAACAGTAAAAGCTAAATATAATATTTAATCTAATTATTATAAAATAATCATAAAAAGCGCCTCTGTAGCTCAGTTAGGTAGAGCACCGCCTAAATTATGTGTGCCTAAAGCACCCGGCTAAGTAAGCTTGATTTCACAGCTTCTCCGGAAGTTAACCGGGCGGTCGCATGTTCGAGATTCTGTCTGATGATAT
>JAEOTZ010000083.1 GCA_016839585.1 Promethearchaeota archaeon
GTATTAAAAATCCTGATAAAATTTTTAATAGAATCATAAAACAAATGGAAATAATTTATCAAAAAGCTAATATAATTCATGGAGATTTAGGAGAATTTAATATTGTGTTAGATGAGAAAGGAAATATCCTAATAATAGATTGGGTACAGTGGATTCCTAGTGATCATCCAAATGCAACTTCATTTTTAGAAAGAGATATTAGAAATGTATGTAATTACTTTCAAAAAAAATATAAGGTTGAAAGTGATACAAACAAGATAATAGCATCTTTTTATAAGAAATAGAATTTCTTAAATTATCTTTTTAAAATCTTCCCTTGAATAATAACATCTTCTAAATTCTTCTTATCAGTTATCTTAAGATTCTTTACTAAAGGTCTTAAAAAGGTTATTAATTCTTTCAAATTAAGGTTCTTCTTTAAGATTGAAAAGTTTAAATCTGCTTTATCTCTTCCTACTATATACAGATTTCTGACTCCTTTATCGATATTAGGCAGATTTTGAAAGGATGTAAGAGAGAATATACATTGAAAAACATTTTCTCTAAAGGGTAGGTTCTCTATATCTGATAAAATCAGCGCAACTTCATATTTCAGTTTTAATCTTTGAAGTTTGATTCTGAATATATTTAACATATTTAAAGAAATATCAGTTCCAACGTAATTGTTAGGATTGAAATCTTTCTGGTCGGTTAGAGCGATAATAAATTCCATGAAGAGTCCGGTACCACATCCAACATCTAAAATTAGTTTGGAGTTAAGTTGATAATTTTTTAAAATAATTTTATATTTTTGTTCTTGAATTTTTCTATATCGATTGTCGTAAAAAGAAGCTGTTTTATTATAATTACTTATAATCTTCTTTTTTTTATTAGTAGTTTTATTCAAATTTTTCAAAAAAAATTACCAAAAAAAAATTTTAATCAATTAATACTCAACAACCGATAAAAAGGTTTTAATTCAAAAAAATTTATCTTTAAATTATCTTTTCAAATATTAAATTATATTTTTTCAATTAGAGACTAAGAATAATGTCAAGAAATAATAACCAACAAAAGTCTAAAAATCCTTTAACCATACTTCAGAATGCACAGAATAGTGTGATTATATTAAGATTGAAAGATGGAACAGAATATAAGGGATTATTAAAAGAAATTGATGCTTATATGAATTTAATTTTAGAAAATTGCACAGAAATTATGGATGGTTCACCAGTAGCTAAATATAACGAAATATTTATCCGTGGAAATAATCTTCTCTTTATTAAACCTGATGCTTCTCAAATTACTTAAATATTAAAGGTTGCAACCTTTAATATTTATTAAATAAATATTACATTTAACATCAGATTTCCTGAAAAAGTGAAATGTGATGATATTTATCATAATAAGCAGAATAAACATTATCATATTTGTCAATTAAGAATTGCTTATACTTCACATTAAGAGTATATAACCTTCTCTCTCTTATTGATCTTTATAATTTAACCAAGGAAATTTTAACATTTTTAAACCTAGATAAGTAGAATATATTAGTAAAATTCAGCACTCAAGGATTTAAAATATTTTTTTATTTTAATAAATCCTATTATAATTTAAGACAAAAACTTCATATAGAGAAAAATAATGACAGGTGATTATTCATTATTGGAAAAAAGCTTATCGTTAGTAAAGTTGTATAAAAATGAAGAAGCACTTAATTACCTTGATAAATTAATAGACAGTGAACCACACAATAATGTTGCATGGTATCTAAAAAGTATTATACATGAAAGACTTGAGGACTTTACCAAAGAGACAACATGTTTTAAAAAAGCACAAGATATGACTCACTTAAAGAAAGAAATGGATTGTACAGAAATTTTGGAGCTGCTTGATAAAGCATTTGAAGTATTTCCCTATGATTTGAAAGGAATCCATATTAGAGGACTCCTGATGGCACAGCTACGTGAATATAAAGATTTTTTCTCTCTTCTACGTGAACATTTAAAATTACTTGAAAAAATAGTAGAATATTATGAGGATATACCAGAGTACGATTTGGGATATAGACTTATCTGGGAAAAAATGAGTTCTTTTTTGGATTCCTTGGCTATAGAAAATGAACGAGTAAGTATATCTAAAAAAAGCCTAGAGCATGAACCCATCATATTGCATATTGGAGTTACTCTTGAGCAATTTAGTCTATTAGACCAAGTTATTGAGTGGTTAAAATTTTTAATAGAAGAACATGAAATTAAATCTACTTGTCTTTTTAATAATATAGGTGTATCTTTGGTAAAACGGATTGATGATTCTAATGCTATTTCATATTTCGAAGAAGCATTACAAATTGACCAAAAATACATTTTTTCACTTAATAACTTAGGAGTAAGCCAGAATTCAGTTAGTTTCTTTAATGATGTATTGAAAATAGATGACATGAATATTACTGCTTGTTATAATATGGCATTTGCTCTAAACAGGAAAAGTTATTGGCGTGATACAGAAAATCTTGAAGAGGCTTTAAAATATTGCGAAATTGTACTAAAAAAAACACCTAAAGATAAAGAATGTTGGTATTTACAAGGTTTAATTCATGAAAAACTAGGAGATCAAGAACAAGCATCAGAGAGTTATGGAAAAGTGTTAGTGATCTCTCCTAAGAATGTAGATCTGCTGAGCGCTCAGGGAGAGCTACTTATTAAAATGGAAAAATACAATGAAGCAATTAAATTACTAGATAAAGCAACAGAATTGGAGCCGGGGAATATGTATCTTTGGAAAGATAAAGTCGATCTCTATCAGAAGTTAAAAAATGAACAAGAAGAATTCAATTGCTATGAAAAAATGCTTGAAGAATGTCCTGGTTATACTTTTGCTTTACTTGGTAAAGGTCGGCTTCTTGTAGATAGAGGAAAGTATGATGAAGCAGTAAAATCATTGGATCGGGTAGCAGGAGGTGAAAATTGGGATAATCTATGGCCTTATGCAATATTCCATAAAGCTCGTACCGCTGCATTACAAGATAACAAGAATGAAACCTTTCGTTTAATAAAAGAAACAATTAGAGCGGGAGCCACTCTCGGATCGTATAGGCAAGATTTAGATTTAAAAGAGATTATTAAAAAATCACCTGAGTTTGAAAAATATAAATCCATGGAGGAATTTAAATCAATTCTAGCTCATGATTATAACACTAAGGAAGAAAAGGATAAGTTCTGGAAAGATATTAAGAATTTATGAAAGATTTCAAGGTTAACGAGTATGTCACATTAAAATGGGAAGTAAAAAAATATAAACGAATTTTTTAAAGGAATATATTTTGGGTGAAAAATTTCTTATAGAAAATTTATTTGAATCAAAAGCTCGAATTAGAATCTTAAATATTTTGGTCAAAGAAAAAGAATTAAATATCTCATCCATCATTAATAAGACAAGACTAAATCATACTAATATTCTAAAACACCTAAATTTTCTTAAAACGCGAGACTTAATTCAAGAGAACAAATTTGGACGTATTCGAATATTTGGGTATAAAAATGAAAGAATCAAAACAAGAGCTTTAGATTTCATACATCTTTGCGAAGATTAATTTGATTTCTTTCACAGATTTTAGAATGAAGTTTTAATGTTAATAGTGGTTTAAGTAAGTTAGGGCTTCGTTTAAATGCTGTAAATTTTTCAGCAGTTTCACTACTTAAAATATAGTGTTTTACTTAATAAAACAAATCACTTATTCGAATACCTAATTTTTACAGATTAAGCCGTAGCTAATTTAAAATTTAAGATAATTTAATATTAATTGGGAATATTTTATCATCTCTAATTATCGCATATGAAGCAGGATTTGAACTTGTATGAGTAAAACCTCTATAATTTGCTGAAGAAAATATAGATAGCAAGCGATTATTAAAAAACCATCTATATCCTTCTGGAAAACATTCATGTGCTCTAATAAGATATTTAAGATTATTTGATTTCATAAAGTTATTAAACACATCTTCTCCAAAAAACTTAATCTCCGGACCTCTGAAACTTTCAGCGAATCCCATGAGTTTATCTTTAGGATCATTCCATATAATCTGATATAAACCTTCTGCAACTGATTTAAATACTGAATTAATATTTTCATGTTTTAAACCTTTTAATTTTTTTAAGATTTCTATATCTTCAGGAATCCCACCATGTAAACATAAAATTTTATCGTTAACTATGGCACAAAAAGGAAGAACATAGTATACATCTAAAACATCTTTAAATTTTTCTTGATCATTAAATTTTTGTACAAATTCTTGAAAAAAACCATAATATTGATTCATTTCCAAGGTTTCATGATTCCCCTTTAAGAGAAAAACTTTATTTGGGTTCAGGATTTTCAATGCTAAAATAATTATTAGACACTCTAATTGTCTTATTCCACGATCCACTATATCTCCTAAAAAAATAGTAATTTTTGGTTTATTTTTTTTTATAATCTCGAGTATATTTAATAAACTATGTAAATTACCATGGATATCTCCAATAACATAAACTTCTTCATTGTTATCAAGAAATTGAAATTCTAATAATAGACTTTCTTCTTTAAAAATGTCTTTTGCTTCCTTTAAAATTTTTGAAATGTCCTCAAATTTTAAATTAGAAATTTTTTGAGGTTTTTCTATTAAACTTTGTAAAAAATTATTATCAATCAATTTTCTATAAAATTCTTAAATTTTTCTAATCATAAGTTTCTTATTTTTATTAAAGTTCCTAATATTTTTATAAATAAGGGAATTTAAAATAAAAATAAACATAAAAAGAATTAATAATTGTA
>JAEOTZ010000084.1 GCA_016839585.1 Promethearchaeota archaeon
GGGCATCCTCTATTTATAATTACATTTGCAACATTATAAAAATATTTATCCTGAGTTAGTTTATAGCGAGCAGGTAGGGGTAGAGATTCAACATCTATAAGTTTATCAGGATATCCTGTAAAAATGAACTCTCCTTTTGAGTTTATGTAAGAAATTCCTTTAATAGAATTCAGATCTACTTCAAAATCTTCTATTCTTTTATTTCTCTCTAATTTATCTCTTAAAATTTTTATTAACTTCAAGAAAGAAATCTCTGATTCTCCTACACATATAAAATTAATTAATTTTTCAGTTTTGTAATCATTTTCTAAAATTTTTCTAAAAAGAAAGGAAACATGTGGGCCACCTAATATTACACAATTATTTATATCTTGTTCTTTTATTATTCTTGCTATATCAAGAGTTATATGGAAAGTATTTGTAAGAGATGTTATCCCCAAAATCTTGTAGTTGACAATTTTAGTTTTTATTAATTTTTTTAACTCTACTTTATTCATGTCAATATATTGCTCAAGATCCAATATATCAACAGGAATATTATAACTATCCAATACTGCAGCTAAATATAAAATTCCTAAATTAGGTTCTCTGAAAAAATCTGTTTGAATTTCAGAAGGTTTAGTAGTTTTAGGATTTATTAACAGAATCATTTTTGTTGATTTTCTTTATCCTGAGGTAATTGTTTAGGTATATGAAAAGCCTTAATTACATCTTTTAAATTACCAGGTTTGCTAAATTTTTCTTCATAAATTACAGGGATTTTTAACTCTAACGATGGAGCCTTATCCTCTCTATCAATATATAACTCAATACCTTGAATTTTACGCTCTTTTATAATTAATCTTGTTGAATAATTATGATCTTCAAAAAAAGTAAAGCCATTGTTTAATCGCCCCAATTTTTCAGGTCGAGTAATTGATTTTTTTTCCGTAATGAGAGCTTCTGTAATTTCTTCATCCGTATAAATAGTCCCTCCAATTATTAGAAATCTTCTTATAAGATTTTGAGGTTGAGGAATTTCATTAAGATATTCCATTGCTTTATTTAATTTTGGATTCGCTACAATCATAAAGTTAGATTGAGTCTCTTGAGTGGGTATTGGAAAATCGTGTTTTTCAATAGGTTTTGCTTGACCACCTCCAAGAGGTTTTTCTAATATCTCTTGAAATACTTGATGGTCTTTAGAATATAAATTTAACGTAAATGGCCTAAACCATCCTTTTAATTGTTTTCGAAACATACCAGCAATTATTCCACCATAAATTTGGTTTCTAAATGGGCTTTTAGGTCCATTATATGTCCAAATTCTCTTAGAATCATAGTCAATAAGTAAAAACACTTTTTCACTATTTTTTTCATTAATAATATCTCTAACAGTAGTACCCTCAATAACTGGATTAGTTCCCATAAAAGGAAATTCTTTTAACTCAACAACTTCAAATATTTGCATCGAGAAAGAATTTTTTGATTTTTTATATAATTTAATAGGATACTTCCCTTAAAATAAATTTCATCATTTTTTTATATTCTATAAATAAATCTGAATATTTACATATCATAAAATTTTTATGAAAATAAACATTTTTCATATCAATTTAGCTCTTTTAAGTTCTATGTGATGTATCTTGTCTTCTGAGAAACTAGTATATAAATTAAACATAAGTGGTGGGAATAAAGGTCCAGGTTCTGGATTATCTAAATTAATTGAGATCGAGGAGAAAAAGTTCGGACCATTTGAAGGAAAAAAGATTGGCGATATTGTAAAAGGTGGTCTCATAGGTTTCGCAAATTACGAATTTGCAATCACAGGGGGTTCAGACTTTTCAGGATTCCCGATGAGAAAAGATGTTCATGGTCCTGTAAAGAAAAGAATATTAGTTTCAAAAAGAGCAATAGGGTATAAGCCACGAAGAAAGGGTGAAAAACGGCGTAAAACTGTACGTGGTAATGAGATCACCTCTGATATGACTTTGGTCAATTTGAAAATTATAAAGTATGGAGAATCCGAATTATTTAAGAAAGTGGAGTAATAGAGATGGTAAAGGTAAAAAAATGTAGTTTTTGTGGCTATGATATTCCAATCGGTCGTGGAATTATGTTTATCAGAAGAGATGGCACTATTTTAAATTTTTGTACTAATAAGTGTAGAAAATCAATGTTAATATACAAGAAGAATCCCCGTAAAACGCGTTGGACAGCACATTATGGGAAACAATAGAATCTAATTATTATATTCCTGTAGTAATTTAATTAACTATGCTAAAAAAAATTAATTGAAATAAGCTTACATCAATTAAATCTTTTGAAAAATTATTATAACCTTGATTATCCCAATTAATGAAGCACTAATTATTATGATAAATGAAGAAATATATGGTAATTAATATATAGTAATTTTTTTCGCATAATCTATATTAGAATCTTTTGATATTTATATACTGATTTTCTAATTGAATGATGTATTTATGAATAGAATTTTTAATATATTATCAAAAGAACGAAAAATAAGAGTTGGAACTAAAGATTAATTAATATTTAGGATATTTCTCATAAAGTCCCTTTAGATAAGAACACCTAAAAATATAGAAAACTTTTTTTTAAATTATTCATATAATATTTTATAGGAAATATTTTATAAAAAATGTAAATCTTTTTAAACAAAAGGAGGAAGATGTCTCATTATTATACCAATACGTTGCTTCAGTTGTGGGAAATTAATAGCCCATGTCTATAAACCCTACTTAGAAATGTTGGAAAAAGGAGAGAGTTCTGAAGATGCATACAAACAACTAGGCATTGAAAGATTTTGCTGTAAAAGAATGATTACGTCTCACGTCGACTTGATAGATGATCTCCTAAAATTCTCAAGACTCCAATAAAATATTTTCAATTAACCAAACTCGAACTTAAATTTTCTAAAAAGTAGATAGAGCTAATAAAAAAATAAAAAAATTTAAGTAAGATCTCCTAAATATTTATCTTTGAAGGTTCTAAACTTATCATTAAATTCGTGCTTCCAATTTTTGCCCTCTAATGTCATCCAGTAAGAACGAGGTAGGACCCCAACACTCCATTCATCACATAGTTTTTTAAACGTCTGAAAACTAACACCAAGAACTTCTGCTAGCTTAGCTCTAGGTCCTATTAAAAGTAATCTTTCGAGATTTTCTTTATCTTTTATCTTTTCTTTCAACTTGACGTACGCATATTTATAAGTTGTCATAGGATAGTATTCCCTTTTTCTTTCCATACTATATTCATAAGATTCCATCATTTTATTGAATACATCTGCTCCAAGAGATAAATACCATGTATTCTTTGTTTTACTATACATGTAAACTACAAATTGATGCTTTTTACCTTTATGATGAAGTCTTACATCATTTCTCACATTAAATTCCCTTTTAATTTGTTCAAGAAATTTTTTATTTGAGGAGATGATTTTGGTTGCACCTTCCTCTCCATCTCCATCATAAAATCCCAATAAGATGGAGTATTTAACTCTATTACTCAATTCAGTAAAAAATCCATTCTTTAAAGCTTTCCCAGATTTAAATTTAAAGAATCCTAATTTTTTTAAGTCATCCATCATAGGTTTGCATCCAACCCTAACTCCATATTGCTTAGAGAACTCACCTGATTTTTTAACAATCCTTTTATCTATTCTATTTTCAAGCTTATTTGAAATTTGAAGATCTTCACGAAATCTCTCTATAACTTTTATATCATTTTTTTCCAAAAAAAGCCCAATATTATTTCTCTCTTTATCAATAAGTCCGTCAGCCAATAATAGTCCAAAATAATATCCACTTTTACTATTATCTAAAATTTTAAAGAAATCATATTTCAAGTTAGGGTTATGAATCTGCCACTGTTGATGTCTATAATCCAAAATATTCATTTCATTTTTATATTTCATAATAACCTTAAAACACCCTTCTATACTTTCCTTTCCAAATTTCTTAATAAGCGAATCAAGAAAGGCCTCTAATTGGTCATTTGAAAATTTAAAGTAAGGATTATAAGAAGGATATCCTTTATTTATTAATCTGTTCTTCACAGAGCGTAAATATCTCTCATTCATACCAATATAAAGTGAAAACTTATCATAAGATAATTTACCTTTTGGTTTTTCATCTTTGGGTACTAATTTTCCCACTTCATTTCGAAGATCCTCAATATAATCTAAAGTATTATATCCTGATCCTTTATTACTTACATCTTTTTCCTCTGAGTAGAAAAATGATTTTTCTTTTTTGAGTGATTCCCTATTAACGTTATAATTAGCGAGATCTTGAATGATAGCTAATTCTATTTTCGAATGATTCGATTTTTTAGTTTTTGTATGAGTAATTTTGTAAACAGTATTTATTAGCTTTTGTAGAAATGATAGAAAGTTTTCTTTATAGAGCATATCAGATTTTAATATGGCTTGTAATTTTTCATATTCCTTTTGAAATTCTTCTAGAGAGAGGTTATAAAACTTCTTTAAAAATTCCGGTTTAATATTTTTTTCTTCTAGAATTTCATCCATAATCTCATTTGCAAATCTTAAGTTATTAGAAGGATTTAATTTTCTGGGATCAGATTGTAATGGTGTTAAATTTAGGGATGAATCAAGAACATAGTGAATAATTCTACTTAGAATCAAAGTTAAATTGAGCTTTAAATAAGGTGAAAAATTAGTATCATCTTCAAAAAAGTTACTTTCTTTTAATTCTTCAGCAAATAATTTTTGAAATCCTCTGAGCTTAGTGGAATAACCTTTATTATATGTTAATTTATAGACTAGTTTTATTAATGAGCAGACATGGTCAATAAAGCTTTCACGGTAAACCCAATCGATTTCGAGGTCCTTTTTTAGTTTTCTATATGATTTAGAGAAATTTCTCTTGAAATCATTATTTAAAACTAACGCTGTTATATCTTTAGCAGTGTTTAATGTATATCGCTTAGTTAATTCATTTTTAATGTGCTTTAAATCTAAGACGTGCCCCTGAGCCGTGATAATTCTATATATTTTTCTACATAGGAGTATTGTTAAAGAGTAGAAGAATGAGTTTTTAGTTTTAGCATTGATTTTAAACCCATATTTTTCTTTTAATTTTTTTACAGCTTTCCGATTATATTTAGCGAGATTTGAGAATTCATAATCTCCATTAATTAATCTAAAAACAAATTTGATATTCTCTATAAAATAAGGCAGATAATTGGATTGATTTTTTTTCTTCTTTTTTAAGCCGAACTGGAATTTCTCAAAATAATTTTCAATCTTTTTCTTTGAGGTTTTAGTCAATAACTCAGCACTATCGGAAGGTAGGGAAAGAGATAATAATGCTTTTCGTAATTTTTTAGCAAGGCTTAACATCTGCGATTGTTTAAGATCCTCTTGGTGCTTTAAACGTCTCACGATTGAAAAATTAGCTTTCAGCAATTCATAAATCTTCTGATATGTAAAGTTTCTAATTTCTTGGCTTAATTCTTCAGTAGAATAAGAAAATCTTATTTTCTTCTGTTCTAGTTGTGAATTTTCTTGATTTTGTGCATATACAGAACTATTTAGAGCACCGCAAAATTCACAATATATAGGTTTATTGTCTATTTGATTTTGTTTTATAGGTTCACCACATTCTTCACAAGTCAAATCAGATTTGGTCTCTGAGGGATTTTTAATCATTTTATTCCTGTTGTATTAATTTTTAGTTAGTTTCACAGCAATTCTGTTATTTATTTATAAATAAAAAATAAAAAAAAATTAAAAACTTACAAAAAAGTCCATTTTTCTTTAAATATAAATAGCAAATAGGTGATTAAATTAAAAATAATTAAATAGGAAAACAGTCAGCATGAAAAAAAATAAAATTATTGTATTGGTATTAATGGTTGTAGTTTGTCAAATTATCTTCACATTTCAAATTAATAATATTAAATATAGAGTAGATTCAGATTATGATCAGCAATATTATGATAAGAGAGTTGAATCTGAAACCAAAAATCAACCAAAAATTTCAACATGTAAAAATATGGACAACATTGAAAGTATCTTTGACAGGAAACTTAGTGATTTTGAATTATATGGGTATTTTCCTCAGATTTACGAACCTTCATTACAAGCTACCTATTATGGGCTGTATATTCTAGATACTCTTGGTAATTTAGGAGAAGTAAATAAGACCGCAATAACAAATTATATAATCTCTACTTATAATCAAGAATCTAATTTATTTTTCGATGATTATTCTTATCGATACTTGGATATAGATCTCTCACAAGCATATTATCCTTTGACATCTATCCTTGAAGTCAATTGTTATGCTATTTTATCCTTAAATATATTAAACAAATTAGATTTAATTGATAGACAAAAATTTATCGATTTCATATGGAATTGTTATAATCCCGGTACAAGTGGATTTATAGGACAACCATATAATGTAGATTTAGAAGACTCTTTTAAAATTTCTACAATGGATAATACATATTTTGCAGTTATAACATTAAATTTGCTAATGGATGATTGGAATAGTTATTCAACACGAAAAAATGAGATAATACAATATATAAATGACTTACAAGATTCAATAAATACTGATTGGAGATATGGAGGATTTTATAATGATAAGGATAATTCATTTAATAGTGTTAAACCACTTCATGAACCCAACCTTCTTTCTTCTTACTACTGTCTCAAAACATTAGAAATCTTTGGAATGGAAGAGTCTATTAACATTAATAGCTTTCATCAATTTCTCAGTAAGTTATATATGGATGACCATTATTTTAAAATGTCCAATCCTGAACATAACATAACAAATCTTATTGCAACTGCAATTGGGTTAGAACTTTCTAAAATAACGGGATTTTCAGGAATAAATGAAATTTCGGTAATCAATTTCATTATGAATAATAGAAATTCTCAAGGTACTTGGGATTCCTCCACAACAGTTAAAATGCATGAGTTAATGGATATTTTCCAAATTATTCGAGCTTTAAATAATAGTGGAGCAATTTCTAACCTAACTTCGCTAGATAAATCTGAGATTTTAACAGCACTTAATAACTATCATCAACTTAAAGGATTTTCCCTTATCTCTCAAGAATACACATCCCTTAATCTACTTAATACCATTATCTCCTCATTTCAATTATTTGATAGGGTTTCAGAATTAGAAATACAAGACATATATAATGATATAAAGGATTGTTTCAGGTATAATGATTATCCTGAAGATTGGTATGTTTTTTTACCTTACATTAATGCAGATCCTATGAAGCCTGAATTTCGCTCGTACCCAATTGAATATTATAATAGAGGATATCATAATTACATTACCAGAATTGATTTTTTTACTTCATATAAATCCATGTACTTTGCCTTAAATTCAATGAATAAATTATTTAAATTGGATGATTTTGGAGGAGAGGTTGATTTAACTAATTTAATTGACGATGTCATCCAATCACAATTTTTAAATGACTCTTTTCCTGAAGCTCACGGGGCTTTTTTACCTATGCGCGGATATACCTTTTTTTCCCTTGAAAGCCAATTACAGAAAATCTTTTTTGAATATTCATATTATGCGATAAAATCATTAGAATTGCTTGTAGATGATCTGAATTTAGGAAAAGTAAATGATTTATCTTTCAATAAAGCAGCACTATATGAGTACATTAAAAGAAATATCATTGAAACCTCCTCCATACTCTATTTTGATCCTCAATACACATCTAATATCGAAATAGTCTTACAAAACACATATTACGCGATATATGTTTTACAAGCACTTGATCTTTATGACTTAAATAATCAAAAAATCAAAGAATTTGTGCTCCAAAACTTAAATTACAATAACATAAATAACATCTATTATTCATACAAAATCTCAGAAATCTTGGGTATTAATCTTGAATTCAATTATGATTTAATAATTAATTTAGCTGAACTGCTTTATTCGGGAGATTTAAATGAGTTTTACTTGAGTTCAAATCGTCAAATGGTTAGCCAAGAGATTTTTCTCTGGATTTGTGAAATGGCACTAAACAGTGATTTAGAAATTGTATGTGAATATATAGAACAAATAATTTTAGGGGGGGTTAATAGTCTTACAGTATCATTTCAAAATTTGATTATTGATGATTTCGGGGATGAAATTTCGGTTGTTTTTGAAAGCTTGCAGCTTGGGATAATAAATCTTGAGAAATTAGTTGACAACACATATTATAAAGATTTCAAAATACCTGAAAATCCCAGTTGTTATCCAAAAGTAGAGGGTATTGTGGCGATCTATAAAGGCTATGAGCAATTAGGGCAAATTCCAGTCAATATTAGGACATTCTATGTGTTTCATGATTCTGGCTTGAAAATAATAGACTCCCGTCAAGAACTTATCTTTGAGATGAATATCTCTTACGAATTTTCATCAGGGCACAATCCAGCATCCAATTCAATGGTAGTAGGTAATATTTATAGAAATTTTTTAATGGTGGACTCTATTGAACTTGAAAGAGAGGATTATTCTGATTTATCTAAATTTACTATGTATTATGAAAATCGGGATAATATTGACTATTCTATTCGATTTTTAATTTATGATGGATTTCATCCTGATGGAATGATTTTATATGAATACGATATAAATCCTTCAGAGCCCATTAACCCTGGTGGAGGGAATTCTCCAATATCCTCAATTATATTATCAACTATATCTTTTTTCATCTATGTAGGTATTTGTGGAGTTTTGTTATATATTTCCTTTAAAATTACAAAACTAGTTTTTCGAAAAAAGCGTAGAAGGAAAAAAGACAATACTCCTTTAAAATTAGAATTAGAAATTAAGAAGGGTAAAAAAATGAAAGATGTATTTGATGATATATTGAGTAATGAAGATCTATAATTTATAAGGAAAAAAGTAAAAAGAGAAGCGTGAAAGAAAATGCTAAAAACTGGCAATTTTGACCAAAATAACCAATTCCCTGAAGAAGAAGGTTTTAGACAGTTAGATTTACTAAATAAGATATATAAACTTGATAATCAGAGAGAAATATTAATCAAAAAGTTGCATAAATTACAAAAAACCATAAAAAATAATCTCGATGAGAATTTCTCAATGAAACTTGAAGCTTTAAAAACAGTTTCTGAGAAGATTGTTCAAAAGAAGAAGATTACCCTTTCTCAAATAAAGGATTCATATAACTTTTTTGAATTATCAAACCAAATTAAAAAATTGAAGCAATATGTTTTACACCTAAATAAAGCCATAAAAAGAAAAGAAATTGATGCCAACACTCATAGAATTACAAGAGATTATTATGAAGACAAACTTAAACTCCAATTTGATAATTTAAATAAGGTAAAAAGGATTGCTAAAGAATATATAATCATCCTAAAGAATCAGGAACTTCAATTAAGAGCGGAAGAAAGATTTATGAACTCAAATATTCCCAAGAAGATACCTTATATGCTCAATAATAAAAAAGTTAAAAAGAGTACTATATTACAACAAAATGAATTAAAAGAAATTATTGATTTTTTAACCAAGCAAATTTTAAAGCGTAATCTCTAAAGTAAAAAATAGAATCAATTTGTGTATACTTTAAACATTACTAAACAATAATATTTACCAAATATTTATGTGTACCAAATTAAAGCGAAGATTTTTATTATCGAGTAATACTATTTATTCTTAATAGACCAAAATCGTTATTCATTTAGTTTTATCAAAATATAATATTAAAAGAGATTACATGAAAATAAGAAGCCTTAAACGCATATTTGTTATTATAATTTTAATCACTTACTTTACAATGCCTATAAATGTAAATCTGTTACCTTTTGAAGTCTCTAAATTTCAAACTAATTATAGAACCTCATTAAATGATCCCCTACCTCCCATTAATTTATCAAGACTACCTCCTATAGATTATGATTCTCTTTATTATGATTGGTATCATCCGAAAATCGAAATGCTAATTATTACACCTGATAATGAAAGTTTCATAAACGCTGTAAAGCCCTTGATGGAATGGAAGAATGAAAAGGGAGTTAGGACACTAATTTTAAGCAATTTTTCTCTATATAATGGGAGGGATAAGGCTGAAAAGATTCGAAATATGATAGAGGATTATTATCAACGAGAAGATGTTCAATGGGTTCTTTTAGCTGGAGACGCTACCGAAGACTTAATTCCCACCAGAAATGTGTATAATCCAGATACTGTAGAATATGGTGGAAGTGAATATAATGGTTATGATGATTATTATAAGCCCACAGATTTTTATTATGCTGATCTCACAGGTTCTTGGGATGAAGATGGTGATGGAAAATGGGGTGAATCATCAATATACAATTCTCATGGTAAGGATGAGATTAATTGGATTCCAGAAGTGTATGTGGGACGTTTACCTGCTTCTGATCCTTATGAACTTGAACTTATGGTAAATAAGACTATAAATTATGAGAAAAATCCGTATATAGGTGATTGGATGAGGAGAATGCTTTTAGCTGGAGGAATTTCAAGCTATACACCTCCTGAAGATGAAACCCGCTTAACAACCTATATCATTCAAAACTATGTACAACCTGAAATGAATTATACCCATTTATGTGAATATACCTCAAGTTATAACCCTCCAGATCCAACAGAAGATCTCATTCAAGCCAATTTTGTAAATCATTTTAATACAGGATATTCAACCATATTTTTCGCAGGTCATGGAAATCCTTTTAGTTTTATTAGAAATCCTTCTAATGGGATTGCTTATACTAATATAAATGCTCAGACATGCAGTAATTCAAACATGAGTTCTTTAATTTATGCGTTCGCATGTACAACCTCTCCTTTCGACCAAAATGATAATAATATCGGCGAAGTTTTAATTAAAAGAGAAAATGCTGGAGCTATCGGTTTTATTGGTGGTATGAGAATAACATGGTATTTTGAATATGATACTAATCTTGAAAAACTAAACCGTGGAAATGCCAAGCTTTTCTGGAAGGAATTTTTTGAAAATAAAATGTTCCAACAAGGCAGAGCATTATATGATTCTAAAGTAGCTTATATGAATAGCGATTACTTTAATGATCCATCTGTTTCAATGAGATTAGAATATGAACGTAAAAATGTGTTAACATATTGCCTTTTGGGAGATCCTGAGCTTGATGTATATACTAATCAACCAGTTCCAACTCAAAATCCCTTTATTGATGAGATTTTTGAGGGTCAATATGTTTCAATTACTATCCAAGATGTTTATAATGAAACTTTGCCTAATGCAAGATTATGTTTTGCTTCTTCTGATGGATTGTATCACACCTTTTATGCAGATAACAATGGGATATGCAATTTACACATTCCTGCTCTTGAAGATAAAACTTTTAATGTTACAATTACAGGACATAACACTATTCCTTCCTCTCTCATTTTTACCCTTGAATTAGATGTTTTAAGCCCTGAAATTTATAACCTGCAGATGAGCCCAAAGAATCCTAATGTAAGTTCTACTATTCAGTTCAGTATTAATGTCGATGATCTACATTCTGGAATTGAAAGTGTGTATCTTTTACTCTCTAAAGATAACTTTACTACATTCTGGATTCATGCTATGGAAAATAATACTCAAAATCCTGAGAATGTGTATGAATGTTATATTTATGGAATAAATCCTGGAATATACTCATATGTAGCCATAGCAAGAGATTATGCAAATAACTCTAATATTTTGTATGATAAAGCTTTTACTTTTAAAATTGTCAAGAATCCGAAAGAAGCAGATGTTTTTATTTTTATAATTATACTTTCCTCAATAATGGGAGCAATTGGGATTACCTCATTCATTATATTTAAATTTGTAAAGAAAAAGATCGGTAAAGAAAGAGAATGGGAATTAACCGCCATTAGTATTAGAAGAAAAGAGAGGATGGATAAATTAAGAAAGAAAAAGAAATTGAAGTACCAAAAAAATTAGTTACAAAATCTGAAGAGTTAATAATCACATTACAATGAAATTATGATTTAAACATAGAAGTTTAAAAAAAATTGAATGATAATTTGGTGAATTGATTGAGAATAAGTAAAGATAATAAAGAGAATGGAATTTTATTCTATTTTACAATTCTTATTTTTTTGTTCTTTTTGATAATGATATTAATTTCTCCAATAATACTGATAAAACTTCAACTTTAATTTTATGTTATATAATTCTGTCTTAAAGTTTTATTAAAATACAAGAAATGTCCCCTTTCTATTTATACTGAAAATTCATAAAACTCTATGATTTATTAAGCAAAGAAAAATAAATTCTTTTAAACAAAGAAGTAAATAGAAGAGAAGCTCCTTAACATTTTCTAAATTAGACTAATTTTTTTTTACAACATACATTTCAAGATCTAGCTCCTTTTCCTTTAATTCCAGAAACATAATTTTATTTAATTGTTCCAATGTATCTTTTAATTCATTTAATTTACTTTTTCTGAAATTAATATAAAAGTCGGTCCAAAACCAATCCTTCCCTTCTTCAAAGTAATCTATATCATCTCCTATAAGAAAGAAGATTATCTCTTTACCATAATGTATCATAATTCCTTCCACACAATTAAGATTAAGAAATACAATATCTTTGGTTTTTTCTAAATCCTCTTTAGAATATTCCAAAAGACTCTTTTTAGAATTCCAAATATAATTTTTCCTGATATAACGTTTATCAGTCAAAATTTCGAATTGTTCATAGTTTTTTAATTCTGTTCGTGTTAGTTGTTTCCCTCTTAACTTTTTAAAATCTGTTATTAAAAAAATGATGAATACAACAGTTACTACTATTAAAGATGATATAACAATTGAAGGTACATATAAACTTTGAAATGAATTTAAAGTAACTATAAATCCTAATATCGTTAAAATAAGAAATATAAAATAACCTAATAAAAGAAATCCCCTAGAAGAATACCAATTTTTAACTTTATATCGATACCATAAAATCATTTCTCCTTCTTGTAGATATTTTCGTATGCTTTTCATAATTATAGATAAACTTGTTGACAATTAATTTGTTAGAGATCACTATTATATCTCTTATTACTAATATTTCAAATTGATATTTAAAATTATTTAAAATCAAAATAAAAAAAAATTAATAAATTTAGTTATTCAATCTCCATGTTCCTACTCCAATGAGCACACCGCCAGCAATTAGTGACGTAACGCTACATAATAATGCTATCTTAGACTTATCTTTTCTATTACGATTACCTAATAGTATGATTCCTACTGATCCAAGAAACAATGCAAAACTTCCTATTAGAAATGAAGAATGAGCTTCTTTTAGCAATCTAAGTTCATTATCAGCAAACGGTCCTTTAATATTAAAAATTTCTAGCAAAAATTTAACAATATTCTCCCCAGATAATAATAATTTAATTATTTTAAATAAAACAAGTAATTCAACTGTTTATGTTACACCACCAAACTTTTTCTTAAGCTGATACATATATTTATGTGGATCCATTATATAACGAGAAACAAAGAAAAACACTAATGCTGAAATAATACACCCAGTTGCCATACCATAAATATATGGAACAGAAAAAGTGTCAGGTAAAAACATTACTGTTAAGATTAAAATAACTATGCTAAGTACAAATGCAATAATCCCTAACCAATATATTATATCTCTTTTGGCTCCATCTAAAACTGATAGAGTTGCAGTATAAATACCAACAAAACCTCCGATTATTGAAAAAGTTAGTGCAACACCAAAAATAAAATCACTAATACCATTGATAGTTGAAGATAGGGAACTCGATTTTAAATGATGTATTGCTGATTGTCCTAGTCCATTATCATCTATATTCTCAAGAAGATCCACAGAAAAATTTGTAATCTCCAAATTTATTGAAAACATATTTAAAGAAATCTCTACAGAAAAACCACTCATATTAAGATTAATATCAAGAGTTGGTATATGAAA
This sequence comes from Promethearchaeota archaeon, assembly GCA_016839585.1. GTDB lineage: Archaea > Asgardarchaeota > Lokiarchaeia > Sigyniarchaeales > SOKP01 > Loki-b32. Next base: position 13,963 of record JAEOTZ010000084.1, read on the forward strand.
ATCGATAAATTCATTGAATTCTAGTTTTACATCATATTTAAAAGAAAAATCAATATCCCCCTTGACATTTAGCTTATTAATCGAAGATTTTATATTAAGGTCTATAATAGTACCAAACAAGAACATTGAAGTTAAAACTGTTATAAAAATAAAGAAATTGTAATTAATAGAGTAATAGCGAAAATTATCCATATAAGAATCAAAAGTAATACGCGAATGATCAGCCACAGGATAAATTCTAATATCGGTAGCCAATCCATTAAAATGTCCTTAACGAAATCTATAATCAACTCTACCAGCTCTAGAATCGCCATTCCAATGGTTATAATTAAGAAAGAAAAAGAGAGTGAAGCACTAAAAAAATTAATTACATAGTGTTAAATTCTGAAAGGAATTGCGATTTACATCTTCTTGTTTTATATTGAAAAAGAATTAATAATAATATATGAGGTTAATAATTCTTTATTCTACATATAATAAGATTATTATTAATGATATAAAGAATTTTTTATTGAATAAGAAAAATCACATAATTAAATAACCTATACTTTACCAAACTTTTTTTTTATTTTTGGAAATCTATATTTCTTGCTAAATTCATATAATTCCTGGCACTTAGGGTCGCTGAGTTTTAAAGATTCTCTTCTTGATTCATCAATCAATATTTCCTTATCTAATTTTTCAGAAAATTCTGTTAAACCAGAGATTATTAATCTTTGGTTCTTATGATTAAAAGGAAAACACCATAACCTTACATTTTTATTTAAATTTAATCCAATAAATTGTATGGTATATCCAGAATACTCTTTTGGACCTAATCTGCCCCGGTAATAAGAGGTTTCCCAATACTCTTTGAAAATCTTAGTAGTCTTAATCTCAAACCAATTTATCATTAAAAACAAATGTTTTAAATAATAAAACTCAATTTTATCTTCAGTAATTAAAATCGTCGATTCTCGTCTTCCATACAGTAGCCAAATTATTAAATCGCATATAATTGGAATAACAAATATAAAAAAAAAAGAAAGATTAAACGATGTGATTACATTAATCGTAGTCATATTAACTAAATAAAAAAACATAAATAATCCTGGCAAGGCTAGAAGAACTGTATATAAAAAATACATATATAATTTTTGAGAATTCGTAATCTCGACTAAATTTTTACTTGCTTTTCTGGATAAGTCCTTTGTTGTCGTCATTTTCGAAAAAAAATAAATGATAATTTTGATTTCTTAAAAACTATTCAATATATATTATTTATATATATTTAATTTTTTCTCTTCAAAGATTTCCTCATTTTGAAATTATAAATGTTAATTAAAAAAAAAAGAAATTGAATAAGGATTTTTAAATTCATTATTTATGAATACTGTTTTTTAAGATCTAACGCTATACATGCCAATATAAATCCAAATAGTAATGAAATAAAGCTGCATATACCAGTATATAAAACTCCCTTATTAAGAGGCATAATTGTTATTAAACTCAATACACCAATAACTAAACCTAGTCCGCCTCCTATAATACTCATAACAGAATCTGCTACTAAATCTCCTTCAGTTAATTCGTATTCCGATAATTCAACCAATGACCATTCAATCCCAAACCAATATAAACATTTATCAAGGCAATTTAAAAATGCTATTATAATTTGTTTGGGACTCGATGCTGACCAACCTCCATTTAAAATTCCCCATAAATAAAGGAAAGATGTAAATGCTACAAGTGCAGAAAAAATATGTCCAACAGCTAATCCAAAAAGGGCACAAGCAAATGCCATAATATCGTTTTCAATAAAAATTTCCATAACTGATGTTGTTAAGATCCAAAAAACAAGTTCAACCACGAAATATCCTAAACCAACTAAAAGATCATAACTAGGTTTAGGATCATAAGGACTTAATTTTGCAATGAAACTTACTAATATATAAAATGCGCTTGATTGTGCTAATCCATCGCCAATATTAGAAAGGAAATCATAAACATAAAAATCTTCTGAATCTGCTGAATAGGCTAAGTCATTGCTTTTTAAATTGGAATTTGAGGATTGTTCAGGATTCTTATCGAAAAATTCATCCAAAATATTATCAGTGTAATCGGTTATATTTATATCAATCGAGAAAAACCCTATTTTGAATAATAATTCAAAATGATCCGATTCTAAGTATGTATCAATTGTTGGATAATAAATATCAAAAAAATTATTATACTCATTTCCAATTTCATATCCGAATATAAAATTTGTTTCACCTTGTACTGTTATTTTATTGATTTTAGTATTAATTTGCAAATCCATGAAAATATTAAATGCATACACAGCACCAACTAATAAAACAAATTGTATTATAATAATTAAAAGAGTTATAGCAAAGATTATCCAAATAAATATCAACATTAATACTCTAATTATTAACCACAATATATATCCTAATATCGGTAGCCACTCCATTAAAATTTCCATGACGAACTCTGCGATCAGTTCTATCAGCTCTAGAATCGCCATTCCAATGGTTATAATGAGTCCTACTGCGAAGGATGCCAATTTTTTTAAGGGTTCCCAGAGTGCTTGTTTTTTGGTCTTGGGTTTCTTTCCAAAAGGAGAACTTTCCTTCTCACAAAACCACGGGATAAAGCCTAACACCGAAATCGGCAGATTCATCATTACAGCCAAAGTTCCATTCAGTTTAGTCGAAACGTAGCTGTAAACAATGGCAGTTTTGTTATTGGTCTCATTTACAAGACACTCAAGCAGCAAATTCAGGATTTTCTTTGCATCTTCCGAAGAAATCTCAAATCGAATGAACACAAAATCGATTTCATCGCAGGCTTGCTCGGTATCACCGTCTCGCCCTACAGAAATGAATTTGAAAATTTCATCATCGGCATTATATATCGGTGTTTCATCCAGAGTTTCATTTTGAACGTGCGCGTTAAATACAGTCTCGGTAAATAAGCTGGTTGGAATCACGATGACATTTGGTCCTTCTTTAAAGGGGGTACCAGCACCGCTATCATTCACATATAATTGGATGATGTTCATTCGCTCTTGTTCTTGATAATGCCCGTTAAACACCGTGCCGTTGGTCTCATAAATCGCTATAGTATTTGCCTTTTCTATTCCGATAGTGGTTACATTTATCCTTACATCTTGCTCGAGCTGAAAAGAACCGATAGTAGTCACATTTAGAA
>JAEOTZ010000085.1 GCA_016839585.1 Promethearchaeota archaeon
CTGCTTCCGCCCCACCCGGACGCCTTCCTACCAGATCACGGAATTCTTCTTCCCGTGCTCTTGGGTCTCGGTGGCAGATTTGAGCCCCGTCCATTTTCAGGGCCATATTTCTCGGCAAATGAGTTATTACACACTCGTTAGGAAGTGGCTACTTCTATACCTATCCTTTTGCTGTCTTGGAAATATGACGCCTTTTAGTTTAACACTTAACCTGCACTTAGGGACCTTAACCCAAGTCTAGGTTGTTCCCTTCTCGGCGACGGACTTTACGCCCGCCAACCCGTTTCCCAGAGTCTACAGCGCCAGCAGTTTCGGAGTTTAAGAGTGGGGCGAGGGATTTCTCCCCCATACCACACAATTAGTGCTCTACGCCACTGGCTACTTCGTCTGAGACTTGGCTGATACCAACTTCGGGGAGAACCAGCTATCACCGATCTAGATTAGCCTTTTGCTCCTATTCCCAGTTCATCCAAGCGAATTGCACATCAGCACTGGTGCAGACTTCCATCACCCTTTCGAGCGACTTCATCTTGACCAGGAATAGATCGACCGGCTTCGGGTATTATGACAGAGACTTTAGGCCCTTTAAGACCATTCTTCTGGCCTAATCCCTTAGAAGGAATAGCTAAACGTTTTCCAGATGGCAAAACCATCCTTCAACGAGTAGTTTTCCCTAATGTGATGATTAGGTTGCAAGAATATTGGTTTCCCTACGCCTACATGGGTGATCCACTTAAGCTTGCCTCTACCATAAACTCCCTGGCCAATGATTCCAGACTGATGATGCAACCCTAGTCCTCTGCACTCTGATGTTCCGTCACCAGAACTCATTCGTACAGAATCTGTCCTTTCAGGCTGCATCCTTACTAAACTATTTGGTTTCAAGCACTTTTCACTGCCCTTCCGGGTTACTTTTCATCTTTCGCTCACGCTACTATTTCTCTATCGGTCTTGGGACATATTTAGATTTACCAGCGTGTATCTGGCACATTCGTACGAGAAAACCATCCCGCACTAATCGGGGACTCTCGCAGCAACCATCTAGATTATGATTACGCGGCTATCACGCTCTATAGCTCAGCATTCCAGGAGTATTCATCTTCTCTAGGGAGGTCGTACAAGGCCCACACACCACATCTCCCATAGGTTTCCCTAGGGATTCGGTTTGATCTGTTCCGCTTTCGCTCGCCGTTACTCACGGAATCACTATTGTTTTCTTTTCCTCCTGGTACTAAAATGTTTTACTTCCCAGGGTTCCCCTTCCCTTCCGGGAATCTTGTGGATTATTAGGCCACAAGTGGATGTCCTATTCGAGGATCTCGGGGTCAACGTCTACTTGCAACTAACCCGAGCTTATCGCAGCTTGTCACGCTCTTCATCGGTGCCCAAGCCAAGATATCCACCAAATAGCGGAGGCGTATTGGCGTCTAATTGAGGAAAGATTCAGATTGCTTGTATAAAGGATTGCATACTAGGATAATAAGTTAATTGAGACGATTCTTTGGAAATTATTACTTAATGGGGAGTATGTTCCTATGAGCATGATTTTTCATGCTTGGCTTGGTTTACTCACTTCCCGTATCACCTTAATCATTAGGTACTCCATGCGCCGAAAGAGAGAATTCCTTATTTTTTGTGCGATTTCAAGTTCTCGCATGTTTCACTTATTAAGATGTACTTCCGCGAGGCCAATACCAATTAAAGGTGTATATCATCCAAAATAGATGACACATTTTCCCACCAATAATTTTAATAATTTTGATGGCAAATATACCATCGGCAAAATATTAGAGTATTTACTTAATTAAAAATTTTATGGTCTAAAATTATTAAAAAGCAAGAATTATTTGAGAAAAATCTAAAAATAAATAAATAGTAAATAAAATCTATTTTTATATATTGAATTTAATCCAAATCAGAAAATAGAATAAGTTTTATAGTTTAATTATAAATACCTTAATTATTAGCAATAGAACAGAAAATTATGTATTAATTAATTATAATTAATTTACCATTGAATTATGTGTTGTAAAGTTCTAGTCGGTACTTCTGGCTGGGGTTATGATGAGTGGGTCGGACCTTTTTATCCAAAAGGTCTAAAGAAAGAGGATTACCTTCTGTATTATTCAGAAATTTTTTATACGAATGAGATTAATACTACCTTTTATAACATCCCTTCAAAACGGATAGTTGAAAACTGGTTAAGTAAAACTCCAAAAAATTTTTTATTTTCAGTAAAGATACCTCAAACTATTACGCATGAGCATAAATTGGATATTAAATTCTGCTTAGATGATTTGGATTATTTTTTAAAAGTTATGAATCCCCTAATTGAATCTAAAAAATTAATATCATTTTTAATTCAATTGCCTCCCTCTTTTAATAAAAAAGAGCACTTTGGCAATTTAAAGCAATTTATAGATAATTGGCCAAGAAATCGAGTAAATGATCATTACTATATAGTAGTCGAGTTTAGACATAAATCTTGGATGGACCCCGAGACATTTAATTATTTAAAGGAAAAGCATTTAACTTATTGCGTTGTAATAGAGCCATTGTTACCGCCCCGCATGGATGTAACCAATCCAGAATTTGCTTATATTAGGTTTCATGGTTATGGTAAGAAAATCTGGTTTGATTATTTTTTTAAAGAAGAAGAAATAAAAAATTGGGCACATTCAATAAAAACTATAATTCCAACAGTAAAAAAGATAGGTATCTATTTTAATAATCATTTCTCTGGCTATGCTGCAAAAAATTCTTTAATGTTAATGAAAGAATTAGAACTTGAACCTAGACATTTCCCTAAAAACATAAACATTCTAGAAATTAAGAAAAAATCAGGGACATTTTCAAAAGGGCAAATAGGCTTGGATGAATTTATGAAATAGGAACATAGAATTTCGAAGTTTTATGAATTTATAACGGAGTCAAGAAAAGATTGGATAAAATAAAATTAAAGATTGGTGTTATTGGAGCCGGTTCTATAGGGAGTTTGTTTGGCGGATATATTGCAAATTTTAAGTTTAAAACATATTTCCCTGAAGTAATATTTTTTTGTAGAAAAGATCATGCTGAAGCTATTAATAAAAATGGTTTAAAAATTATTAGGAATCAATCTACTTATGATATAAAAGGTATAAAAGCTTATGAAAATGAGAAAAAAATTGAAGATAAGATATCTAAGAATTTATCTTTTAGTTTTGATTTTATTTTTCTTACTACTAAGGCATATGATATTGAAACTGCTATTTTTCAATATAAGAAAATAATTGATGCAAGTAAATATTTAATTATTTTACAGAATGGAATTGGGAATGAAGAGAACGTAAGTAAATTTTGCCCAAAAAATAAAATTATTAGGATAGTAACTACAAATGGAGCACTATTAGCTGAACCGGGGAAAGTAATCCATACTGGCTTGGGTCTAACAAAAATTGGATTTCCATTTCTTATTAGATTGGATCTTAAACCTAAAGATTTTGAACAACGCCAATCAGATATAAATTTATTGAAAAATATTTTAAATTTCGCAGGTTTAAAAACAATAATCGTTGATGATATTATTAGTGAATCTTGGGAGAAAGTATTCATAAATGTTGGAATTAATCCCATTGGAGCTTTAACTCAATTAAGAAATGGTGAATTATTGGAAATCAAGGGGTTAAAATATTATATGGGTGAAGCAGTTAAAGAAGCAATTAATGTTGCTAGAATGAAAAAGATTAACCTTTCTGAAAAAGATTATATTGCTTTAACTTATGAAGTAGCGAAAAAAACTTCAAAGAATAAAAATTCTATGCTACAGGATATTTTAAATGGGAAAACAACAGAAATTGATTTTTTAAATGGAAGAATAGTGAAATACGCCAATAAACTAGGAATTGAAGTGCCTATTAATAAAGTTTTAACATCTTTAATCAAGGGATTAGAAGATTCATTATCTTAATTAGTGTCAGCATTTCGAACCATGTAGTACGCGTTTTCTCCATCTCGGTAATAATTCTTTTTGGCACTATTCATTTTAAAGTTAAATTTTTCATATAATTTTATAGCGATATAATTTGATACCCTTACTTCTAAGACTAATTCTGTGATCTTATGTTTTTTTACAGCCGATATACTATTAGATAACAATGTTGTTCCAATTCCTCTTCTTCTATATTCTTCAGAAACTGCAATAGATACCAAGTGTCCTTTATTTACATATTTTAAACTATCCATAGAAGGAATTTGCTCAACTCTCCACATCACATAACCTATAACTTTATTATCTTTATCGGTTGCTACCAAAAACGCTTCTGGAAAATTATCAAGAATGCTTTTATAGAAAAAGTAGGGATAATCTTCTGGTAATTCTCGTTCATTTACCTCGATTACGCCCTCCAAGTCATTTAATTTACATCTCCTTATTAAAATCTGAGATTCAATTTTAATATTATTCATAATGTTTATCTTAGTTTCTTTATCAGTACCCATTGTTATCCTTGATTAATGATGGTTTTTAAAAAATAGAATGTTAATATATAGGATAATAATAATAGAAACATTTAAGCTTTTCTGAATTAGTTTATAATAGCTATTTCACGTTCCTAAAATTTCAAAAGCATCTTCTTTTTGTTTTTCTATATAATTTATTATAAGATCTAAAGTATTTTTTATATTCTTTTTATTATCAAAGTTTTCAATAATTTTCTTTAATTCATTTTCACTAAATTTTTTTAGTTCTCCTACGATTTTAATCATTTCAGGTAAAGTTCTGACGATATTATCTACAATGGTTATATCTGCGCATAATGACGTTCTACTTAAAGGATTTAAATCGACAGCAATAACCTGTTTATTTAATTTTTTCAGTGCTTCAGTTCTATCTCCATCTTCAAGAGGAACTAATATTACATCAGAATAACAGATGGATTCCACCAACCTTCTATTGCTATCTAATCCCTCAATTTCAACCATTTTATCTTCATATATACCTCTGATACCATGAGCACCAGCGTTCTCTAGTAATTTCTTAATTGCTTCGACTCTTCCCTTCTTCTTATAAAATAAATTAATCTCGAGTGGAGCATTAATCATTTTCGAAAGTTTAACAATTTCATTTGGTACAAGTGCGGCCACATTCCCATTAACGCTGATAACAGGCTTTTTAGCAAGAAGAAGCATTGCTACTGCGGCTTTAATGGCTTTTTCTGCAGTAATATTAGTTTTTTCCCCTAGAATATAGTCAAGACACTCGCCTCTCCCATGAGCAATTAAGCCCGCTTCTGCAACAACCAGATTTTTCATACCTTCAATTATTTTATGTCTATACAATAAGCTTTCATAGCGTGGATGCGTTTTAGGGAGGTTATTATTCTGACGATTTTCTTTTTCCATGATAAATGCCATTTAATTAGAATTTATTAATTTATTTAATTAATCCTCAGAATTAAATTTTATAGATTAATGAGTTTCGTTTATTAATCTCGAAAATTTTAGCCTTTTCTTTTATAAAGGAAGGATCTACTTTCACTTTATTTCTTATAAATCTAAGAGTTAATGGTTCATCAATTATTTTTGATGATAGATAAAAAGCTGCTCCCACTACATGAGGAATATAAATGTTATTTGTAATTCTATCTCTCATCCTTGCTTCTTTGATGATTTGGATTACATATTTTACACATTTTTGTGAAACGCCCAATTTTTTACCAAATTCCACCACATGTATTATTAAGCCAATATCTTTTAATTCCTTATCAAAAATTTGAAAAGCTTTTCTTTTATTTCTTATTGTTTTTTCATTAATCCCTAGTTTATTAGCAATATCCCTAAACGTCAAATGTTTGTTGAAAAGTTTCGATATAAGATAATACATCGAAGCAATATCGAAATGCAATGTTTTTTTATCGTTAATTAGACCAGCTCTAACCGCTTTTCTAATAAAAAACCTAACAAGTAAAAAGTATTGCTTTGAAGCATTAAATTTTTCAGCAAACTTTCTACTAATAGTTTTTATTTGCCTCCTGATTAACATTTTTTCCAAAAAGTCAAAATTATGTGTGGAGTTTAAAATTTTTATATCCATTGAAAATTTATTTATTATTTCCGTTTTTGTTATTGGCTTGTATAATGCCAATGAAGCTAAATAAAAAGCTGTAGCTATTATATGTTTTATATTATCTCTAAATGTTATCTTCTTTTGCTCTTTAGCTTTCATTATTAAAGTTTTAGTAAATTCGATGCAATCATTTGAAATTTTCAAATCATTTGCCATAATCTTAACTAAACTATTAATCTTGAAAGAAAGAAACTCATCTTCAAATGACAAGAATACTTTTTTCTTTAGATGTAAGGTTCGATAAGTAAAATTTAACTTTTTAGAAATTATTCTTAACGCTTTATTCTCATTAAATGCTTTTGTGGTGAAAAAATAAGCAACTGCAATATAAAATTTAATATCAAAACCTAATTGAATATAACATTGTTTTACTGCTTTATTAATTAATTCTTCCGTGTATTTGATACAACCTGTGGAGATACCAAGCTTTTTTCCATACTCATTTACTAAGTTATGAATTTTAAGAATAGTATTATCGTTCTTATCTTTTTCATATAAATCAAGTTTGTCAGCAATATAATCCCATTTTATATTAACTTTTTTGGCTATATCCTGGATTGTCACATTTCCAATTAGAGTATCAAAAGCTATGTAATAGGCTGCAGCAACTATATGCTTAGAGTAATCACTCTTGTTAATTATTTTTTTTACTAATGCTTTTTCTATAAGTTTCTTTGTAAAATTCTTAACTTCATTAGAAACTTTTAACCTGTCTCCGAATTTATCAAGAAAAGCATTTAATTGTATTTTTTTTAGAAAAAAATCATAATATTGGAATTTTTTTTTAACCTGTGAAAGGGAATATCTATCAAGATTGAGTGTATTAGAAATTGTCTTAAGAGTAACTGGTTCATTTAATGCATTTGAAACTAAATATATAATCGATGCTGTAAGATGTTCAATATTATCCTCTATTTCGATAACCCCTTTTCTCAAGGCTACACGAATTAAATTTTTAGAAAGAGATTTACATACTTTTGAAATACCTAATTTTTGGTAATATATATTTATAAGGTTTTGGATTTGGATTCTTAGTAAATAGTTTCTTACTATCTCAAAATCCCTCAATCTATTTCTCAAAGTACTATTATGTAGATATATTTGCTTTAGAATTTTTTCTTGAGTCGTTTTATTATTATAAGCTTTAGCTGCTAAGAATAGAGCAACAGTAATATAACCTTTTGTAATCCTATTTTTTTTTATAATTTTCCGATTATAAATCCTTTTTATGATTTTCTTAGCAAGATTTTTAATCTCTAAATTAACTTTAAGTTTTGTAGAGTATTGTTCAACCAACGATATGTAATAAGATATGGATTTCTTGGTTGCTTCCTGATAATTAAAGTTATCAGGAATTCCATAAGTTTCTTTAAAATATTTCTCAAATAATGTATTAATCTTATTATAAATAAGTACTTTTTGTGTTGGATTTTTACTTTTAAAAAACCTTATATCAGAATCAAATAATTTGTGGAATTGCTTAATTTGATTATCATTAAGGCTCTGCTTTGAAAAAATATATTCTAATTTTATTTCAGGGATTTTTTCAGATGTATCAATTTTTTTATCTAATTCATTTCGAAAAATTTTATAAAGATTTCTTGTTCCAAACTCTTTCTCCAAATCATCTAAATTATATAAATAGACCTCAAGATCGTGGCTTTCAGAGAGTCGTTTTATCTCCTCTAGATCACGCCTTCCAATTAAATCTATTATAAAATCCCAATATTTTATGTAGGATGATATCTGAATTATTTGTCTAAAAAGTTTATGACTTATAATTCTGATATTTTCACAATTTTTTTGTAATAAGAGATCATCTTCCGGTAGAGAACGTGTTTGAACTTTATTTTTCCAGTGGGTTCCTACAATGAGAAAAAAAGTGTGGCTATTTGGATTGTATTTATTTATTTTATTGATTAAATTATCTTTAGATAAATTACTTGTTATATCAATAGTAATATACTTTATATTTTGTTTTTTATTCTCGGATAGATTTAGAAATTTAAATAGATTATCGAAGATATGCTTTGATTTTATATTTTTTTTGATTAAACCATCTGGATGAATATTAAGATTCGGTTTATATATATAAGGCTCACTGTAATAAATAATACTTCTGTTTTTTAGTTCTTTAGTTAATAATTTAGCAATAGCTAAATGGGCAAACAAATTTACAAAATGGTCGTAATATTTTGAGTAATTTTTACCTCGAGTTCCTTTTATATTGTCATTGCTGTTCAATTCATTTATATTTTCCAAATTTTCCTTTAAAAGGTCCTTCAAATTATTCTGAGTTAATTTAATTTTCTCCTTGATTGAATGTGGTTTATCAACTAATTTTCGAATGTGCTTAGCATGAAGTTGTTTAAATTTAGATATATTTTTTGAATATAGTTTTAAGACTTCATATTTTTTGGACAAATGTCTGAGAAATTTATATTTTATTTCATTAATAAGCGCGGGATTCCACCAATGATGTTCTTGATAATACGCTTTAAATCCGCTTATATTCAAATATAAATGTAAGTGAATAGGGCTTATATTTAATAGTTTGTTTATAATGAAATTCAACACTTCTTTATTTTTTTCAGTTAATTCTCCTTTTTCATATCTTTTATATAATTCTTCTAATTTTTCATATTCTTGAAAATTTTGAAGTATTTCTTTCAAAACTACTTTAAGTTCAGAGCTGAGCTCTTCTTCTATAGATCCTTCTATCCAGTTTTTAAGTTTCTTTTGCCATTTCTCCTTTTTTTGTTCTTTCTCTTCTAACTCTTTAGTTTTTAATTCTTGTTTTTCTAACCATTGGATAAATCCTTTTGTCTCCGTTCCAGCATACCTAGGTCTTTTACCAGTCTCTTTGCGATATAATTGCTGAAGCTTTTCATATTCATCTTCCTTTACTTCTTCACTCTCTAGCTTTTTTTCTTTTTCCATAGATTCCTTATTTTTTTCTTGATAAGACTGCACTTCATCTACTTCGATGTCATCTAATTCTGTTTTGATCTCTTCTTCTACTTCTTTTCTTTCCACTTCTTCATGAGTTTTTCTATTTTCATCGTTATCATAAACAGAGATTTGTTTAATCTGTTCCTGTTCTTTTAGATCTGAGTTTATTTCATCAGTTCCAGCTTGTTCGATTCTAAGTTCTTCACTCACATCTTTTTCTTGTTCATTTTGTTGTTTTTCTTTTATTTCATTTAAGAAGAAATCCTTCGCAATTTCTTCCACCTGCTCGTCTATTTCTTCTTGAGATTTTCCTTGTTGGTGTAATTTTTCTTCAGTATTTAAAAAATATTCTATTGCATCTACCCTATCAATCTCTTCTCTTACATCATCGTCATCCTCTTCATGTTCGCGGTCGATTAATTTTAATTTTTCTTGTTGTTCATAGAGCTTTTCAACACTTTTTAACATTTTATAAGTTTCTTCTGCCTCCTGCATTAAATTATTGATCTCTTCAGAACTCTTACCTTCTTGTTCATACTGTTCATATTTTTCCCAGAGATAATCAAACTCTTCTGGCTCTATCTCTGGTTCTTCTGATGTATCATTGATATCTTCCTCTTGTGCATCACCAGAAAGTATTTCCTCAATATGCTCTTCCTTCTGTTCTTCTGTAATTTCTTTCTCTTGTTCCTCTAATTTTTGGGACTCTTCCTTTTCTTCTTTATTACTATTTCTTTCTTTAATTTCCCTATAAGCTTGCTCTGCATTAAACGCAGTATTATCATTTTCTTCTACATAATAGCCTAATTTTTCATCATATTCTTTCAGCATGCGCCCCAATTCTTCCATATCCCTAACAAATTCTATCTCTTCGGTATCAATAATAGGATCTTGGTCATTTTCGTATTCTTCTGGATCTATCTCTATTGCTCCTTCCTCATTCTCTAGGTACTCCTCTTCCTCCTCAGTATATTCCTCACTTTCAGCTTGAAGTTCTTCCTGATTTTCTCCTTCTATTTCGGAATTTTCATGCATTAATACAGTACTTTGAGTGCCAATATTTTCATATTCCTCTTCCTTCTCTATTTTTTCCTCATTTTGAGATTCTTTATTTGGTTCAAATTCTTGGGAGTCGGTATTCTTTTCAGACTCCTCATCGCTCTTATCCGCTAACTCTTCCATCTCATGAAATCCGCTATTAAATTCCTCATCAGTCTCATCTGCTAACTCTTCCATCTCATGAAATCCGCTATTAAATTCCTCATCAGTCTCATCTGCTAACTCTTCCATTTCATGAAATCCCCCATTAACCCCCTCTTCAGTCTCATCTGCTAACTCCTCCATCTCATGAAATCCCCCATTAACCCCCTCTTCAGTCTCATCTGCTAATTCTCCCATTTCATGAAATTTTTCCTCAAACTCCTCATCGCCCTCAGTATTTAATTCATCCTGTTCAGCTTTATCATTAAATTCGCCTTTTTCGCCTAATTCACTTATTATTAATACACCTCCTAAATTTAAGATTTTAAAATCTCTCCATTAAAATCTAATGTGTAAATCAAATATTTTTCTCGCATAATACTGTCAATGACTAAAGCTCTCCGCACTCCTAAGTATGATAAGGTCTCTTGATCCTCAAAATCATTAATAAAAAGTTTACTAGATTTGGGGCTTGTAGTAAAGAGAATTTTCTTGTTTGGGGAGTAATATATACTTTCAAACATCGAAGTGGGTTCATGGCCTGTATTAATTACTCCTAAACCACGTTTTCTAAAAGTCCACATAAAATCAGTAATTACCTTCCCTAAAAACTCCTTTTTTACAAAAAGATCGTCTCCTGAATCAATGGTTTTAGAGATTTTTCCAATTTTATCTATTTCATCTGTAACTATTAAATATTTCAACGTATCTTCTGTATTTTGGGGCACAAATATTTTAATCATCTGAAAAATTAAGTTGACAAGTAATGTTTGCTCGCTCTCTTTACAGGATGTTAAATCAATTAAAATATTTTTCCCATTCAGAAATTCTTTGAACCAATAAGGAACATCAGAAGTAAATTTCACAACGTTTTCTAACTTTGGAGAAAGTAATTTAAATACACGATTTTCAATCGCCAATAAGGAGGTCCCTCCAAAATCTCCAGGATATTGTTTCTTTTCAAACCATCTCCAAAATTGTTCATATAGATACCCTAGAAAAGGTGGATATGTTCGATGGTTATTAAAACACATATTTATTGCATTTTCCATGTTGATTGTAAATATGTTTGTTAAACCTATAGATGAGGTTAAAATATTAGATAGATCTTCATGTTGCTTTTTCGGATCTAAATCCTCATTCAAAAAGGTATAGGGAATACTAATATTGGGATATTTTTCTATTATATCATAGTTAAAGAGTGCTTGTTCAATTTCATTATCTAAAAGAATCATAAGAAGACCCACTTCGGGAAACATTTTAGCAATCTCATTTACAAGATATGCAAGAAATCTGGTTTTTCCTGCCCCAGTTAACCCATTTATATAGAGATGCTTAGTTAAATCATTCAATGACAAGTACTTTTTCCTTTTCGTTATCTCTCCATCTTTAATATAATAACCTAGTTCAATATCACCTTCGTTCGAATGTGAATCAAAACCTACATTTTCGTGTTGTAATCCCACTGCTTTAATAAGCGGTATAGTTTTAGGAATGCCAAAATCTACTTCTTCTGGTTTAACAAATCCAGGAATCATATATTCTGGAATTAATTCATTTTCTTTTAATATTCTATAATATCTACCAGTATAATCTTCTAAAGAATTTCTAAAGAATGTTGTTCCTTTTAAAATGTCTTCCCACGTTTCTGATGGAGCATTTCTTAAAAAAGCCTTATCACCTCGAGCATTTTGAAGCCCTGAAGTTAAATATTGCAAACGACCTTCTAACTCTATGAACTGTTTGTTCTTAATAGTGTTAAGAGATGGTAATGTCTGGGTATTCAGAAAGATTTTTACTTTATACTCCGAATTATGACTTATATAATGTGATATTGAATCATCTTTTTGCCAAGCAATATATACGGTTATTGCATGATTTTTGTTGATATAAAAAAGATTACATACTTTATCTATTAAATTTAATTTTGTATTAGGAAGAAAGGGAGGTTCAGGGAAAACAATTTCTCTGAAATCTAACTTTCTATACAAATCAGAATTCGAAATCCCTCGTGTAAGTACATTTCCTACTAATCCAGGGAATATTTCCTTTAAATAATTTAAAAAGAAGATGGCTGAGATTAGAGCCTGATCTTGGGTTTCCTCTATTAAATAAAATTTCCACGAAAAATGTTTGTTATCTAATGTAAACTGGGTTGTATAAATCCTATCATCTCCAAAAGGATTGCAGAGCCAAGAAATCTCCTTATCCACTTTATTATCGATTTTAGGTACTTGGGTAATATCTATTATCCCGTGCCAAAATTCTGTGCTGATTTATATCACCTCTGAATATTTACTATTTATGTGAAAATTAATAGCTCTATAAAATTCATTTATTAAATATTCTAACTCATTAGCATTCAATTCAGTATTGCTCGCATTTCGAGACAATTGATTTGAGGTGTCGATATATTTTTGTAGCATATTCCCATTAAAAGGAAGAAGTTCCTGCTCTGCTAGGTAGGCAATAAAAGAAGACAAATCTGTTATTTCAAGAGGCTTTTCTGATTCTATTCTAAGGTATTCATCATATATATCAGTTATAAACTTTAAGATTACCTCTTTTCCTGTGTCTAATGCCGTTTGGTATTGTTTTCTCTTATTTAATTTATATAATTGGTATGAACCCCATACTAAATCTGATAGTTTTTTCTCTATTATTTTTTTAATTTTATCTATGTCAAAAGTATCATTTTTTGATAACGCTTTAGAATCAGGAAAGATATCGTTACTTTCCTTTTCAATAGTTTCAACTAAGATCTTAGGAGTAAGCTCTTTTTTGGTCTGGTAATTATCTTCTAATGCTCTATGATAGGTATCCCCAACTCTATAGCAAGTACGGGTAGTTTGTCTTCCACCAGCTCGTGCAGGATGACTCTCAACCAAATACCCATGTGTCTTTAAAATTTTGAAAATAGAATCTCTTAGATTATTAATTAGCTTTTTATTCTGAAATTTCAGCGATGCTTTTGGATAAATATATGCAAGAAGTTCTTCTTTAAGGTTAGGCTCATAAAGACCTCCAACTTTATCAACTTTACTTATAGCATCTAAGAATTTTATTATCTCTTCAGTAAAACTGGAATATACCCCTAAATCCTTCTCAAAGAGCGTTTTTTTAGCTCCTGCTAAAATTTTTTTTTCATGAGCTGTGTAATCATACCCTTGCTTTTTCATATAATCCGTTATAAGGTCACGTGAAGGAGCGGGTATTATTTGGAGATGATAATAATCAATTTCTCCTGGAAAAGGTTGGTCTATATCAGCTCTTTTTACAAGTACTTCATTATTTCTGAGATTTTTTAAATAATCAATTTGATAGGTATTATTGCGTTTTGAGCTATAATATCCTGTTCCTTGTAATTCTTGTAGATTCATCTGATTCTTTAACACTGCAATTTCTCGAGCATCAGTAGCATTAAATGTAATGATATTAGGAAAATACTTAACCAGGTGAGAATGGAGATATTGTATTTGGTTTGCTGAAAAAATGAATCCACAACCTTTCTCGAGTAAGGGAACTATAAATTTACTGATTTTTCCGAAATCTACAGGACTATTATAATTATCAATATAAGTAGCATCAAAAAAGAGATCAATATCAGGAACGATTATTATTTTTTGATGATAATCCTCGGAATTTTTTAGGTAATGAATGAATTTTGAGAGAATGATAAAAGATATAAAGTTCTTTTGGCTCATTTCATCCACAAGGGATAAATCAATGATGACCGTTTTATCATTTCTAATAAAATCAATAGTCTTAATTTCTTGAGGGGATTTTAAAGCTTTGGTGGCGAATAAGGCTCTCCAGTCAATGAATCCATGAAGTAACGTTAATAACGCATTATACTCATTCTGTTTGATTATTTCCTTTTCCATTTCCTGATCAAGGGCCATATCCTCTAAACTTAATATTTGATTTTTTGATACACTTTCCTTTAATAGATCAACAATTCTTTTCTGTTCTTTAAAAGCAAGAGCAAACACATCAAAAAATAAATTTAAATATTCTACATTTTTCTCATCATAATCGATCTCTGACTTTGTTAAGTTTATCCGAAAGGAGCGTCCTAATTTGAAATATAAAAAGGTATCTTCTAAGTAGGAATTTTTAAAATAACTAATTAATTTCGACCATTTTCCTGAATAATCAAAAATTACACAAGCTCTCCCCAATTTTATTAACTCTGCTACTATTTTCATCATGGTATACTCTCTTTGCTCAGAAAGCCCATTAGTTATTAATAAATGTTTTATTTGATCATAGGTAAAGCCCAAGTCAACCTCATTTTCTAAAAATTCAGTGTTAACCGTTCTCCCAATAACAATATCGTTCTTTAAATGAAGGGGTGTATTAAACTCCGCAGCTATTTTTGTTTCTAATCCCTTTTTAAACTCATTTGAAAGACTATTAAGATATAGTAAAGTTTTTCCTTGAAAGTAGACATTATATAACTTTGTATTCTCAGCTTTAAATAAACTACTTTTAAGACTTACAAACTGAAATCCCTTCATTAATTTTTGATTATGTAATTGAGTTAGTGTAAGATTCAAACAATTATCTTCAAAAGCATTTATTACTATATCCGATTTTTGAATCAATTCTTCCTCTATATCAAGGAAATCATTGATATTTGATGGGTCTATATATTTATATGCCATTGTAGAAATAGTTAACATTGTTTTCCAAATTCCTGATCTCATGCTTAACCAATTTTTAAACACCAAATGATCATTTTTTACTGGAGGTATGGATTCTCCGTCCAAAACGGTTATTCCAAAGATTCTTTCCAAATCTGAGTATCCTTTTTCATTGAGAAATTTTTTGCATCTTTTACCAAAATCTTCAGGTAATAATGGTGTAGCTTGAAGGGTATAAGTAAAAGGAATTTTATGATTATTTAATTCTCGAAAAAATTTATCAGAGTAAATAAAGCTTTTCTGAAAGGCATGTTTCAAATTAAATATTTTAGTTCCAATTAGCAAATTGTTTTGAAAAAGCATAAAAAGCAAATCTCTACTTTTTTTTCCGTAAAAAAATTTGATATCAATAAAAGGATTAATAGCACTTAAGCTCGTTTGATTAAGAAAACACAATTTTGAAATAAAAAAGAGCAGATCTTCCCACCAAATAGAAATGAGTATCATTGCAAGTATTATGTCCAATATCAGTATAAGCCACCAAGAAATCGATAAGTACACCACAATGTAAGAAAATGTTACTTCAAAAATGACTATAATTGTCAGTTTTAAGACACAAAGAAAAATGAACTCAGAATATTCAGAGTTATATTCATAATCATTTTCTCCTTCGATGTTTATTCCACAAAAGATTGTACGTATTGCGCCAATTAGTTCATTCCCTCCTAAAAGAGAGAATTTTGTATGATGAAAATTTGAACTAAGATGAGATTTGAATACCTTAGAGATTTTTTGTATAGTCTGAACTAGATTGTTTACCGTTCTTTTTGTTATGATTCCCCTTTTCTGTTCAAAAACACTGAAATAAATAGATGTCTCATTGTTAATACTGTTAGTAAAGTCATGTTTTTGATAAAATATTGGCGTTTGGACTACTTGATATGAATATTTAATATTTGCGTTATATAACGCTTTCAGAAAGTGATTTAAAGTAGGGTGGACATTCTCTGGTAATATTTTTACCTCAAATATTCGAGTAGAAAGGATCAATGAATTTTTCTTATTAATTATTAAAAGAGTTTCAAGATCAGATTCTAAAGTCAAAAAAATTAAATCTTTATGGGGATCTATTCTGTTTAACCCTTGAATTCTCCTAAAAAGATTGTTGAGAAAGTTAAAGACATTTTCATAATATAATAACATTAATAGTATGGCTAAAGCAAAAACTATGTAATTAATTTGTGGAGAAATTGTTATAATATAAAACAATGTAGTAAAGATTAAAATCACCACAAACATAATCTTGTATTTTATTTGCTTTGGATTAATGTCCCTATGGAAAGGATTAACTGTCCATATATCCAAATAAATACTAGAATCTTCTTCCTCATCTGAGAGGTTTTCCTTACTTTTCTTATCAAATTTCTTATCTTTCAAATAATCACGATATTTTACACTCATTTTAAACAACTCCTTTTTACTTTTAATTCAATTAATTTGTTTATATTTAAATGAAAAAATCTAATATTTTATACTAAAACCTTTATTTAATCATCGCTGAACCTCATTTATACCTACTTTTATAAGATCTTCTAAAAATCATTATTCTTAATTTATATTTTATTACTTTCCGTCAAAAATTTCTTCTTGATTTTTTTTTAATTTTAATAGTTGCTCACGAATAACAGTATCATATCCCAATTTTCCACTAGTTTTAGGTAAATCTTTCAAAGCTTTTTTATAAGCTATTAAGGCCAGTTTTTTATATTTCTCTCTATCCCAATAACTCCCTAAAGAATCGAAGACCTCACCAATTCGAGACCAATTGTTTAATAATTCATATAAAAGGTTAACTCCTTTTTTATAATTAATAAAAAAATGATTTTTTCTCCAAATACGGAATTGTTTGGTGGGAAAAACCTTATAAGCATCCAATAATAATTCCCAGCATTCAGGATCATTATAAAACTGGAATATAACATATAAAAACTGTGAATTATATTTTAAATTTAAATAAATGTTATCGATGAAAATAAACTCTTTAAGATCTTCCAAATTGATCTCTCTCTGATAAAAAGTAAGTTCATTTAAATATTCCTCAACAATTATTTCAATCTCTTCTTCATTCAAATACTTTAAATATCCAATTACTATCAGATATTTACCAGCAAAGGGTCTATCCAATAATCTTTTTGCAATTTCTTCCTTGAAAACTTTTTTAGCAATAGGGTCTCCTACTTTAGTTAGTTCTTCTAATAATGGAAAAGATAAACTACTATGGAGAAGCCTTGTATCATAATTATTTTCTGCCCATGCTTGAAGATTTGAGCAATGTGCCCAGAATTCTGTTTCAGGGTCAATATTAAATTCATAAATTGGGTATTGTTCTAAAGATCGATCTAATCTCTCTGCTACCTCATCAATAGATTTAATATCGTCAAAAGAACTAATATCAGCAACTGGGATATTTAACATTAAAAATTTGCATTGTCGAAATCTTTTCTTGTTTATATAGATATATGTACGATCAAAAAGCTTACAAACAGTAATGAACTCATTTATTTCAAATGTTTTTATCTTCGGGTCAATTCGAGCAATATGCTTGCCAAAATTGTTTTTAAAACACTCTTTTATTTTTCGGTCATTGTGATTCATCTTAATCAATATAAAATAATCTCTTTATATTTAAACAAAAAAATGAAAATCACCAATTATCTTCTTTATCATTTTTCATTTATAAAGACAAAAATCCGCTTGAATGAAAATTTTTTCTTTAAATAATACTATTTGTTATGTAAATTTACTAATTCGGTTGTATTTTTTATCTATTATATCTTAGGTAATATAACATTATAAACATTACTGCTAGAATAAGATAAGATGATCATATCTCTCCAATATCATATATAAAGAAAAAATCTTAACACAATAACTTGTTTCTCATATTTAAAGAAAAAATTTGTTAATAATTTTCAAGTTAATTTCAAAACTAAATAATCGTGAATACTCAAGGACTTAAAATAATTTATAATTTTGAGCATCCTATGCAATAATAAGACAGATATTAAAGAAAAGAAACTTGAAGAACTGTTTCACGATTAACCAGTTAAAAATAATAACTTTTTTTTGCTAAAACACATCAAAATAGCTTTCTACACTTAATTTAAATTTTAGGAGAGATTACGACTAATTTCCAAAAAAAAACAAAAATCTACAATAGTTTAACACTTAAAAATAATTGTTTAACAATTTGTTTAACAAAATAAGAAAAAAAATTAATAATCCTCTTCTAATATTTTCTTACAATTCTCACAGATAGGGTCTGCTTCTTTTGTAAACATAATTCTATTACAAATTCCACAATTCCTAATATTTTTTATAGCTCTCTTAAATCCTTCTATTTCTTCAACTGTAGGTTCATATATAGCTTCTTTATAATCTTCACATACAGTTCTTTTATAACAATCTCTACTTGGGTCTATTTTACATTCTCTCTGAATAAGGATACTATTAGGTGTTCTACTTTCTTTAATATAAAAACTTCTTGTTTCAGTTTTCTGAAATTCACAACTATAACATAAAGGGAATTTTTTTGATGTCACCTCTCTTTCCTCACCCCCTTATCTGTAATTTAAATCAGTAGTAAATTTTTATTCAGCTATAATAATAAAATTAATTTTATGAGCTTTATAAAATATATCAAAAATAAAAAATAGGAAAAAAATTATTTAGATTTTAGGTTAAATCCTTTAACTCCCTTATCTTTCTGCTTAGGTATAGTTTTTAAATCTGTTGATGTTTTAGAGATTGATTCAGTTAGCAAATCCAAGTCAATATCTTTATTCTCAACAATAAATTCAAAAGCCCTTTTATTTTTTGAGAATAGTTCGTTTATTATATTGTAAAGCCCTAAGACATGAGGTACTTTCTCAATGATTTCTTCCATTTTTTCAGTTTTTCCGTTTAATTCATTAAGTACTTGTCTTAATTCTTTATTTTCCTTTTCGAGAGTATAGATTTTATCTACTTTTTCTTTATATCCATTGACCTTTAAGCTAACTTCTTTCAGATTACCGATTAAGACTAAAGATTCAATTTTCTCAATGTAATTTTTGATGATTCTTTCTAAATAATTTGTTATGTAATATTGGTCAACAACGCCTTTTATTTCCAAATTTCCAATTACTTCCAAATTTCAACTGCACATTTTGCTTTAAAAAAATAAATTTCTTTCATATTCTTAAGAAAGGGTGACTCCTGCCAACGAGACGCAAAAGCGCGTCTGAAAGATACAATAGGGGGAGGAGGGCGAAATCAGAGTGTAAAGACTTACACTACCAAAAGACAAAAATCCAGGGTGTAGGCAGGAGTCATGGTTTTTCTATAGAGATAATTCAGAAATAATTGAGACATTTATTTAATTTTAAATCTTGCGTAAATATATGATTTAGGGTTTATATAATTATTCGTATTTGAATTGGTATTTGATTTAAAGTACCTCTAATTGAAGATTTTTCACGGATGTCATATGAATAAATCGAAAGGTCAATCTTAAATTTAATAAGGATTCGATTCTGAATAATAATTTATAAACTTGCACCACAGTAACCTACTATATAGCTCTGAATATTATTTAAAACAATATCAGATAGCATAAAATTACATAAACTGAGATAGAAATCTTTATTTAATATTAACCTAATTATTCGAAGGAAATGTGGAGAGATTCTTAATAGCGAATAGAGAAATTTCGGGAAGAACAGAGAAAAACCCATATTTTCTCATAGAAAGCAGTGATAATAACTAATACATGAAAAACATCAATGGTGGGTTAAATAAAATAAAATTAAATATTTACAAATAATATTATAATTAAGACATGAAATCATTTAGTAATAACATTCTTCAAGATATATATATTCGAGACTTAAAAATTAATGATGCAGTACTTATAATAGATTTAATTATATCTGAATATGGTGAGAATTATTGTGATAAAGAATTTTATGATATTAATGTTTTAAAATATTATTTATTGAAAATCTCTGAAAAAAAAGAAGGTATTTGGAAAGGAGCCTTTTTTAAAAATCAACTAATTGGTCAAATGTTCGTAATTATTAGACATAATACCTTTTTCGTTAAATTGACGATTTTGAAGAATGAGTTTAGAAATAGGGGCATTATTAATAGATTAGGTAATGAAATGGTTAGATCTCATTATGACTTTAAAAATTCAAAAATAAGATGTTGTTATGCTTTTGTTGATAGAAATAATCAATCAATTTTATACATATTAAAAAAATTTAGATTTTATAGTGTTGGCTCTACACCCTATCATGAAAGTGATAAAAATTATATTATATTTGCGAGAATTCTATTTGATTTCAAACAAAAATTAATTTCACCTTATTCAAAATTAATTGGAAAAATAAAAAAAACTATTTGTGAAACTAATATACTTAGAAGTTTTAAGATAGAAAAATCTCAAGATATGCATGTATTAAATAGAAATAATAATGATATAAAGATAATAAAATTAAAACAAAATTTTCCTTTTAAATATCAAATTTTAATTAATAATAAGCTATGTGCTGAATTTATTGAAAATGAATATAATAAATCTTGGTATGATTTTCAATTTTTTTATAATCTAACTTTAAAATCAAAGTATTCTATTTTAACAACAATAGTAGATTTTTTTAAAAATACAAAAGGAATCAATGCATTATCTATTCCTACACACGTAAATGATAATACTCTTCAAAAATATCTTATAAAAGAAAATTTAAATTATTATGCTTTTTTGCCATTTTATTATGGACAAGAAGATGCAATTTTATTAGGGTTATCTAAGATAAAATTAAAAAAAACTAAAGCTATTTCATGAAGCCTAAAATCTTGTTTCTAAAAAGTTTAAATCCAGAATTATTATCAACCGAAGCTCTTGCCTTAAAAATATTTAACAATCCTAAGTATGATAAGCATCCTTTAATAAATAAAGATTCAATTGAAAGAGCATTTAAAGAATATGATGAAAAATTAAATCCATTAAATCGCGAAATGCTTCCAGCTATGACAGATATAAATCTGAATATCGAAGGCAACTTTATTTCCAAAAATATTCCTGAAATTCAGAGTGTTGTCATTAATGAAATATGTACTAAACAATTATTATATGAAACTCTAAACAAATATAGCGATATTACTCATATTGGTCTCAGTGCATATGCATCAGGAATGGATAATACAATTGAAATAATAAAAACTATACAAGAAGAATATTCTCACATAGAATTATTAGTTGGGGGTGTTGGAACAGTATATTCACAAATTCAAAATTTGATTCCTCCTAAAAATATATGCATAGGAGAAGGAGTTAATTTTCTTCGCAAAAAATTTGACTTGCCATTACTTTCGAGAGGGAATTTTAGAATTCCAAAAATCTTTGGATATCTAAGTAATATTCCTCTTTCCATAAAGACAGCCTACATGATTACACAATTAGGCTGCCCCTATAACTGTGATTTTTGCATAACATCAAAATTTTTTGATTATTTTCCTTTCTCTAATTATAAAAAAATTATTAATTTTATTGAAGAATTAAGCCTAAAATCTCAGAAGGATATATTTATTTATTTATGTGATCCTAATGGATTCAATCCAAAATCACAATGGAAGAAAGTATTTAATTATTTTATAGAAAATCCAAAAAGTATAGATAATAATATATTTATAAGTGTTTTAGCCTCTCTTTTTCACATAAATAAATTTCAATTAGAAGAGATTCAAAAAAAATCCCCCCTAAAAATATTTTTTATTGGCTATGGAATAGAAAGCACATTGAAGGGAGGATATTTAAAAAATAAAGGAAATTATGCTAAAGTCATTAATAAATTAAATAAAAACGGGATTATCACTTTTCATACATGTATTATAGGACTTCCTATTCATACAAGAAAAAATATTATTACTGATATTAAAAAAAATTGTAAATTAAAATCAGATATTATCTCTTTTAATACTTTTAAACCAATTCCTATAACACCTCTCTATAATCAATTAAAATCAGAAGGAAGGATTTATGAAGAAAACTTACCTCCAGAATTGTTATATTATGAAGGATTCATGCCTTTTAAGCACCCACATTTAGGCTCTGGATTTGATATATTACCATATGCTTTCAAAGCTTATTATGAAAGTGAAAAAAAAATAATTGACATATTTAATAACTTAACAAATAAATTTATAGATATTTTCAAAATTACAAATTCAAGAAAAATTGGTCGAGTTTTAAAAGTATTTATGGAATTAAGTAAAAAAAACTATGATTATTTCTGTCCAAGAATGTCACTTCACTTATCAAAGATATATGCAAAAAGAATGCATAAAACGCTTGACAGAATTTCAAGTACATTATAAAGTAATATCTATTTCTCCAGAAAATATAGATCACCTTTATTAATTACTTTAAAAAATCGTTTAATAATATTTAAGACGAATTCCTCTTCTTTATCCTTTTTTTCCATAAAATGCAAAACCAATTCTTTTAATCTTCCATTATTACTATAATTTCTCTTTAATAGTTCCAAGAGTTCGTTTCTAATGAATTGTTCTTCTTCATTATCATCTTTTTTCGTTATTTTGATGTGAAAAGCAAGATCGATTTCATTTTCAAGAGATATCCAATGCAATTTTTCAAGAAATTTTAGAAAATTAAGGGGATATTTATCAATTGTTGAATATTGTCTAAAATCATTTAAAATATAATTTATCCAATTATTTAACGAATTTTGAGAATTAAAATTTAAAAAAATTTCATTATCTTGCGACATTTTAATCCATAAATAATGATCTTTATCATTTATTATTTTAGAAAAATTTACTAAATGCTTTAAATTATGATCTAATAATCTCATCCTTTCTTTTTTAGCAATATCTGAACTCCTAAATAAAAAAGTTTCTTTGAAATCGAATCGTGCATATAAATCCGTCTCAGAAAACATAAAATCTTCCACTTTTAATCCTAATATACTTAATATTCCTACCATTCCTTTGCAATTCTCAAAGTGGAGGTTTTTGTAAATTCCTATATATTCTAAAAAGCCTTTAAAAAATTTACTATTTTTTTCTTTGAATAAATCTATTCTTATTTCCTTTGTTAATTTGTTGGATAATAGATATCGTTTAAGTCTTTCTATTATTATCTTTATACTATTGAAATCATTCGGATCAACTTCATTAATTACCCAATTCCTAAATTTTAATAATATACTAGGAATCTTATTAATATTTAGGATAGAATATTTATTCATTATAATTCCAATATCAAAGAAAGGTATAACTGCTTTGAATGAGATATTATCATAAATATCAGTAATTTCTTTATCTGGAATTATTCTAATATCTTCAAGTGATTTTCCTGATGTTAAAATTTCCATGCATTTTTCTAATAAAAAAGAACAAAACACTGATTTATTCTTATATCTTAAATCCTTAGGATATTTATTTCTATTTTTAGACAAATATCTGTCAATCCATTCATTTAAAGCTATAGATACTGATATTGATAAAGGTTCTTTTTTATTAGATAAGAATTTTTTAGTAGTCATTTTTCACAAAATTATAATGTTAATATCGTATATAATTTAGTATTATCTAAAACTACATAAATATTTTTATTAAAATTTAAAATCAGTTGTCCATTTTTTCCTTTTCATAGAAAGTTTCTTAATTTTTTTTCTAATATAATACGTATTTATTTATATATAAACTAATCGATCATTAGTCATATAATAATACTTAAAAATAAGAGGATTATTAAAGACTCATATTTTTCTTTCAAAAATATGAATTGTTATTAAATATGTAAAATTTTGATTTGACATAAGAAAAAGCTAAAAATTGAAAAACTATGTTGCGTGTGATAAAAAGAAAAATAGATATAAAAGATAAAGACTCTCATTTCAAATCATTCAAGTAGGAAATCCTACAACATATTCATTAAAAGGAAGCACCCATCAACAAGACGCAAAAGCGCGTCGGAAAGATACAATAGGGGGAGGAGGGCGAAATCAAAGTGTAAAAGACTACACTTCCCAAAGACAAAAATCCAAAGTGATGATGGGTGTTAAAATATTTTAGGATTATTTTAATTTTTATCTTTAATTTCATATATTATATGATTCGAAAAAGTGTAACATTGGGAATAGATAGGTATAAATTCAAGTTTTTCTTAATTTTATGGAAAAGAGATGATTTACATAATTCGCTTAGAAAATAATTTTAGGACCTTTAAAAAGACATGGGTAGTAAAAAGAATAAAGCTTATCACACTTCTTTAATTTTTATTATTTATACCCAAGGATTTAAAATAATTATTTCATCTTCTTGTGATTCTTCTCCATAAATTGCATTATATTGAACATTTAGACAAGGATAATTTTTTATTGGGCAGTCTTTATAAATGTTTAGAAACCTAATTGCGTTCTTACTAGATTTTTTCTTTCTCTTTAGAAGGAGATTCTCGAATAATTTGACATATTCGGGTTTAGAAAGTTCATCAATAATTATTTTCTGATAATTACCGATGTCATATTTGTCCTTTTTAAATTCAAGAAATTTATCACATTCTAATTTCAATGTTTCAATCGATTTCTCTGCCTCTGATGGTGTGAGTTCATGAGCTATTATTAAATTTTGTTCGATATACGGATAATTTTCTTTTATACCATAGCCCGTACTCATTGAAGTCGGATTTAACGCCCATTGCAAAATACTATCCAACATAACGTTATCCTTTTTATATTTCTTAATTAATTCTTTGATTATTTCTTCCGACATTTTAATCTCTTATTCTTTTTAATAAATAATCTTAATTGGATAATCATAAAGAGCAGTCTCTAGAAAAATTAATTAAATGAAAATTTAACTTATCATTCTATCATGCTCAGCTTTCTTTTCAAGTTCTTGATATATTTTATTTAAGAGTATTGGGTATTCCAGAACAGGATAATCCATTTTAGTATGAAATTTATAATTCTAGGCGATTTTTACTAAAATTATTTTATTCTTTTCTTTTTCAAGTTGGGAATTAGAATTTAATCCTTTGAATTTTCTAAGAAAAGTTTGATACGAATTACCCCTCTTTTTATCACCATTGGTTTTACTTTAGAATATTAAAATTCTATATGTTATAAAAGAAATCTATAGAATTACCTATAGATAATAAAATAATTAAATAAGTATAATTTAAATCTTCACTTTCATCTCCAGATGTCTGTTATATCTATTAAGGATATAACCTAAATCAAAACCTAGAAAAGGTTGGACTAAAATCTCTAATGTTCCATGAAAGTTATCTAAATGATCATAGATATATTTCCTCATGTATTTCATTTATCTTTTAGTTAGGAATGGTATTTTATATTACTCCTCTCTATTAAACTCTGATACACATGTATAAATAATGTCCGTTGGGGATTTTGGTTTTAATTCCTCAAGGTCTACTATTTGAGTACTATGTCCACGATGTGTTTTCTCAAATTGCTGTAATAATTGTATAGCTTTATAATTATTAACATTAATAATGCAATATAGATGGCAATCGAAACAAACTCTCGCTCTTGTTTTTTCTAATTTATTCTCCATCTTATTAACAACCTTTTTAGGATTTTTCTTACAAAATCATTTATAGAGACCTCTATAGTGATAATAATATAATTAAACTCCCAAAATTTAAAATTTAATCAATTAATTATTTTAATTATAATTTTCTTTTGAATTGATTTAATAATGACCAATTTCGATTTAACCAATTACATTGACCTAAATTCTTACATAAAGAGAAGGGAAGAGAAAAGAAATCTGAACAGACATAAAAATACCAGGGAGAGATTAAACTCAATAGAGTTTAATAGAGGGCGAAATCCAATGCTAGCTCAAATTAATTTAGAATAAATTTCTC
>JAEOTZ010000086.1 GCA_016839585.1 Promethearchaeota archaeon
GACTATGAGCGCGAACAAAGATTTACATGAAACATCAATTATTATTGATACTGGAGTTTTAGTTGAATTACTTGAAAATTCAGAATTGGGAAAAATATTTTCTAAACATTTCTTAGAAAATCCACAATTCGAAAGATATTATATCAGTCCAATAACTGATACTGAACTCAAATACATATTTTGCAGGCGAAATGGGTATCAAGAAGCAAAAAAGATTGTATCTGATTTTTTAAAAGATTTCATTATCTGTTCCGAAAGTATCTTAAGAGATGATGCCTTTCGGTTAAAATGCAATTTTCCAATCTCTCTTGCAGATTCTTATTCATTAGCGGTTGCAATAGTTCTTAATATTCCATTATGCATGAAGAAGGAAAAAGAAATTCTAAATAACATAGAAAAATTATCATCTGAAGTAAAAATGATGTTCATTGATGATTATATTTAAAAATCCAAAGATTACACCTTCTAATATTACCACTATAGCATAAAAATATAGAGCCTTAAATTTAAAGTCAATTGATTATTTATTTGTGTAATTATGCCAGAACTTCCAGAAGTGGAGACATTTAAACGATATTTAGATAAAACATCTTTAAAACAAATGATTAAAGAAGTTAAAATAATTGATGATAGAGTTTTAAATATCGATGATTCTTATCTATTAAAATCAATTATAGATAAACAATTCGAATCGTCCAAGCGACATGGAAAATATCTTCTTGTTTATCTCAAACCAAAATATCTTGTGTTGCATTTTGGTATGACTGGAGATTTAGAATATTATAACAAAAAAGATGATGACCCTAAATACAGTAAAGTCATATTTCAATTCAAGAATGACTATAATTTAGCTTATATATCTCGTAGAATGTTTGGAAAATTAGATATCGTTGATTCAATTCAGGAATTCATCGCAAAGAAAAAATTAGGACCAGATGCATTTAAAATGAGCCTTGAAGAATTTAAAGAAGCCACTAACCGAAGAACTGCTATCCTTAAAAATGCTTTATTAAATCAAAGCTTTGTTGCTGGGATTGGTAATATTTATTCTGATGAAATTTTATTCAGAACAAAATTACATCCCAAAGCTAAAATTGACACTTTAAATGAAAGTAAAATAAAAGAGTTGTACGATAATATTAAGGGAGTTTTGAAGTTTGGAATAGAAAAACAAGGTGATTTAAGTGGATATCCAAACAGCTTTCTAATACCGCACCGCAAGAAAGAGGAACAATGTCCAATCTGTAATTCTGAAATTGAACGTTTTGAACTTTCTGGAAGACATGGATTCTATTGTCCAAGCTGTCAAAAAGAATCATGATTACTGTGCGATGAGAATATTGATCACAGTAATTTTAAAAAAATATTTTTAAAGATTTTAATTCTCAAGAACCAAATAAGCAATGACAGATAGAGGCCTTTTTTTAACTCTTCTCTCTTTCAAAGACTAAGTAAAATGAAGCAACTAATTTTAATTCCCATCCCTCAATTGCCTGATCATTTATGATCTTTTCGAATTCCTTCGCATGCTTTGGGCTCGAGTAGATATTACCTACCGTTTCTACCTTATATTCTTTCAATTTTATTATCACCCTATAAATATAACATTATAAAATAAATAAAATAACAAAATAAAATTAATTATTGAGTTGAGGTTGATTCCTCTTTTGAAGGCATATAGAAAAAGATCCCTATAAGAATAATAATAAACAAGACAAACCCTATACCAAGCCCTATTAAGATGTCCAACCAGAAGAATCTTACAAGAAATTTACCAAAAGGATATCCAGGTTGATTATCTGTTAATAATTTATAATGAACTGCTGTTGTTAACACAATACCTATTATCGCACTTATAATCGTGAATATTATTAGGGCAGCTTTCCATTTTTTTGACTTTTCTCCCTCTTTAGATGCCATCTTTACTGCCTTTTAGACTTTTTTTTATTGTTAAATGATAAGTTTTTTTACAAATTTATATATCTTGATTAATTGGATATACTTATGCCAAAAACTTAAAATTTCAAAAAGTAATTATTATATTATCCAGATTAAAATCTTACAAAACCAAACTTTTAAAGGGTGTCTTCAATAGTTCGATTTACAGCAAATAATAAAGCTTTCATAAAGATTCTCTATTGGGGTATGGCAGCATCGGGAAAGACGACGATAGTTGACACACTTTATAGACTAACAAAAGAAAGTGAAAAAGATATAGTGCCGATAGGTGATTTAACTAAAATTTCTATGGCAAGCGGTGCTACTTTATATTTTGATCGAGGAACATTTCAATCAACCAACCAAAAAGGTAAAAGAAATATAACTTTCCATGTGTACACCGTTGCAGGTCAAAAAAAATTCTCTCCATTAAGAAAGAAGATATTTGAGGGAACTGATGGTGTAATTTTTACAGTTGATTCCCAAACATATTTATTTGAAGATAATATTGAGTCCTTAAAGGAACTAAAACAGACAGCAAGAGGAAAATTAATCAAAGAAATTCCTCTCATAGTAATGCTAAATAAGCAAGATTTAAAGAATGTAATTGGAAAGGAAGATTTCAAACATGTCTTAATAGATGAAAAACTATGGTTTGAACCAGATCATGAATTATATAATCAGAATCCCATTATTTATAAAACCTGTGCATTATATGACAAAAGAAAAGATGTTTATCGCAGTTTTTCTGAATGTGCGAGACGAACGCAAAATTATCACAATTATGGATTTATGTAAATGTTTCCCCCTATTCCACCTGAAAAAAATTATTCATATTTTTTAATTATGGTTAATTGGAATTATTTATGAGATCTAATGAAAATGAATTAGATATCCCTAATAAATGTCCAAAATGTGGAAAACCATTAGAAATCCGTCATGGAGATTATGGGACTTACCTGGACTGTACTGAATATCCTAAATGTAAATACACTCAAGATATTTCAAGAAAAAAAACTACTAAAACTCGAGCAAGTATACCTTCTGTTTGCCCTAAATGTGGAAATAAATTAGCTATATATATGGGAAAGTTCGGCATTTTCCTCGCTTGTAATGGCTATCCTAAATGTAATTTTTCATATAACTTCGAGGATCCTACTAATATCTCTTGTCCTAAGTGTGGCAAAATTATGAGAGAACGAAAAGGAAATTATGGCTTATTTTATGGTTGTAGTGGTTATCCCGACTGTAAATTTACATTCGATTTGAGAATTAAAGAGAAAAAAATCCAAAAACCTAAGAAGATGTTCGATCTAACTAGTAAGATTCTAAAAATTGATAAAGAAACCATAACTATTGATAAAGAAACTGTAATTCAAAGGGGGACTATAATATATTGCCCTCGATGTGATAATATGTTACGCTCAATAACTGTTCCCAGCGGGAAATTAATTTATTTTTGTAAAAGCTGCAATATAGGATATGAAAATCTAACTTAGGATAAAAACTTTTTAATTATGGTTAATTGTATTTATTAATGAAGTCTAATGAAAATGAGCCAGATATACCTGAAAAATGTCCTCAATGTGGCAGCGACCTACAGGAACGAGAGGGAAAATATGGAAAATTCTTAGGTTGTACCAACTTTCCAGAGTGTAGATATACATATGATTTGAGTGGTGATACTACTAATATTAAATGTCCTGATTGTGGAAAGAATTTAAGATTCCGTAGCAGTAGCTATGGTCGATTTTTAAGCTGTAGTGGTTATCCCGATTGTAAATTTGCATATAATCCAAACTTCACGGAACACAGGGATGTTTTCTGTCCTAATTGTGGAAAAGTTTTAGAAATGAGAACAATTGATGGTGAAAAGTATTTAGGTTGTACAGGACATCCTGATTGCGATTTTAAACTCGATTGGGTTGATGTTCCAGAACAAGTTGAGAAAAAACAGATATATCCCAAGTGTCCTAAATGTGGAAGCGAATTAGCAAAACGGAGAGGAAAATATGGTATTTTCTTGGGTTGTGTGAATTATCCTCAGTGTAGATTCGCATTTAATCCAGAATTCGAAAAGCAAGAAGATATTTTTTGTCCTGAATGTGAAAAAGTTTTGCAAGTTAAAATGGGAAAATATGGGAAATTTGTAAGTTGTTCTGGATTTCCAGATTGTAGATATACCTTTGATTTAAGAAATTAATGAAAATATCTAAAGTTCAGTCTTATATATTACGGTCGTGGTTAAAACTTATATTTTAGCGAATAATATTGCAAATTATAATAAAGGGAGATTATTTAGATGGCAAAATTTTTAACTACTCTTGAAACATCCGCTAAAATAGAAAAGATTATAAGACAAGCTAAGGAAGAATTAACCTTAATTACACCTTATTTAAAATTAACTCAAATCTTTCATGACCGTCTAATAGAAGCTGGTAATAGAAATGTTAACATTAAACTAATTTATGGTAAAGAAGAACTTAATCCTGAGGATTTAGTAAATCTAAAAGAATTTAATAACCTGGAACTTTATTTCTGTGAGAATTTACATGCCAAATGTTATTTTAATGAAAATTTAATGGTAATTTCTTCAATGAATTTACATGAATTTTCTCAAACTAATAATCGAGAAATGGGGGTGCAAATCAAACTTGAAGAAGATCCAGAACTATTTAATGATGCAAAAAATGAAGCAATTTCTATTATTAAAGCTTCAGTAAAAGAAACAAGTGAATCAAAAATTTCAGGTTTAGAAGAATATAAAGAAAAGTATCAGGATAAAGGGTATTGCTTGAGATGTAAAACTGAAGTTGAGTTTAACCCTCAAAGACCATTATGTAGACCATGTTATGAAGTATGGAATAAATTTGCTGATCCATATTATCAAGAAAAATTCTGTCATAAATGTGGTAAAGATACACAAACATCATATGCACATCCCTTATGTAAAGACTGTTGGCAAGAGACTAAAAATAAACATAATTCATTAATTTCTTGAAATAGTAGAAATGAATTTTATCCAAAGAATTGACAAGATGAGAGGGATAAATTTTGCGAATAATAACATATAGAAGACCCTTATTTCGATTGATGCGTTTGGTGTAAAAAGCCATAATGAATCAAGGGCATTACTCAAATAATGTAAAATAATACCTGGTATGAGGGAGTTTGTTTTTAGGACTAAATATCCCCAGAGTAGTCCCATACCGACCGCCCAAATAACTTGAGCTGTAGTAAAAACAAAATGTTCATAATTAAACTCATGAAGCAGATTTGCATAATGTACTACTCCAAAAATAACTGCGGAAATAATTAAGGATTTTTTTTCAGAAATGGTTGCCAATAATAGAGTTAATATGATCCCTCGAAACATTATTTCTTCAAATAGTCCAGCGTTAATATTAAGTAGCCAATATGACTCAGGAGGTAATATTCGAGAAGTATCGAAACTGTATTGCCCATAGATTAACGATCCAATAAGTTGAAAGATAACAAAAATCAAATAACAACTTACAGTATAAAATATTATTCTCGAAAAAGGGCGATAATTAGTAAAATGAATCCCATCTAAATAGTCTCGAAATGTATCGTAGTTTTTTGGGAGTTTATAAACAAATGGGACTATTAAGAATACTAATGAGCACCAAAATATGAATGTTATAACAATTTGAATGATCTGGTCGACATTTTGATCGATAGAGGGAATTAATAAAGATATAAAGGCAGCAGCAACAACTATAGCTAAATTTGTAGCTATTAAAATAATGATTGATTTAATGGGTTTGTCAGCTAGCATTTTTCAATGACATTGATTTTATATTTAAAGTTGGTTTGAGATAATATAAGATATTAGGAGTCCATTTTTAAAACCTTAAATTATTCAGTTTTTAAATATTCCAATTTACGAGCGCTAAAAAATGATATTTTGGTATTAATGGACAGTTTATAGATGGCTTAATTGAGAATTCTCTTTCATAGTTATCAAACAAATTTTTTAATATGGTTTAAATTTGCTTATTCAATGAAAATTTTTATTATTTAAAAGTTGATGATGATACAAAAAGGATATTCTAAAATAATTGGAAATAATCTGACCTTACGAGTAGCTATTGATGATACAGATGAATTTCAAAGGTTTCTTTCATTTAATGTAACTGTGCATCAAGAAGAATCCTTAAAAAAATATATAAGTCGCTTATATTTGGAGCATCCCAAGAGAGACGAAATCTATTGGATTTATATAGAAAAAAAGGATTCCAATAAAATAGTTTCTTCTATTACACTAATGCCATTAGAATGGAATTTTAATGGAATACCAATTCCTATATGTGAAATGGGGCTTGTAGGTACTCTACCTGAATATAGAAATAGGGGGCTTATGGGAATTATGAATAAATTATATGAGAACATCATGAGACAAGAAGGATACCTCCTTTCTGTAATTAGAGGGATTCCCTATTATTATCGAAGATTTGGATATGAATTTGCTTTAAATCTTGACGAACGCATATTATTAAATAAAAGTCAAGTCCCTTCAAGAAAACTTGAAATGATTTCTTTTCAAAAAGCTACAAAACAAGACTTAGCATTCATTAAATCGATTTATAATAAAGAACAAGAAAGATTTTTTGTAACAAACAGATTTAATTCAGATAATTTTATGTGTAAGTTCATGAATGATGATTTTGACGATAATTTTTTAAGTACATTTCTTATCAAGATAAAAGGAAAGCCAATTTCTTTTTTTTCTATTGGCATGTCTTATGATAATGTTGCTTTTTCACTTATAGTTCCGGAAGTCAATGAAGAAAGTATGATTAAGATTTTACAATACGTTAAAACCCTTAATGAGAAAAAGGATCAAATTGTCTTTCACGTAAATTCTGACACAAAATTTGCCCAATATATTTGCTCAATAGGAGGAAAGAGAGATTTAGGTTACGGCTGGCAAATCAGAATCCCAAATATCAAAGAATTTTTGCAAGCTATTAGTCCAGTATTAGAACAAAGAATAGAAAGATCTTCATATAAAGGATTATCTCAAGATATTGTAATTAGTGATTATAGAGAGAGCTTTACTTTAAGATTTAAAAATGGGAAAGTTGAAAATTTTGAGGTAAAAAAAGGATATCCTTTTCCAGGAAGTTGCGATGTTCAAATACCTAACTCAACTTTAATAAAATTACTTCTTTCAGATAAAACATTTGAAGAAATTAAATATATTCTCAAAGATTCAATTTTGAAACCAGGATCAGAAAAATTGATCAAAATTCTATTTCCAAAAAAACCATCTATTCCTGATACATATTACTAATTTTTTAAATTTCATAGTCTCATCTTATTTCTTTTACCATATTAAAATTTATTTATTATAGAAATAACTGATTTTTTCAATTTCGGTAAATCTACTTTAATAGCTTCCCACGTAAGTTCTAAATCCACTCCGAAGTATTGATGGATTAAAAGATCTCTCATTCCTGTAATTTCTTTCCAAGGGATCTCTTTATAATTGTCCTTAAAATCGCTAGGGATATTTTTAATAGCTTCCCCTATAATTTCTATCCTTCTAATTACAGAGTCTTGTAATTGCTTAGATTCTAGGAAATCTGATTTCTTTTTGCCCTTAATATACTCTTCAATTAAATTAATCGCTTCTAGAATGTGTTCTAAAAAAATTTTTACATTTTTTTTCATAAAATCTCAACTTGTTCAGCTAAAATTTGATCTTTTAATAAGGGATGAAGAGAATTATACGTAAGTACATCAACTTTACGTTTTAACACTTCCTCAAGTTCTATTTTTAACCTTGCTAAATCTAATAAGCTTTTAGTCCCTCTAAATTCTATTAATATATCTAGATCGCTCTCATCAGTCATTTCTTCTCTTACTATAGAGCCAAATAAGGAGGCTCTTTTAACGTCATGCTCTCTTAATTTCTCCAAAATTTTTTCTTTAAACTTTTCAATTTGAGATACCATGTTTATTTATCAGACTATTCTTATGTTTATTTTTTCTTTATTTAGTATTATCTTAGCTAAGCTTAAAAAATTTATCTATTAAAAGTCCAAAAATTAATTGTAATAATAGCTATATTACACTGGGTTTACTAAACCTAACAAATTTCTGAGGATTTAGAGCATATCCTTTCTCATCGATTCTTCCACACCTTTTTAGTATCTCATTTGGAATCGGATTATTTCCAATTCTAAGATTCTTTAAATTTTTAAGACATTCAAGCCCTTCTATGGTTGTTATTGAATTATCATAAAGATTGAGACTAAAAAGATTTGTCAGAGTATTCAACCCTTTAATTTTTTTAATTTCATTATCCTCTAAAGACAGATTTTCTAATGCTCTCAATTGTTCTAAGCCTTTAATTTCATTTATTTTGTTCTCAGAAAGATACAATATCCTTAAATTTTTCAAATTCTCCAAACCAGTAATTTCTTCTATTTTATTTCCATATAAGTTCAATTTCTCCAATTTTACCAAAGTTTTTAAATTCTTGATGGAAGAAATATTATTATTAAATAGAATAAGGTTTTTTAAATTCTTTAACTCTTCTAAGCCTTTGATTTGAGTTAAGTCATCGATTTGCATATTGCTCAAATACAATGTTCCATTTTTAACTCTTACTTTCTTAACTTTTACTCGTGCAAACATTCTCAGATTTAGTTAGATTTAATATTCATGAATTGATCTTCTATCAAAGTTATAAGGAATATGAGTCCGAAAATAACCGCATATTGAAATTAAGTAATCAATAGAAGAATATTTATCTCCATTTTATTTATTAATTCTAATTGATAATATTTCTATAAAGAATGTTAATTTATGCTCTTGAATTCTTTTCTTGAGAAAAGGATTGTATAAAAAAGGTCATAAAAATGGTACACGATAAAGAAGAAATTCTCATAATGCTTAGAAAACTAAAGGCTGAAATCAAGAAAAAATATAAAGTAAAAAGTATTGGATTGTTCGGCTCATATGTAAATAATAAGCAAAAAGAAACAAGTGATATCGATTTTTTGATTGAATTTGAAGATGATGCTGATTTATTCCATTATATTGGGTTATCCCTCTATTTAGAAGATCATTTTAATACAAAAGTTGATGTGATATCAAAACCCGCTCTGAAAAAAGAATTAAGGGAACAAATTCTTCAAGAGGTAATATATGTCTAAAAATTTTACAATTTACTTAAATGATATTAGAGAAGCAATAAATAGCATAGAAATTTTTGTAGAAGGAATGACCTTTGAAGAATTTAAAAATGATGATAAAACTTCGAGTGCAGTTATTCGAAAATTTGAAATAATTGGAGAAGCAACTAAGAATCTTCCTGAAGATATGAAAAATCAACATTCGCAAATACCTTGGAAAGAAATTGCGGGAATGAGAGATAAATTAATTCATGCTTATTCTGAAGTTGATTTAAAATTAGTTTGGATGACTATTAAACAAAGATTACCTGAATTAAAATCTGTTATTGAAAAAATATCAGAAAATAATTAGATTGATTATAGCAATTGCAATATGGTATGTGGAAAGAAGGTTGTATAGGGAATCTCTTTTAGATTGTTTTTAGTAAATTTTTTTATGTTTCGGATTTAATATTCGAATTTGACAAAAGTATCTAAATTGTTAAATCCCATTATTTCTTAATAATAAATAGAACAGATTTTTATATGCTGAATATAACGTATAGAAAAATTTAAAAAATTTAAATCCCATATTATTTATGGTTAATATGGTGAAAGAAACAAAATTAAATTGGTGATTAAGATACTTAATGAAAATAATATCCAAAAAAATGATGAAATATTATTTACAGAATGGGTTCCAGCTGGAAGATTTATAAAAGCTTTAATGTTATTTGCATGTATATTAATTGGTTCTCTCGGGATTATAGTTACTGCTTTCATACCCATAGAATTGGCATTTATAGGGATTATATGCGGTGCTGTAAGTTTGTTTATTTTTCTTATGTATTGGAACTATAGAGGATTAAAAATTACCTTAACCAGTAATCAACTCGAATTAGCATATGGTATTTTTAACCATAAAAGAATTCCCATAAAAAAAATAACCAGTTGTGATAAAACTAAAGCAAATTTTAGAACTTACGGTGGAGTAGGAATTCGATTTGGAGTAGATGGTTCATGGGCCTATAACACAGATTTCGGAGAGGCTGTAAAATTAACCTTTCAATCTGGCAGACCATTTGTTTTCTCTACAAAAAATTCGGAACAAATATGCAATCTAATAAATGGATTATCGAATTAAAAATAAATATCAAATCAAACATCAAAAGCCCATTCTCCATTTCGCATTATTGGTTCTGTGGTTTCATCTTCCAATATTCCATCTACATTCATTTCTCCCGAACCGATCATAAAATCAAGATGGATAAGGCTATTATTGCCCCCGGCAGCCATGAATTCTTCATCAGTTAATTCTTTACCATTTTTCAATGAATCTCTGTAAGCTTGACCTAGTGCGATATGATTTGAAGCATTTTCATCAATCAGCATGCTATAAAAAAGTAATCCTGACTGGGAGATCGGCGAACTATGTGGTACTAAGGCGACCTCTCCTAAACTACGTGCCCCCTCATCTGTTTCAAGCGTTTGAAGTATGAATTCCTCACCCCTTTCTGCTTGAGCTTCAACTATTTGGCCTTTAGAGAACTTTAAAACACAATTTTCGATTGTGCACCCCCCATAATATACTGGCTTAGTAGTACTGACAATCCCTTCAACTTTATCTTTATGTGGCATTGTAAAAACTTCTTCAGTAGGTATATTAGCTGTAAAAGCTATACCATTCTGGGCAGTTCCCCTCCCACCTTCCCAATAGTGGTCTTTAGGTAAACCAATCATTAAATCTGTCCCAGGAGCAGTTAATTTTAATGCAGTATACTGCTTTTGATTTAAATAATTACAGCGTTTAACGAGGTTATCATTATGTTTTTCCCAGGCAGCAATTGGATCTTCTTGATTTATTCGACAAATCTCAAAGATTATATCCCAAAGTTTGTTCTTACGACTATTTTGAGGAACATCTGGGAAAAGTTTATCCGCCCAATCATCATTTGGGACTGAAGCTACTAACCAGTTAAATGCATTACTCGTAAGTAAATCATAAACATGTTTCATTTGCTTATAATATGAGGTTTGGAACTGGGAAATTAATTCAGGTTCCACTTCGCTCAGTAAATCAGGATTCGGACTTGTAAAGTTAAGATTCGCATCCCCTGCTTTAGAAATATCATATCTCGCATCTATTCTCCATTTCGGGTATTCTTCAATTGAATCTTTAGGAGCATTCTGAAATCGGATTAAACGCAATTGCTTATCACCCCATACCACATCAACCAAGCGAGCTCCCATCTGATATGCCTTCTTAGCAAGTAATCTTACTAAAGGAGCAGATTCAAGCGGAACTCCATCAGCATCCAACGTAGGACCTCCAATCAGAAGTCGCTGCCCAGGTTGGAGATTTAACCCCACTTTTAATAAGACTTCAGCATATTTTTCTAATTTTTGTTCGAATTCAGACGACATTAGCTTTTAAATCTCATTTTTACTTTTATTAAGGTTAGGTGAATATAATTAAAAAGGATTTAGAAATAGGTCTTTTTTAGTTCAATCTAATTATATAGAGTTTAAGAATGAAAAATCTCTTATTGAATTAAGTTCTTCTCACTTGAAGTAAAAATGCATTTTAATTATATTAGATGTATTTAAAACATATCAGAAAAAATCCTAAGATTATAACAAATTTCGATTTTCTTATGAAATATTAAACGAGGTTAAGTTGAGTTTTTGTTTTCTTCGAATAACCTTGGTAAAAAATTGACAAATTCACCCATCTCTTCTTTGTTATGCTTGCGTAGCGCTTCGATAAACTGTTTTGGAACTCTGGCAGGTAATCGAAACGTTGTGCGTAACTTTGTTCCATTTTCAATTGATTCATATTCGTGTAAAGCCCAACTTGTTGGATTGTTATTGTGATCAAGAATACTCCCTACTAATGCGTGGTCATACTCAATTGGTATTGGTGAAGTACTCGGATCTTCCCATCGGATTCTTAAAGTAGTAGGGAGCCCACCAATATTTTCATCAACCCTATGAATCGCCCCAATATGACCTTTTTTAGGGGAAACTTCCCACTGAAAAGATTGATGGTCTTTCGGGTGCCATAATTTATAGCGCTTGGTTGTATCTATATTATCCCACCACCATTCTATCATTTCTGGTGTAACTCCATGCAATATGTGATCGACTACTAAATCCATCGTTTGACCTTTTGACATCTTAAGTATTTGTTCCATAATTTTATTTGATTCGTTACTTGGAGGCTCTTTTGACATGTTTTTCAAAACAACTTAATAATAATAACTAATGATTTGTTGTTTTTATTTGATACTTTATTATTTACTTCAGAAATTTAAACAATACTTCGTTAAACTTATCAGGTTCCAGAATCAAAAATCTTTTAATCAATTAAATTCTTATCTTCATTAACAAAATGCCGTAAAAATGTATGAAATATGGTTCTTTCAATAATTAGTGGAATATACGCACTAGTGATAGGAATCGGGATTTTAGGACTTTGGACAATGTTGCTTCTAACAAAACAGGTACCAGAATTAGAAACTGAACCTGTAGCATTAGCATTTCATTTAACTGCTGAAATTATCATGGGGATTCTCTCTCTCGTAAGCGGAATTTTTCTTCTAATTGGTATCTCTTGGGCACCTTATTTCTTTATTCTAGCAATGGGATTAGTAATTTATGCCGTAATCAATGCAGCAGGTTACTATGGACAAAAAAAACAATGGGCATTTGCGATTATGTTTGGAATAATTCTTATTGCTTCAGTTAGCCTTGTAATATTGAACGGATTCTAATAGTTTTTTTATTATTATGGTGCGCTCTCTATACTTTCTTAGGAAATGTCCTCAATCTTAGAATAGTTTCATCCCCCTTAGCCCAGTTCTTCAGATT
Source organism: Promethearchaeota archaeon (assembly GCA_016839585.1). Classification (GTDB taxonomy): domain Archaea; phylum Asgardarchaeota; class Lokiarchaeia; order Sigyniarchaeales; family SOKP01; genus Loki-b32. The sequence goes on from JAEOTZ010000086.1 coordinate 12,954, forward strand.
AGCCAATCTTTCACCATGATCACCATGTTCAGGATGATCGAATGCTTGTTGAAGCTC
>JAEOTZ010000087.1 GCA_016839585.1 Promethearchaeota archaeon
AAGGTAACAATAAATTAACTTCTACAATAGGAATAAAATGATTAAAGATCTCTCTGAGACCAAATCCGATTTGACTTGTGAAGAATGTGGTGAACCCATAAAACAAAATCAAATAGACAATAAACCTATATATTGTGAATTTTGCGGTGCTCTAAATAGCTCTGTAGATTCGCAACATCCAGAAAAATCACAACTAGAACAGGAAAGAATAAGGTTTTCTTATACTACTCAAGAATTAAGCCAAGAAATTAGAAATCTTATCTATCAGAAGATTTATGAATTGATGAAAGCGAATTTTTCAATCATGAGCCGTTTAAAGCACCTAGAGGATCTTAAACAATCGCAAATATTAAAACTGGTTAAAAAATTACGAAGAGCATTATTATTTCTTTCCCTTCCTTCCAACAGTACTGAGTTGCTGACTAAGACCTCAAAGAAAAAAATTGAAAATTATTTTGAGGACTTCCAAGCAAGCTTAAAAAAGAAGAAAAAAAATCAATCCAGTTATCTGCCTTATTTGATAAAAAATATCAAATTCATTTATAGATTAATCAAGGGAGATTTTGAATTCTCAACTCTTGCTAAATATAATCAGAAAGCAGTGAAAAAATTAAAAACAAAATACGGATTTAAAATCAATCCTAAAAATATAAACTCATTCTCTTACTCTTTATCAATACTCCTGTGTAGAAAAATATATAAAATTATCACAGCTCAGGGGCATGTCTTAGATTTAAAACACAGTAAAAATGAATTAACTAAACAATATATATTAAACACTGCTAAAGATATAACAGCCTTAATTTTAAATAATAATTTCAAGCAAAATTTCTCTAAAGCATATAGAGAACTAAAAAAGGACCTCGAAATCGATTGGGTTTACCGTGAAAGCTTTATTGAACATGTTTGCTCATTAATTAAACTTATCTATAAATTAGCATATAATAACGGCTATTCCTCTAGACTTAGAGGATTTCAAAAATTAGTTGCTGAAAGTTTAAAAGAAAGTAGGTTCTTTGAAGATAATACTACTTTTTCACCCTATTTTAAGGTCAATTTAGCTTTGATTCTAAGTAGAATTATTCACTATGCTCTTGAATCATCCCAAAATTTAACTCCGCTACAATCTGACCCCAGAAAATTGAATAAAACCGATAATTTAAGAGTCGCAACTGAGATTTTAGATGAACTTCTTGCTGATAAAAAAATTAAATCAGAATTTTTAAAGCAGTTTTATAACTTCTCTTTAGAAAAATTTCAAGAAGAATATGAAAATTTACAAGCAAAATTAAAATCTGATATGATCTATAAAGAAAACTTTCTATCGTTTATAAAAAAGCTTACAAATACGGTTTACAAAATCACTCACACCAGAAGTAAAAAATCGAGTCACTCAAAAATAGAACTGGGAATTATTAAAGATCTCGCCAATTATAACTTTAATTGGGAGTCTTTCAAAAAAGAAAAATCTTGCTTCTACTCAGAGGAAAAAAATAAAAGTTATGATATATTTACCACTGAGATTCCAGAAAATAGTCTATTATGGCGTGTTCGAGCTTATATAATAGGTTTGCTTCTTGCCGACGGTAATATCCATAAAAATAAATTTTCAATTAGCCAACATAAAAAAGACTATGACCTTCTTTTAATTGCTCAAATGGCTCTTGGCGGAAAAATTAAACATGTTGGAGATAAAATCTTTAGATTATATCAAACTAATAAAAATTTAGTGGAACAATTAACAAGATATGGTATGGTTGAAAGACACTCGAAAAAGGAAGTAGCAAAATTTCTTCAAATTCCAGATTATATCATAAAAAAAATAAATTTTATAACATTAATTAGAGATTTTGTAAGGGGTTTTTATGATGGTGATGGATGGTTTATTAGTACATCATCAAATGTCATGATGTTTGGTATAAATGGATCTCAGAATTTTTTAGAGTCAATAAAGGAGAAAATATTATTAGAAATTCCTAATCTATCAATCAATATTTATCCTTCTTTTAGAAGAGTATATATTGAAGGAACTAAAAAATACTTTGTGTTTTCTAAAAATAGGATATATATTCCGGGTTTTGGTGAACATTTGTTAGAATCAGAAGATTTAGAAAAAGGTAAAATAGTTAGAGAACAACATCCTTGGTTAAAAAGAATGCATATCGCTGGAAAATACAATTGTATTAAGTTTTTCAATTGGCTCTATTCAAATAATGACTTTTTCGATACTATCAAGATTGATGGGATTCATTTATGTGGAAAGCGAAAATTTCAGAAAGCATTAAACTCTTTAGGAGATTATAACAAAAGAAAAGAAATTTTAGCACCTATTTGGAAAGATAGCCTTCGAAACATCGTGCAAATCCTTGAAAATCGCTTTTATACTTCAAAAGAACTAATGGTTTTAACAAATAATTGCTTAATGAACATGTTAAAAGATTTGAAATTATTAAAATTATATCAGAAAAATAAAATAAATAATGTAAGTGATTTTAATAGAGAATTAAAGAAGATTGAACTTTTAGAAGGCTCCTTGATTAGTTATCAAACAAGATTGGGTAGAAGCAATGTAAATTACTATTTTAGCACCGCTTACACATTATCAAAAATACCTGATAATTATCATAGAAAAATAGATTTAATTACGAGAAAAGGGAATCCAAAAAAAATTCTGAAGAATCTTATAATACATCTTTTCATCTCTAATAATAAGGGTTATGAATTTAAAGAATTAATAGAAATTTTAAATGATTATAATATATTTAATCCAACTACATTAAGGCCAAATAGGATTATATTAGATATCGCAGAATTAAAGAATTTTGATATAATAATTGAAGATGATAAAGATATTGAATTATATGAACATCGTTTCGTTCTTAACATTTCTCTTTTACCCAAATACTATAAAATGGAATTAAATAAACTAAAAAAGGAATTAGAAAAGTTATTTAAATATAAAAAAAATCTTTAAAAAAAAAATAATATTAACCAACTTCTACATCCATCTTTTTCCGTTCTTCAAGCAAGGCATCTACTACGGAAGGATCGGCTAATGTGGTTACATTCCCTATTTCTGTTCCAGCTGCAATTGCTTTTAGGATTCTTCTCATAATTTTGCCACTTCGCGTCTTAGGTAACGCATCCGCAAATTGAATTACATCTGGCTGAAATACGGGACCTATCTCTTTTCTAACATGCATCCGAATCTCTTTGGATAGTTTGGCTGATTTTTCTACCCCCTGCATTAATGTAATGTAAGCCCAGATGGCCTGCCCTTTAATTTTATGCGGAAATGGAGCGACAGCGGCTTCTGCGACCTTTGGATGACTTACAAGAGCAGATTCTACTTCCATAGTTCCTATTCGATGCCCACTTACTTTAATGACATCATCTAATCGCCCAAGAATCCAATAATAACCATCTTCATCTCGTCGTGCTCCATCACCAGTATAATAGTATCCAGGATATTTTTCAAAATATGTTGATTTAAATCTCTCTGTATCACCCCAGACATCCCTTAACATTCCCGGCCAAGGTTGAGCTATAGCAAAATAGCCTCCCTCATCTGGTTCAGTAACTTCATCACCCTCGAGGTCGAATATAATTGGCTTAATACCTAAAAATGGCATGCAGCAGGAACCCGGTTTAGTTGGCGTTGCTGTAGCAATTGGTGTCATTATAAAGCCCCCTGTCTCTGTTTGCCAGTAAGTATCAACAATTGGGGCTTTACTTTTGCCGATTATATTAAAGTACCATAACCAAGCTTCTGGATTTATTGGTTCTCCAACAGTTCCTAAAACTTTTAAAGAACTTAGGTCATGTTTTTTAACTGGTTCATCTCCATATCTCATCAAGGCACGAATTGCTGTAGGGGCAGTATAGAAATGAGTTACTTTATTACGTTCTACAATATCCCAGAATCTATCCACATCAGGATAAGTCGGAACTCCCTCAAACATTAATGTAGTTGCACCATTAGCTAAAGGTCCATATACTATATAGGAGTGACCGGTAATCCAACCAATATCTGCAGTACAGTACCAAACATCACCATCATGGTAATTAAATACGATTTTATGTGTAAACGACGTAAATAATATATAACCTGCAGTTGTATGTTTAACACCTTTCGGTTTTCCAGTTGTTCCACTTGTATATAAAATAAATAAAGTATCCTCAGAATCCATTACTTCAGGTTCGCATTCATCGCTCATCCCTTCAATAAAATCGTGATACCAAATATCCTTATCAGTATGCGGGACTTCTCTTCCAGATCGTTTTACTACGATAACATGCTCCATTGTTGGAACATCATCAATAATTTGAATCACATCAGCTATTTTTGGATAGAATTTCCCTGCTCTTAAGGTTTCATCGCTGGTGAATAAGAGTCGTGAGTCAGAATCATCGATTCGGTCCTTTACAGCTTCTTTTGAGAAACCACCAAAAACTATAGAATGAATAACTCCAAGGCGAGCACAAGCAAGCATTATTATTGCTAATTCAGGAACCATAGGTAACCAAATTGTTACACGATCTCCCTTTTTCAAACCAAGTTTTTTCATACCATTGGCAACTTTATTGACTTCTTTTAATAATTCTGTGTAAGTATAAGTTTTAACATTTCCTGGCTCGTCAGCTTCCCAAATAAGAGCCACTGTATCGCCTTTTCCAACTTTTATATGCCGGTCTAAACAGTTGTAAGCAACATTTAGTTTACCTCCGACAAACCATTTACCAGGAAACAAATCTGTTTTTTCCCATACTTTTTCATAAGGCTCGAACCAGTCAAGAGATTTCGCTTGGTCATCCCAAAAACCTTCCATATCTTCAATTGATTGTTTGTAAAGTTTCTCATATTCTTCTAAAGACATGCCAGATTTAACAAATTCCTTGTTTAACTTAATAGGATCAAAAATGCGTGTTTCAGTAAGAATACTTTCCATCTTTTTGTCTTCTTCAGACATATCATTTCACTTCTTTGAATTTTATTATATTTGAATTATTTTATGTTATAATTTTTGTTAATACATTAAAAATTTTAAAGATTCATTTTCAGTCTCATCATATTTAAAATTTGTATTTTAATAAGACGAGTATAAGTCAAAAAATAGATATATTAAATCATTTTTAAACATTTTATTTATAATTTCAAAAAAATTATATGGATAAAAGAGTATATAATAAAACTATTCAATATAATTTTAATAAAATAAAATCTATTTTTAGCGTGAGTATCAAAAATGAAAAATTTAGATTTTCGAGACCATGATTGGAGAAAGAAATGGACAGATAAAGAGATCACAGCAGAAGAAGCAATTAGAAAAATTATCCCAGGCAATAGAGTATTCATAGATTCTGGGTGTGCAGAACCACAATTATTAACTATGGAATTAATTAAGCATTCAGAAAAGTTGATCGATACTGAAATTCTCCATTTTTTAACAATAGGTCCTGAAAAATATTTCAAAGATAAAGCTGAAGATCTTTTCCGACATAATGTGTTTTTTATTGGAGAAACTCTTCGTGATGAAATAAATAAAGGACAAGCAGATTATACACCGATTTATGCCAGTGAAATTCCATCATTATTTGAGACAGGGAGAAAACATATTGATGTAGCTCTTATCCAAATTACGCCACCAGATCCTTATGGATTTTGTTCTTTTGGAATTAATGTTGATATAGCAAAACCAATAGCTCAATCATCTAATATCACAATTGCAGAAATTAATCCCCAGATGCCAAGAACATTAGGTAATAGCTTTATTCATATGAAAGAAATTGATTATTATGTTTATAATGATACACCATTACATGAGTTTCATTTTGATGAACCGGATGAAATTGCGAAAAGAATAGGACAGAATTTAGCAAATTTAATTGAGAACAAATCAACGATACATGTTGGTTTTGGTGATTTACCAAATGCCGCTTTGAAGTTTTTAGGGGAAAAAAAGGATTTAGGCATGCATTCTCATTATATCACAGATAATATAATCCCTCTTATTGAAGGAGGAGTTTTAACCTGTAGGAAAAAGAATTATCATCCAGAAAAAATTATAGCAAGTTATGCTTTAGGAACTAAGAAATTATATAATTTTGTAAATAATAATCCATACATCGAGTTTTATCCCTCTGATTATGTTTGTAATCCTAGATTTATTGGAATGAATAAAAAACTAGTTTCAATAAATTCTGCTCGCCAAATCGATCTAACTGGGCAAGTAAATGCTTCTACAGAAGGATATCGATTTTATTCTGGACTTGGTGAAACCATTGATTTTATGAGAGGAGCCGCTTTTTCTAAAGGAGGCAAACCGATTATAATTATTCCATCAACATCTCGAGACGGTAAAAAGTCAAGAATAGTCTCTCATTTAGATGAAGGGGCAGGGATTATGTTATCTCGGGGGGATGTCCATTATGTAGTTACTGAATGGGGTGTTGCGTATCTCCATGGTAAATCAATTAGAGAACGGATAGTTGAATTGATTTGTATTGCACACCCAAAATTCCGTCAATCATTATTAGACGAGGCTAAGAAACTAAATTATGTATATTCTGACCAGGTACTTCCATGTGATGATAATGGGAATATTTGTCTATATCCCTCTCAATATGTAACTATTTATGAAACACACGATAAACAAAAGATAAGAATACGCCCTGTTAAAACTACGGATGAGCCATTATTAAGAGATTTATATTACTCATTGAGTGAGAGGGATAGATATTTAAGATTTTTTGAACTAAAAAAAGAATTTACTCATTCTAAAACACAATTTGAAGTAAATATTGATTATAACAATGTTTTTTCCATTGGAGCATTTATAGGTGAAATTGGAAATGAAAAGATGATAGGAAATGCTACCTATTATTTAAATCCTAAATTAAATATGGGAGAGTATAGTTTCCTTGTGAGAGATGATTATAGAGGCAAAGGAATTGGTGGATTTCTTTATCAACATATAATTATTATCGCAAAAGAAAGAGGATTAAAAGGACTTTATGGAAATATTCATATTCAAAATAAAAGTGCTGTCAGAATAATTAGAACGGGTGGATATACTAGAATAACTCCTCCGGGAAATCTTGATGGAAAAGAACTGTTCTATGAAGTCTTTTTTGATAAAGAAGATTCAACTAATTGATTAATCAGCTAAAATAACTCAAGAAAACTTCTAAAAGGCTTTTTTATGAAGGAGTAAATAGATTGAACCTTATCTAAATTGCCAAAATTTAAATCTTAATTAAAATACATTTATTTACTTTTTTAATATAGTTTTTAAATAAAAATTAGAAGGTGATCTAAATAGTTATTATAAATTATGAAGGAAAATTTGATGACAATTATTATCTTATAGATGGAATGACAATGGGATTACCCAAATTTCTTTCAATTTACATTGTTGAAAACAATGGTATGCGACTAATGATTGATGTTGGGGAAGCATTAAAAGCTCGAACAATCATAAAAAAACTCAAAGATTTCGGTCTTTATCCTATTCATAAAATCGTCTTGACTCATTCTCATTGGGATCATGCTCAAGGGCTCTCAAAATTGGTTAACCTAATGAAAGACTTGGATGTAGAAATTTTAGCTTCAGAAAACGCGGTTGAAAATTTAAAACATCCAGAAAAAACGATTGAAGGATACGAGGGAATTAAGTCATATCCTTTTGAAGAAGAGGTTACACCATTGAGAGAAGGTGATTTCATAGATTTAAATGGATTAGAATTAGAGATCAAGAATTTTTTTGGGCATACGATGGATTCTATTGGAATTTTTGACAAAACAAATAGAAATATATTCGTAGGAGACGCATTCATTATGAGATTAGACCAAGATGCTTTTTTTATACCTCTCATGCCCCCTGATTTCCATGAACAAGAACTCCTCAAGACTTTTGTTAAATTACGAGAAATGAGAAATGAATTGAACTCCATCTCTTTAGCTCATTTTGGAGTATGGAAAGATAATCACTTTGAACAAATTTTAAATGAAATGGAAGATCTCTACTTTAATACGAAAACCTCACTAATAGAATGGTATAATGAAAATCCATCAATTGAGGTTATAAATGGTAAGTACTGTAGAAAATTTTTGTCCGCCTCTAAATTTTGGAACGAGAAAGTATTTACATTTCTTATAGATTATATGATAAACGGTTTAAAGTTGAGTGGGTTTATTGAAGGAGAAAAAACAGTATATTAATTAACCATATTCACTTCATTTCTAAAAAGCAATCTTTCTTACTCGAGAATTCAATTATTACAAGTAAAAAAAGCACATTTGTTATCACCAAGAATTATTTTATGAAGTCTTTTTTGATAAAGAAAATTCCATGGAATAAATAAACAATATTTTTATCTTTCTTCTTTAATTATCAAATTTGTTGATTTATGAGATTTAAATTTACAGATTTTCATGTTCACACAAGAGGTTGGAGTGTAGATGTTGCAGAAGATGGTCCTACTTTTGAAGACTATATAAAAGCTGCTGAAGAGCACCAAATTAATGTCTGTTTTCTTGATCATTATGAACTTTATTACATTGAAAATGATAAAGCCAATCCTTTTTATGGTGGTAAAATTGATGATTATCTTGAAGAGATTGATAAATTTAAAGAAACATATGATTTTATACTCAGCGGTTTAGAAGTTGAATATTATGAGGATAAAGAGATTCAACTACTTGAATTAATGGATGATTATCGGAAAGAATTTGATTTTATTGGAGGATCTATTCATGAATGGATCATTGGTTATCCAATTACAACAAAAGAGGGTTTAACAAGCTTATTAGAAAAAAAGCCAATAAAACAAATTATTGATGAATATTTTAAAGTTAGTGAGAAATTGATTAATTCGAATATTTTTAAGAATATCTGTCATATTGATACTATTTTTCGTTATATTAATAATAATGATTTAAAACCTACAGATGATTGTGACGTTTCTGATAATCGAATAATAAATTTAGGTCGTTTATGTATAAAAAATAGAATCAAAATAGAATTGAACTTATCTGGATTGAAGTTTCCAATAAATAGGACATTTCCTTCCTTGCATGTTGCGAGCCAATTAAAAAATGAGGGAGGAGAATTTTTTGTAGGTTCTGATTCACATTCAATTGAATATTTCGAAAAACAAATTCCTGAAGTAAAAAAAGCATATAATTTTTTAAATACAATTAAAAAAAATAAATTAATATAAGCATGGAATCAAGCGAATTTATATCAAGAGTGGATAAATGGGATCAAAAAATCATTCTGAAATATAATGGAATAGGAGGAAAGGTATTTACATATGTATTAAAGCCAATTTCATTTTTAGGGAGAGAGACATTATGGATTTCTTTAATAGCATTTTATTTATTAATATGGTATGACCCATTTTTACTTGCACATTTCTCTGCTATATTCTTGAACGGATTTATTTTAATAATTTCAATTAAGCAAATGGTTAAAAGATCAAGACCTTTTGAAAGATTTAATGAAAATGAATTAAAAGTATTGGAACGTAAGCCCATTTCCAAGAGTTTTCCTTCTTGGCATTCATATAATGTTGTTTCTTATGGCTTGTTATTTGGTTTTTTACTAAATTCATTTTTGTTGATAATTCTTATGTTATGTATTGCTGTTGTAGTATCTTTTTCAAGAATTCAAATAGGAGTTCATTATCCTACTGACGTAATTTTTGGTTATATTCTGGGAATTATTGGCTTTATTTCTGCTATTTTTATAGTCTCTCCATTATTAAATATGCTCATAACATATTTAGAACAGTTTATTAAACAAGAAATTCAATACCAACAAATTAATACAATGCTATTTAGAAACTTCTGGTATCTATTTTTATGTGTCGTTATTTTTTTAGGGATATTTTTATTAGCTATATCACGAGTGATTAAAGAATATCTTAAAAAAAAGTAATACGTGATTCTAAAGGTCTAAGCGTTTTTTCTTCGCAAACAAGTCTTTTAATTCATCTAGAACCCGTAATCTTGTATTTTCCCTTGCTCCTACTTTAGCTTGATCTGGGTTAGCAATTCCTATTGGTACGCCACTTTGAGCCATTTGAAATGCTCCTGATTCTATAGCTCGAAGGCGGCTATCGATATCATTTAATTGTTTAGCCAAACTTTCAGAGAGCCGTATAATGACATTCATCGTTTCTTCTAATGTCTTACCAAGACCATCTACCTTTCTAAGTGTGGGATCAGCTAAAGAATGAGTATCACTCATTATTTTTTTTATATATTTAGCAAATTGAGGTTCATGGGAAATCATTGAATAGATAGAAGTTAAATAAATCTCTACATCAAAAGTAAAATCTTTCTTTTGATATAGTTGATTTAATTTCTCCTTTAAGAGCTCAATATTCAATAAAATTTCAGGATCTTTCTTCAAATCAGGATCAAATTTGTGTATAAAAACTATAATATATGGATTCTCTTCTAAGGCTATTATTAAATCAATAACTTTATCATAATAGTCTAGTGCTTCATCAAATCTATCTGGATCTTGGACATCAATAACATAAATTAAAAGATCTAATTGTAAAAAGTATTGTTCTGGATTTTCTAAATATCTTGATCTGTATTCCTTTTGACCTCCTAAATCCCAGATATAGAGGGAAAGCTTGTCACTACCCACATTCATTCGATAAACTCCTTTTGTTGGCTGTGTCTTGATCAAATCACTTACACCTAAACGTCCTCCTAGTTTGGATAAGGAGGCTGTTTTGCCAGCATTATCTAGTCCTGCTACTACAATTTTTTGTGCTTGAGTTCCAAAGTCTTTTGTATCAGCTTCAAGATTTGTAATTATGGAACTTATTGTAATTGCTTTTTTCAAATTTCTTTCAAGTGTAGGATATTTTTCTTTAAGCTCCTCGATTTTTATTGATAAATTTTCTTTCATTTCAGATACTGTTGATGGATCCTCTGCATCTTCAAGGAATTTAATTATACTTTCAAACGGGTTTTCTTTGTTTAATTTTGAAATTTCACCAATCTTAGAAATTTCTAACAATTCTTTTACAATATTTGATTCTTCTTTATTTAAGAATTTAAATGAATGAATTGGTAATTTTAAAATATCATCTAAAGTTTTTAGTTTGTTAATCTTAGAATCTTTAGGATCTAAGAATTTAGAAAATACATTTATCACACTAGAAAAATCTGTTTCCGTTTTAGCCATTTTAGTAATCAAACTTTCTTTTTAATTATATAATGTTTAAATAATTTTTATTATTATTTATTAAACTTTTAAGATACTAGTTAAAAAGATAAAGATTTAAATTTTCACACCCGTTTTTAATCTAGATCAAAATTTAAATATTTAGTATTTTTTAAATATAATACGAAGCAAGAAAAATTCCAATATAATCATTTAATTCTTTAAATTATTATGCCATCACATTTTGAAGATGATGAATTTTTTGGGGATATAGGAGAGGAAGAACCCTCTTGTTGTGATAGTCCAAAACTGAGTCAGGAGGATGGATTCTATGTTTGCTTAAATTGTGGATTTGTATATTCGAGAATACTTGATGATAGCCCTCGCAGAGCTTTTACTCAAGAAGAGATCCAAAAAAGAAAAAGTAATGAAAGGGTTTACAGCCCAATTGGCCCAAGAACAATTATAAGAGGAAGTAGAGACGCTAGAGGAACATTATTAAGTCCAAAATATAAATCTAAATTTAATAGACTAGCTAAAATTCATAGATCGTTGACTACAAGTTATGAGAGAAATTTATGGATTGCGTTACCAAACCTACAACGCTTACAAAAAAGACTTGGAATTCCTGATACTGTTGCGGAGGATGCCCTTAGAATCTATACTCAAACTGTAAAAAAGAAATTAACAATGGGGAGAAGTATTGATACTTTACTTTCAGCTTCAATTTTCGCCGCCTTAAGAGTGCATGGTATTCCAAGAACAGTTGAAGAAATAACAAAGGTCGCACAGATACCAAAAAAGAAAGTTATTAAAAGTTATAGACTAATACTCATGGAAGTACTTCCTAAATTAAATTTAAAAGTACAACATTTCTCGCCAATCCGTTATGTTGATAAATTTAATGATGAATTAAAACTTTCTATGCAATGTAGAAATATAGCTGTTAAAATAATTGAAAAAGCTAAAGAAAGCGGATTTAACTCAGCAGGAAAAGACCCTAAAGGAATTGCTGCAGCAGCAATATATATTGGTTCAAAAATCTGCAATGAAAATCGAACTCAGAAGGAAATAAGCAAGTTAGCACGTGTTACTGAAGTTACTTTAAGAATGAGAGTAAAAGATTTGCAAAAATATGCTAGCATTGTTGAATAATTTAAGATTCAGTTTTAAGTGAGATTAATTCTTTCTCTTCTTCAAATAATGGTAAAATCTTTAGCATCTCATAAATTTTTGGCAAAAATTTATCCATTTTATATAATTTAACATCAATTAAAAACAAGATTAACAAGATATAAAAAGTATCTTCAACTAACTTTCTATTTATTCCTAAACTATTTAAGAAATTATTCACGTTATCTCTAATGAGTTGTATAGATTCTCCTGCTTTTAATAAAGATAAACCATGGAGAAGTATTAATAGCGAACTAGTGTTATAATCTTGTCTTTTAGAAATTGTAATAGCTAAATCAAAATATTTTTTACCCGCTTTTTTGAATTCTTTTATTTCTAATAAGCCTAATACGTCAAGATAATATCGTTTTCTCATAGCTTTTCGTTTAATATAAAAATCAATTTTTTCTCTTCGGATATCTACTGTTTTAGATTTTATTTTGGCAAATCTTTGATCTATTTCTATTTTAAATTTTTCTTCTACTTGCTTAACAGATTTTTCATGAATAACTTCTTTTTTGTAATCCTTACTTAAATAATCATAAAGAATTTCCAATTCCTCTTCGAATAGTGGTAAATTCTCTATATAGGAGATTGCTTCTTTAAGTTTAGGTTCATCTTTAAGTTTCTCTAATTCTATTATGTATTCTATTAATTTTATTGGAAAGCTTTCAGAAATAAGTCTCCATAAATTAGATAACTCTTTTTTAGTTTCATTTAATAGTTTAATAATTTCTTGAGTTTTATTTTGTTTCATCAGTATTAGACTAGCTAGAACTAAAGATACTCCAGCTAAATTATACTTTTTACGTTTATTAAATATGAAAATGTTATTTCTATAAATTTCTAGAGCTTTATCGAATTCTTGATTCTTTATAAAATTTAAACCTTCTTCAAAATGTACCCTTTTTAGTCCTTTCCTCTCCTTAAATTCTTTTTCTCTATCTAATAAGGCTTCTTGTGCTTTACTTTTAATAATTGGTAATCTTTCCTTTAATATTTCTGCCTTCTTTTTTTCTTCTGCTTTTTTAGATTCAAAACCACTTTTTTCAGCCTCAAGTTTAGCAATTCTTTTATGGATTTCCTCTTTATATATCTTATCTTCAATTTTATCATTATATATATTAGCTTGATGCAGATCATCTAAATCAATATATATTTCAGCAATCTTTTTATATACGTCATCCAAATTAATTTTTAATCGCTCTTCCTTTTCTAAATAAGCCGATGCAATATTCCGTATTTTTTTATCTAATTCTATTGCTTGATTAATCCCGGATAGGTTTTCTTCACGCTCCACAACGTTCAAAGCTTCTTTTTTAATAATTTTTATAAAAAGAAGGCTTATTTGTTTTGATTCATCATAAAGCATTTGATTTCTGAAAATTCTATTTGAATTCTCAAAAATACTTTCATTTCTTTTATAAGTCTCTTGTTTCTTAATTTCTTTCAATTTTAGGAGATATAAGGGATAAACTCCTGTTAAATACTTTTTTTTCATATCTTCTGTAAGATGTTCATATAAGACAAAAAAATCTTTAAAAATTTTTGCACGTAATAATACATCTAGAGATTTTGTTAAGATTTGATCACCAATATCTTCTTTGCCAATCATTTTAAGATAAGTAGCTTGATTTTTAAGAATATTTGCTGCATTTAAATGTTCATTTAGCTCAATTAATTTATTAACTTCTTTGAATTTCTGAGAATTCATGTCCACAATAATATTTAATTCAGCTTCTATAAATTCACCTAGTAAATCTACTCCTTTTTTAATATTTTCCTCTATTTCCTTTTTCTTTGATACTTTATACTGATCTTCTGCTATTGAACTTAATTTTGTTATCTTTTTCTTTAACTTTAAAGAACTTAATTTACTAATTAAAATTGTAGAAATACCAAAATTATATTCTTTAAGAAATAAGGTTATCAATTTTTCCAATATTGAATCTAGATTTTTCTTTTCTACGTTATATGATTCCCACATATTTTCAATTTCATCATAAGTATGTTTTGCAGCATAAATCTCATTTTGATTAACCTGTTCTTTTAAGAGTCTTATTAATATATCGCTTAATTTTTCTGTTAATTTTTCTATTTCTTCATATAATCCCTCGCGTTGGTATTTATCTATAGCTCGATATAACTGTTCTGTTGCCGATTCAAAATCATTTATACTTACTAGGAAATCTCCTTCATCTCTAACTTTTTCTGAGATCTCCTTCAGTATAGTCAACATTTCTTTATGGGACAAACTTTCAAGAATTCTAAATGCATTTTCAACCCTACAAGCGGAAATCCAAGAATTAATAGATAATCTAAAAGCCTCATGAATTATTTTACCATCTTGTAATTCAATGCTGGACCATTGTGCCGCTTTTTCATATATTTTCGCTGCTTCTTCATATTTTCCCTTATTAAATAACCGATTACCATCAGTAATCATTGCTTCAGCATATAGCTTTTTATAATTTATTGATTTCCTTCTGTCAACTTTTTCTAAGATTTTACTCGCTTCTAAATATAAGTTGAGTTTTGAATAAAGATAAGCTGCTTGCTCACTAAGGATAAAATAATCTTCTTTATTATAAATATCGGCAATAAGAGCTGCTTTTTTTACAGCTTGAGCAGCATAATAATAATTTTTGTTATCATAGTAAATATTTGCCATTTGGATAAATATTGGAAATCTCATCCATGCATTTTCAATATTTAATGGAGAATCACCATTAATCATAGCTAAACATA